>NZ_JBHYQH010000035.1:0-72396 GCF_042746715.1 Streptomyces sp. NPDC058741 | reverse complement strand
CCCGGCCCTGCCCGTAGGCGGCCAGCAGCGCCTGCGCCTCGATGGGGTCGCCGAGCTTCGTGCCGGTCCCGTGCGCCTCCACCGCGTCCACCTCGCCCGCCTGCACGCGGGCGTTCGCCAACGCGGCCCGGATGACCCGCTGCTGCGCCGGCCCGCTCGGCGCGGTCAGCCCGTTGGACGCCCCGTCCTGGTTGATCGCCGAACCACGGATCACCGCCCAGATCCGGCGCCCGTTGCGCCGCGCGTCCGACAGCCGCTCGAGGACCAGCACGCCCGCGCCCTCGGAGAAGCCGGTGCCGTCCGCCGCGTCCGCGAACGCCTTGCACCGGCCGTCCGCCGACAGGCCCCGCTGCCGCGACATCTCCCGGAACACCTGCGGCATCGCCATGACGGTGACGCCGCCGGCCAGGGCGAGGCCGCACTCGCCCTGGCGCAGCGACTGCACCGCCTGGTGCACGGCCACCAGCGACGACGAGCACGCGGTGTCGGTCGACACCGCCGGGCCCTCCAGGCCCAGCGTGTACGCCACGCGTCCGGACGCGACGCTCAGCAGGGAACCGGTCTGCGCGTAGCCGGAGATGACCTCGGGGGTGGTGAAGTGGTTGCCGTACCCGAAGTACGCGAGACCGGCGAACACGCCGGTGCCGCTGCCGCGCAGGGTCTCCGGGTCGATACCGGCCCGTTCCAGGGACTCCCACGAGGTCTCCAGGAGCAGCCGCTGCTGCGGGTCGGCGGCGAGCGCCTCGCGCGGGTTGATCCCGAAGAAGTCGGCGTCGAAGTCGCCGGCGTCGTACAGGAACCCCCCGGAGCGCGTGGAGCAGGTGCCGGGCCGGTCCGGGTCCGGGTCGTACAGGCTCCCCAGGTCCCAGTGGCGGTCGTCGGGGAAGTCCGACACGACGTCGGCACCCGTCCGCACCAGTTCCCACAGTTCCTCCGGGGAGGTCACCCCTCCCGGATAGCGGCAGGCGGCACCCACGACCGCGATGGGCTCGGCCGCGGCGTCCGTCAGCTCCTTGAGGCGTTCCCGTGTTTCGATCAGCTCGATCGAGGTCCGCTTGAGGTAGTCGAGAACCTCGGCGTTGTTGTCGTGTGTCATCGTCTTCCCCTAGCCGAGCTCTTTGTCCAGCAGCGCGAGGAGCTCCCCCGCTGAGGCCGCACCGATCTGGTCGACGATGGCGACCGGTGATCCGTCGCCCGCCATCGAACGGACTCGGCCCTGCAGCTCGCCGAGCAGAGTGGAGATGGTGGCCCGGTCCTCCTCCGCGAGCGCGCGGAACGCCTCCTCCAGCCGGGCGCCCAGTCCTTCGATCTCCCGGACCAGGTGATCGGCCGGGCCCTCCGGGCCGGAGGCGGAGTCCGGGGTGATGCCCGCTCCCAGGAACCGGACGACGGCGGCCGGGTTCGGGTGGTCGAAGACGAGCGTGGCGGGCAGTTTCAGGCCGGTCGCCGCCGCCAGTCCGTTCCGCAGCTCCAGCGCCGTGAGCGAATCGATCCCGAGGTCCCTGAACGCCACGGCGGGGCCGATCCGCCCGGTGCCGGCGTGGCCGAGGACGAGCGCGGTCTGCGTGCGCACGGCCTCGAGGAGCACCGCCTGGGCCTCGGCCGGCGGCAGCGACCTCAGCCGCTGCGCGAGCACGACGCCGGCGGGTTCCCGGTCCGCCGGGCCGCCCGGTCCGGCGTGCGTCCGCGCCAGGGCGCGCAGCAGCGGCGAGACCATCCGGCCGGTGTCCGGTGTGCCCGGCGCGGGGAGGTGCAGTCGCACGGGCACCAGCACCGGCTCGTCCACCGCGACCGCCGCGTCGAAGAGCGCGAGTCCCTCCTGCGACGACATCGGCCGCACGCCCTGCCGCCCGAGGCGTACGACGTCCGAGTCGCCGAGGCCGGCGCTCATCTCACTGCGCTCCGCCCAGAAGCCCCAGCACAACGCTGCCGCGGGCAGGCCCCGGGCCCGACGGGCTTCCGCGAGGCCGTTGAGGAACGCGTTGGCCGCCGCGTAGTTGGCCTGTCCCGCCGTGCCGAGCACACTCGCGATCGAGGAGAACAGCACGAACGCGGACAGGTCCAGGTGCTCGGTCAGCTCGTGCAGGTGCCAGGCACCGCGCACCTTCGGTGCGAGGACCGCGTCCACCCGGTCCTCGGTCAGGGTCTCGACGACGCCGTCGTCCAGCACACCCGCACAGTGGACGACCGCCACCAGCGGGTGCTCGGACGGTATCGCGGCGATCAGTTCGGCGACGGCCTCGCGGCTCGTCACGTCGCAGGCCACGACCTCGACCCGGGCCCCGGCCGCGGTCAGTTCCTCCCGCAGCGCCGCCGCCGCCGGAGCCGCCGCCCCGCGCCTGCTGGTCAGCACCAGCCGGCGCACGCCGTACCGCTCGACGAGGTGCCGGGCCAGCATCGCGCCCAGGCCGCTCGTACCGCCGGTGATCAGCACCGAACCGGAGCCGAGAGCGGAAACGTCCGGTGCGGCGGGCACGGCGGGGGCGTGGGCCAGCCGGGGGGTGGTCACGGCGCCGGCCCGGATCTTGAGCTGCGCCTCCCCGGTTGCGGCCGCCGCCGGGACGAGGGCCAGGGAGGCGGGCCGGCCGTCCGTGTCCACGAGCGTGAACCGGCCGGGGTTCTCGGTCTGCGCGGCACGCACGAATCCCCAGATCGCGGCGGCCGCGGGGTCGGGGTGGGGAACGTGCTCGTCGTGGAACGCCTCACGCGTCACGATGACCAGGCGTGAGTCGGAGAACCGGTCGTCGGCGAGCCAGTCCCGCGTCCACCGCAGCACCCGGTGGAGGGTGCGCTCGACGGCGGCGGGTGTGCCGCCACCGTCGGCGCCGTCACCGGTGTCACCGCCGGCGCGGTCGACGCCGGCGATGACGACAGGGGGTGTGTCCCCACCGCGGGCGGCGAGTTCGCCGAGGCCGGCGAAGACCGCCCCGTGCGGTTCGGCGGGGGCGGCGTACGCGCCGGACGCTCCCAGCACCGCGTACCGGCCCGTGGCCCCGCCGGAGGCGACCGTGAGCGGGGTCCAGTCCACCCGGAACAGCGAGTCCCGGTGGTCGAAGCCCAGCTCGGTCAGCTTCGCGACGTCGGCGGGCCTCAGGCTCAGCGAGGCGACGCCGCCGACCGGGGCTCCGCCGTGGTCCGCGAGCGTCACGGACAGCGCGTTCTCCCCCGCGGGCGCGAGAGCCACGCGCAGCGCCGTCGGGCGGGCGGAGTCCAGGCGCAGGCCCGTGCAGCGGAACGGCAGCCCGCCTCCGGGCACGGAGTCGTCGGCGATCTGCCCGAGGCCGATCGGGAGCAGGGCGGCGTGGAGCAGCGCCGGGTGGACGCGGAACCGGCCGCGATCCGCGCCGTCGGGCGCGGGCAGCTCCACCTCCGCGAACAGGGTGTCACCCCGGCGCCACACCTCTTTCAGACCGCGCAGCAGTGGCCCGTGGCTGAATCCGAGGGCGGACAGCCGGGTGTACTCGTCCTCGAAGGGCACCCCGGCCGCGCCCGGGGGAGGCCAGGTGGCGAGGTCTTCCGCCGCCGGGGTCTCCACGGCGCCGGACCCGACGGCCCCGACGGCGTTGCGGGTCCACCCGGTTTCGCCCTCGGCCCGTGAGTGGACGCTGACGGCACCCTCACCGTCGACCACGACGCGGATCTCGCGATCGGCGCTGCGGGACAGCACCAACGGTGTTTCCAGGGTGAGTTCGTCGACCGTGTCGCACCCGGCCTTGTGCGCCGCCCACACCGCCAGCTCCGCCAGCACCGCCCACGGCACCAGGACGGCGCCGTGGACCACATGATCGGCCAGCCACGGGTGGCGCTCCAGCGACAGGCGCCCGCCGCCCACCACCCCGGCGCGCTCGCCGTCCTCGGGCAGCTCGATCACGGCATCAAGCAGCGGGTGGTCGGAGGTGCTCGCGCCGGTGGTCTCGCCGGGCGTGTCCAGCCAGTAGCGCTGCCGCTGGAACGGGTACGTGGGCAGCTCGACCCACCGGCCCTCCCAGCCCGGGAACGCGGCCTCCCACGTCACCTCCAGGCCCGCCTCGAAGGCCTCGGCCGCCGACCGGTACAGCCGCGCGAGGCCGCCCTCGTCGCGGCGCAGCGAACCGACCACGGACCCGGTGGCCCCGGGGGTGGTGTCGAGGATCTCCTGGACGGTCATCACGAGCAGCGGGTGCGGGCTGACCTCGATGACCGCGCCGCCCGGCTCCTGTTCGGCCAGGCGCCCCATGGCGGCGGCGAACCGGACCGGTTCCCGCAGGTTGCGGTACCAGTAGGCCGCATCGAGCTCCATCGGGTCGATCAGCCCGCCGGTCACGGTCGAGTAGATCGCCACCGGCGAGGGCAGCGGGTTGATGGGACCCAGTTCCTCGGGGAGCCGGTGCGCGAACCGGTCCATCAGCGGCGAGTGGCCGGGCACGCTGGACTTGATCAACCGCGCGCGGGCGCCCTCGGCGCGGCAGGCCGCGACCAGTTCCTCGACCGCCTCGGTCTCGCCCGAGACAGCCGTCGAGTTCGGTCCGTTCACCGCGGCGATCCCGATCCGGGACTCCCGCCCCTTCAGCAGCTCCCGCACGCGGTGTTCGGGCAGCAGGACGCCCGCCATGCGGCCCTGCCCGGCGACCGTGGCGAGAAGCCGGGACCGCAGGGCCACGATCTTGGCCGCGTCCCGCAGGGTCAGGGCGCCCGCGACGCAGGCCGCGGCGATCTCGCCCTGGGAGTGGCCGATCACCACGTCCGGGGTCACCCCCAGCGAACGCCACACCCGCGCCAGCGACACCATCACCGCGAACAGGGCCGGCTGGACGACGTCGATGTCCTCCAGGTCCGCCGCCCGTGGCCCGCCGCACACGGTGTCGATCAACGACCAGGACACCCACGGCTGAAGTGCCTCGGCGCACGCGCGCAGTCGCTCGGCGAAGACCGGGGAGGACTCCATGAGCTCCCTGCCCATGGCGATCCACTGCCCGCCCTGGCCCGGGAAGACGAACACCGTCCTGCCCGCCGGTTTCGCGACGGCGGACGGCGCACCGGCGGGAGAGGCCTCGTCACCGACGGCGGCCAGCGCGGCGAGCAGCTCGTCCCGGTCGGCGCCGATCACCACCCGGCGGTGCTCGAACAGCGACCGCGTCGTCACCAGCGAGTGCCCCACGCCCGCGAGCGGCAGGTCCGCGTCGGCGGCGGCGAGATCGTGCAGCTTCCGCGCTTGCGCCCGCAGCGCCTGCTCCGACCGCGCCGACAGCACCCACGGCACCGCCCCGGGGGCGCCGGTGGCCACCAGCCCGGTGGTGAGGTCCGCGGCCTCACGAGCCGGGACCCGATCCTGCCCACGGGTCGCCGGCGCCTGCCGGCTGGTCCCGGGCACCTGCCCGGAGGTCCCGGGTACCTGCCCGCGGGTCCCGGGTACCTGCCCGCGGGTCCCGGGTACCTGCCCGGAGGTGCCGGGTGCCTCCTCGAAGCTCTCCGGCGCCTGCCCGCGGGTCCCGAGCGCCTCCTCGAAGCTCTCAGGCGCCTGCCCGGAGGTGCCAGGTGCCTCCTCGAAGCTCTCCGGCGCCTGCCCACGGGTCGCCGGCGCCTGCCGGCTGGTCCCGGGCGCCTGCCCGGAGGTCCCGGGTACCTGCCCGCGGGTCCCGGGTACCTGCCCGGAGGTGCCAGGTGCCTCCTCGAAGCTCTCGGGCACCTGCCCGGAGGTGCCGGGCGCCTCCTCGAAGCTCTCGGGCACCTGCCCGGAGGTGCCGGGTGCCTCCTCGAAGCTCTCGGGCACCTGCCCGGAGGTGCCGGGTGCCTGCTCGAGGATCAGGTGTGCGTTGGTGCCGCTGATACCGAAGGACGACACGCCCGCCCTGCGGGGCCGGCCGTCGGGTGTGCTCCACCGCCTGGCCTCGGTCAGCAGTTCCACGGCCCCGGCCGACCAGTCCACGTGCGTCGACGGCCGGTCCACGTGCAGCGTCCGGGGCAGCACCCCGTGACGCATCGCCATGATCATCTTGATGACGCCGCCGACACCCGCGGCCGCCTGCGTATGGCCGATGTTCGACTTCAGCGACCCCAGCCACAGCGGGCTCCCCGGGTCCCGGCCCTGCCCGTAGGCGGCCAGCAGCGCCTGCGCCTCGATGGGGTCGCCGAGCTTCGTGCCGGTCCCGTGCGCCTCCACCGCGTCCACCTCGGCGGCCGCCAGCCCGGCATCGGCCAGGGCGGCCCGGATGACCCGCTGCTGCGCCGGCCCGCTCGGCGCGGTCAGCCCGTTGGACGCCCCGTCCTGGTTGATCGCCGAACCACGGATCACCGCCCAGATCCGGCGCCCGTTGCGCCGCGCGTCCGACAGCCGCTCGAGGACCAGCACGCCCGCGCCCTCGGAGAAGCCGGTGCCGTCCGCCGCGTCCGCGAACGCCTTGCACCGGCCGTCCGCCGACAGGCCCCGCTGCCGGGCGAGCTCCACGAACATGCCCGGGGTCGGCAGCGTCGACACCCCGCCGGCCAGTGCCAGCGTGCACTCCCCCGACCGCAGGGACCGCACCGCCTGGTGGACGGCGACGAGCGACGACGAGCACGCGGTGTCGGTCGACACCGCCGGGCCCTGAAGACCGAGCACGTACGCCACCCGGCCCGAGGCCACGCTGTCGTAGGTCCCCGTGAGCGAGAAACCCTCCACGTCGCCGGCTGCCCCGCCGCCCATCCGCGGGCCGTAGTCGACCCGGTAGAGCCCGGTGAACACCCCGGTCGCCGACCCCCGCAGCCCGGCCGGGTCGATGCCCGCCCGTTCCAGCGCTTCCCAGGACGTCTCCAGCATCAGCCGCTGCTGCGGGTCCATCGCCAGCGCCTCGCGCGGGCTGATGCCGAAGAACGGCGCGTCGAACCCCGCGAGATCGGTCAGGAACCCGCCCGTGCGCGTGTACGTCTTCCCGTGCGCCTCGGGATCCGGGTCGTACAGCGCCTCCACGTCCCATCCGCGGTCGCGCGGGAAGTCGCCCATCGCGTCCACCCCGTCGGACACGACCGACCACAGCTCGTCGGGGGACGTCACCCCGCCCGGGAAGCGGCACCCCGCACCCACGACGGCGACGGGCTCGTACGCGGACTCCTCCAGCTCGCGCACCCGCTCGCGCAGCTCCTGCGCGTCGCCGACGGCACGTCGCAAGTAGGAGCGGAGCTTGTCGACTTCCTCCACCAGGCCTCCCTCAACGGAACGGTTTGCTCGAAGAACGGGTGTGGCTACACGTATCCGCGGTCGATCAGGGCGTAGAGATCGTCGTCGCTGCTGCCTTCCAGACGCCCCTCCCCCGCCGGTTCCGCGGCACCGGGCGCCTGGGGCGCGAGGAGGGAGAAGAGGTGGAGGGCGAGCTCGTGCGGAGTGGGGTGGGTGAACGCGACGGTGGCCGGGAGCCGCACCCCGGCCACCGTGTTGAGCCGGTTGCGCAGCTCCACCGCCATCGAGGAGTCGAAGCCCAGCGCCTTGAAGGTCTCGGTCGACCTCGCCTCCACAGCGGCCCCCGGCAGTCCCGCGCCCTTCGCGCCCAGCAGCGCCGCGGTCTCGGCGCACACGAGCGTGCGGACCGCAGAGGGCGAGTCGAGGCCGGCCGCCCTGGTGTTCGCGCCCGGTCCGGTCGCCCGCGCGGCGGGGCCGTTCCCGGTGCCGGCGGGAGCCGTCAGCCAGTACCGCCGGCGCTGGAACGGGTAGGTCGGCAGGCCGATCCGGCGCGGGCGGTGCGCGGCGAACAGCGGCCTCCAGTCCACCGGCACCCCGCGCACGTGCAGTTCGGCCAGCGACGCCAGGACCTTGCCCACGCTCCCGTCGTGCTTGCTGAGGGTGCCCACCACCGGCGGCGGACCCGCCAGCGCGTCGGCGGCCTCCTCCATCGCCACCCGGAGCACGGGGTGCGGGCTGACTTCCACGAACACGCCGCCCCGCTCGCGCATCAGGGCCTCGACGACCTCGCCGAAGCGCACCATGGAGCGCAGGTTGCCGTACCAGTACGCGCCGTCGAGCTCGCGGGTGTCGAGCGGCCCCCCGGTGACGGTGGAGTGGAACTCCACCGCCGATTCCCTCGGCGCGACGCCCTCGGTGTCCAGCAGGACACGGGAGCGGATGCGTTCGACGTGGTGGGAGTGCGAGGCGTAGTCCACCTTGACCCGGCGCACCCGGACACCGTCCTCGGCCGCCGTGGCCGCGAACTCGTCCAGCGCCTCGTCGTCTCCGGAGACCACCACCGACTCCGGCCCGTTGACGGCGGCCAGGGAGAGCCTCCCGGACCACCGCTCCAGCCGGTCCCGAACCCAGCCGGGGGGCGCGGCCACCGCGCTCATCCCGCCCAGGCCGGCCAGATCGGTCAGGGAGCGGCTGCGCAGGGCGACGATCCGGGCCGCGTCCTCGAGCGAGAGCGCCCCGGACACGCAGGCCGCGGCGATCTCGCCCTGCGAGTGCCCCACCACGGCCTCGGGGACCACTCCCAGCGACCGCCACACCTGCGCCAGCGAGACCATCATCGCGAACAGCGCGGGCTGGACCACGTCCACCCGGTCCAGCGAGGCGGCCCCCCGCGCACCGGTCACCACGTCGGCCAGCGACCAGTCCACCCACGGCGCCAGGGCCTGCGCGCACGCGTCGATCGCGCGCGCGAACACCTCCGACTCCGCGTACAGCCGCGCGCCCATGCCCAGCCACTGCGAGCCCTGGCCGGGGAACACGAAGACGATTGGGCCCACCTGACCCGTGGCCACCCCGCGGACCGTCCGCGCCGCATCGCCGCCGGCCGCGAGCAGGCCGAGACCGGCCAGCGACTCCTCACGGTCACCGGCGAGGACCACCGCCCGGTGCTCGAACAGCGACCGCGTCGACACCAGGGAGTGCCCCACGTCGGCGGCCGACAGCGACACGTCGGCGGCCACGAGGTCCCGCAACCGGGCCGCCTGCTCCCGCAGGGCGGACTCCGACCGCGCCGACAGCACCCACGGCACCGTCCCGGAACCGCCCGCGGACGTCACGTCCTCGTCCGCGGCGCGCGGTTCGGTCCGTTCCTCGGGAGCCTGCTCGATGATCACGTGCGCGTTGGTGCCCCCCATGCCGAACGCCGACACTCCCGCGCGTCGCGGCCTGCCGGGCTCGCCCGGCCAGGGCCGCGGGGCGCGGGGGACCTCGAAGTCATCCTGGAAGTGGGGGACGGCGGGGTTCGGTGAGCGGAAGTTCAGGCTCGGGACCAGCCGGCCGTGCTCCACGCAGAGCACCGCCTTCAGGAAACCGGCCATTCCCGCCGCCGGCTCCAGATGCCCCACGTTCGTCTTCACCGACCCGATCGCCAGGGGGCGGCGGCGGCCGGTGTGCCGGAAGACCTCGCGCAGGCCGGACAGCTCGGCCGGGTCGCCCAGCCGGGTGCCGGTGCCGTGGGCCTCGACGTAGTCGACCGTGTCGAACCCGACGGCCGCGCGGTCGAGAGCGGACAGCACGGCCGCCGCCTGCCCGCCCGGGCTGGGATCCGGCATCCGGCTGGTCGCTCCGCCGCTGCCGACGCCCCAGCCGCGCACCACCGCGTGGACGTGGTCGCCGTCGGCGAGCGCGAGGTCGAGCCGCTTCAGCAGGACGAACACCCCGCCCTCGCCCCGGGCGAACCCGCTGGCCCGTTCGTCGAAGGTGAAGCAGCGGCCGTCGGGCGACAGGGCGCCCAGATTCGCCAGGCCGCCGCCGGTCTCCGGATCGACGATCAGGTGCACGCCGCCGGCGATCGCCAGGTCGACCGCGCCGCCGCGTATCCGTTCGCACGTCAAGGCCAGCGACACGAGAGAGGAGGACTGGCCCGAGTCCGCGCAGAAGCTCATGCCGCGGAGGTCGAACAGGCTGGAGATCCGGTTCGCGACGAGCGCACCGCTGGAGCCGAGCGCCGCGTAGTGGTCGTCCCGGTCGCTGCCGGACAGCCTGCGCAGCTGCTCGTACCCGGAGGGCCCGGCGCCGACCACGACGTCGATCTCGCGGCCGGCGAGCGAGGCCGCGGGGATGCGGGCGTCCTCGAGGGCCTCCCAGGCCAGCTCCAGGCCCAGCCGCTGCACGGGGTCCATGGCGGCCGCCTCCGCCGCGGGCGTGCCGAAGAAGCCGGCGTCGAACCCGTCGACGGAGTCGAAGAACGAACCGGCGTTCAGGGTGGCGGCGTCCGGGTGGGACGTGTGGTGGGAACGCGCGTCGGCGGCCCGCTGCCCGGGGAACGTTCCGAGGGTCGACCTCCCGTCGAGCAGCAGGCGCCAGAACCCGGCCGGGTCGTGCACGCCGGGAAAGCGGCACGACATTCCGACGACGGCGATATCGGTGGCTGCGCGACTCATACGCGTTCCTTCCGGTTCCCTCGGTGTACGGCTCTCGGCGACGGCGGCACCGCCCTCACGGCCAACGGGTCAGCGACGTCCGCAGCTCGTGCGGCGCGTCCATGAAGTCGTAGTGGCCTCCGTCGGCCACCCGGAACTCGACCGGGTCCGCGTAGTGGCGCCACCCCTGCAGGTCGGCGAGGCGCACGTCGGGGTCGTCCCGCCAGTGCAGGACGACGACGGGGCAGTCCACCGCGACCGGCCCCTCGCGCCGGTACGCGTCCGCCGCCGCGTGGTCACGGAGCAGCACCATGAGGCCGAGGTCGACCAGGTCGGGCCGCGGCTCGATGCCCCGGCCGCGGAGGAACGTCTCCACCTCGGCGCGCAGTTCGGGCTCGGTCATGGTGAGCATCCGGTCGCGCGAGGCGTCGTGCGGTGCCGGCTGGCCGGACACGAACAGGCAGTCCGGTGTGGGCAGGCCCAGGTCGGCGAGCCGGAGCACGGTCTCGTAGGCGGGCAGCGCGCCCGCGCAGTGCCCGAAGAACGCGAACGGCCGGTCGAGCAGCGGTGCCAGGTGTCCGGCCAGGTCGGCGGCGAGGTTCTCGTAGGTGCCGTAGTGCGGGTGGGCCAGGCGGTTCTCGCGGCCGGGGAACTGCACCGGGCAGACCTCGATGTCGTCGATCGCGGCCGGCCAGGCGCTGAAGGCCGAGGCCCCGGAACCGGAGAAGGGGAAGCAGAAGATCCGGGCGGGGTGGACGGTGGACGGCGGCCGGACGAACCACGGCGACACGGTGGGGGAGGAGCCGGACGTCATGGCGTGTGCCGTTTCTGGGCGACGACGGGGAGGTGGGTCATCCCGGCGATGAAGTACGACCGCAGGTGCTGCGGTTCGCCGGCGAGCTCGATCGAACCGAACCGCCGGAGCAGTTCCTCGAAGAAGACGCGCAGCGTCATCCGGGCCAGCGGCGCACCGATGCAGAAGTGCGGTCCGAACCCGAACGCGCCGTGGCGCTTGGCACCCTGGCGGGTGATGTCGAAGGTGTGCGGATCGGGGAACTGGGAGGCGTCCCGGTTGGCCGACCCGATCCACGCGACGACCGCCCCGCGGGCCGGGACCGTGCCTCCGGCGATCCGCACGTCGTCCACCGCGTACCGCATGAAGTTGCACGCGGCCGAGGTCCAGCGCAGTCCTTCCTCGACGAGGTTGGGGATCAGTGTCGGATCGGCCTGCGCCTTCTCGTACTGCTCGGGCCGCTCGGCGAGCGCCTGGACCGTGCCCGAGACGGTGTGCGGCGTCGTCACGTTGGCGCCCAGCAGGATGCTGTAGCCGTCGAGGGCGATCTCCTCGTCGCTCAGCGCAGCGCCGCCGGGGCGGACGCTCATGAGGTGGTGGAGCAGGCTGTCGTCCTCGCCTCCGGTGGCCCGCCGCGTGCGGACCCAGTCCTTGACGTAGGTGACGAGCTCGTGGTGGGAGATGGCCAGGGTCGCGGCCTCGTTGCCCACCCCGAAGTGCGGGTCCGACGGAGCCGTGACCATGGCGGTCAGCTGGACGAGCTCCTCCCAGTCCCGCTCCGGGATGCCGAGGAGCGGGCCCGTGACCATCGCCGGGAGGAGCAGCGCCTTCTCGGCCAGGTCGAAGGTCTCGCCGTCGAGCGCCGGCTGAAGGAAGCGCACGACGGTCCGGCGGATCCCGTCCTCCCAGGACTTCACCGCCCGCGCGGTGAGCCGGGAGCCGAGCGGCCGGCGGACCTCGGTGTGCCGCGGGGGGTCGGTGGACGTCAGCAGCACGCCCGCCGCCACGTCGTCCGTCCCGAGGTGGGTGGGGACGGTGCCGCGCTCCGAGGTGAACTCCCGGTGGTCGCTGAGCACGCGGCGGACGTCCTCGTAGCGGGTCACCGACCAGAACTCCCGGCCGTCCGGCAGGACCTGGTGGTGCAGGGGCGCCTTCGCCCGCATCGCGTCCCAGATCGGGTGCGGATCGCCCGACGAGTAGAGGTCCAGGTCGAACAGGTCGACGCTGTCGAGGTCTAGGGCGCGCTTCGGACCCGGCGTCAGCCTCACGTCCCTCCCCTCCCCTGCTCGATCAGAGCGGCGACCCGCGCCGGGGTCTGCGCCAGGTAGAAGTCGCGCACGGACAGCTGGACGCCGTAGTCCTGTGACACCCGTTCGATGATCTTGATTCCGGTCAGCGAGTTGCCGCCGAGCGCGAAGAAGTCGTCATCCGCGCCGACCTCGTGATGGCCGAGGTGTTCCCCCCACAGCTTCGCGATTTCCTGCACCAGCGACGCCGGCGCGCTCGACGGCGCGGCCTGTGACGATTCCATTGCCATTCTTTCCTTCCTCCGCCGACCGGGAATTCCCGCTCGCGTCCTTTTCGGCCCTTTCTCCGGACCGTCACCGCCATCACGACCACCGGGGGCCCTTTGCGTTGTCCCGCCGGCGAGACGAATTCCTGGAATGGCCGAATCGAGTGTCGCGTGAGTTCCCGTCCGCTCACACCGTGCCGGGGGCCTCCGGCATCCGCCCTGCGATGGGGTTGAGCCCGGGGCGTCCGGTGCTCGCGGACCGTCCCGCCGGCGGGACGGGGCAAGTGCGGCGGCGGTCCGCCCCGTCCGGGCGCCGGCGCTCGTTGACCGGCCGATGCGCCGTCGGTGACCGTGACTCGACGACGTCACAGGCGCAGGGGAACAGAGGGGGGAACGACGTGGGACACACCGGCATGGACGCGGATGTGGTGGTCGCGGGCGCCGGGCCGACGGGCTTGATGCTCGCCTGCGAGCTGCGGCTGGCGGGCGCCGACGTGGTGGTGGTCGAGCGGCTCGCACAGCGGTCGGACGAGTCGCGAGCCGGTGGGATCCACTGCCGCACCCTGGAGGTACTGGACCAGCGCGGAATCCTGGACCGCTTCCTGGCGGAAGGCGAACTGCAGCCGGTGGGCCACTTCTCCGGCCTCTGCATCGACTTCGACGAGTCCGAGTCCAGGCACCCCTACCCGCTGATGATCCTGCAGTCCGCCATCGAGCGGCTGCTGGAGGAGCGGGCCGCCGAGCTCGGCGTACGGGTGCGCAGGTCGTCCGAGGTGAGCGCGATCCGGCAGGACGAGGCCGGCGTGACGGTCGGGCTGCGTACGGGGGAGGGGGCACCCGGGACGCTGCGCGCCCGCTACCTCGTGGGCTGCGACGGCGGGCGCAGCACGGTGCGCAAGCTGTCGGGCATCGGCTTCCCCGGCACCGAGGCGACGATGACCGCGCTGATCGGCGACGTCGAACTCCCCGATCTGCCCGAGGACTACGTCTGGGTGCGGCGCACTCCGGGCGGCGACTACTCGGCGATCGCCTTCGAGCCGGGCTGGCACCGGGTGATCACCTCCGAGTTCGACCGCGTCCCGGAGCGCGGCGAACCCGTGACGTTCGACCGGCTGAGGGAGTCGATGGTCAGGGTCGCGGGCTCGGACTTCGGCATGCGGCGCCCCCGGTGGGTCTCCCGGTTCACCGACGCCGCGCGGCAGGCCGCCCAGTACCGAAAGGGCCGGGTGCTGCTCGCGGGCGACGCGGCGCACATCCACTTCCCGGCCGGCGGGCAGGGGCTCAACATGGGCGTGCAGGACGCGGTCAACCTCGGCTGGAAGCTCGCCTCGGTGGTGCGCGGCCACGCCCCGGAGAGCCTGCTGGACACCTACCACACCGAGCGCCACCCCGTCGCGGAGCGCGTGCTGCACAACACCCGGGCGCAGGCGGCCCTGATCCGCCCCGGCCCCCAGACGGACGCGCTGCGCGACGTGTTCGCCTCCCTCATGGTGTTCGACGACGTCAACCGGTACCTGCGCCACATGCTCACCGCGCTGGACATCCGGTACCCGGCCGACGGCGACCACCCGCTGGGGGGCCGCCGGGTGCCCGACGCCGGCCTCAAGTCGTCCGACGGCGCCACCCGCGTCCACGAGCTGCTGCACGCCGCCCGCCCCGTCCTGCTGGACCTGCACGGCGGTACCGGCGTGGCGGCGGCCGCCGAGGGGTGGGCCGACCGCGTCGACCTCGTCGAGGCGCGCAGCGAGGACGACCACTGGTTCGTCCCGGCCGTCGGCGAGATCCCCGCTCCGGCCGCGCTCCTGATCCGCCCCGACGGCCATGTCGCCTGGGCGGCCGCCGCCGGCGGCGCCGCGCCCGGCGCCTGCGCCCTCGGGACGGCCCTGTCCACCTGGCTCGGCCCGGCCCGGCGGGGGTGAGCCATCACCGGAAACGAACGGCTCATCGGACGCTGCTGAGCCATGGGTGCGCCTGACGGCGGCCGTCCGGACCCGCTGGTGGTCCGGGCGGCCGCCGTCGCCGTGCGGAGTGGGGTGGGTGCGGGTGTTCACCCGAGGGGACCTCACACGGCATCGTTCGCACGACAGGAGTGGCACCGTTTGGCATCATCTGGCACCGCCGTGCGCCTCTCCGTTTCATCCCCGGGCACAGGAACGCGCACGGAGCCGCCATGACCCGGGATCCCTTCTTCACGTTTCCGCAGGCAGGAAAGTTTTCTGCGGCGTCGTGCCAGCGGAGGCGCCGGACACGCTTGCGCATAGCGCCACGATGATGCCATGATGGCGTTATGGACCTCGCCCCCTATGTCGACTCCCTCCGCCGCGAACTCGCGGTGGCCGCCGAGGCCGGCGGAGACGACGCCCGTGAGCTGGCCGAGCGGCTCACCGCCCCTCTGGAGTCGGCGACCCGGCTGACCCTGCTCAACGTGCTCTCCGCCGCGATGGACGAGATCACCCGTGAACTCGCCCCCGGATCGGTCGACGTGCGGCTGCGCGGGCTCGACCCCGACTTCGTGGTGACACCGGCGCCCACCGACGCCGGCGCCCCCGCGGAACCACCGGCGCCCGCCGAACCGTTCATACCCCCGGCACCGGCCGACGGCGACGAAGGCGGCACCGCGCGGATCAACCTGCGCCTGCCGACCCACCTCAAGACGCGCGTCGAGGAGGCCGCGAGCCGCGAGGGCCTGTCGGTCAACGCCTGGCTGGTGCGGGCCGTGTCGGCCACGGTCGACGGCGGCACCCGGCCGCGCCCGCCGGAGAAGGCCCGGAGCGTCGGGCACAGCTTCACGGGCTGGGTGCGCTAGCCGCGGCCAGCCGCCTCCCCCACACCGCGTCCCACCAGCGGGGACGTCCTGAGGACCCACGACGACGGGACAGCCATGCCTTCCTTCGACACCCCCGAGGCGATCTCGGTCACCGCCCACGTGTACGCCGGCTCCGTCCAGTTCGTCGCGGGCGACCGCCTCGACACCGTCGTCGAGGTGCGGCCCCGCGACCCGAAGAAGGACCTGGACGTACGGGCGGCCGATCAGACCGAGATCACGTACGCGAGCGGCGCGCTGACGGTGAGGACGCCCAAGGCCGGTCTCCTCGGCCGCAGCGGCACCGTCGACGTCTCGGTCGAGCTGCCCGCGGGCTCGCACATCGACATGACCGGCGCCGCGGGCACCGTGCTCGGCGAGGGCCGGCTCGGCGAGGTCCGCGTGAAGACCACGGCCGGCGATGTCCGCCTCGACACCACCGGCCCGCTGCACCTGACCTCGTCGCACGGCTCGATCACCGTGGACCGGGTCGAGGGCGCGGCCGAGATCACCAGCAGCACCGGCAACGTGCGCGTCGGCATCCTCGACGGCCCCGCCGTCCTGAAGAACTCGCACGGCACCACGACCGTCGGCGCGGTGACCGGCGAGCTGCGGGTGAACGGCGCGCACGGCGCCGTCGACATCGCCCGCGCCGAGGACTCGGTCACCGGCACCACCACCCACGGGCACCTCCGCCTCACCGACGTCGCGCGCGGAGACGTCCGGCTGGAGACCTCCAACGGCTCCATCGAGGTCGGTATCCGCGAGGGCACCGCCGCCTGGCTCGACATCAGCTCCAACCGCGGGCACGTACGCAACACGCTCGCCGCGTCCGAGGCGCCGGAGCAGACCGAGGACACCGTCAGGGTCCGCGCACGGACCAACTGGGGCGACATCGACGTCCGCCGGGCCACGTCCTAGCGGCCCGTCCTCGAGCGGCCCCGTTCCCCACCCACTTCCGCCTTCGCAGCCTTCGACCCTCGAATGGAGGACTCCATGTCTTCTGTCATGTCCACGTCGCAACGGGATGACGGTCACCCGTCGCCGGCCGCCGTCTCCGCCACCGCTCTGCGCAAGTCCTACGGCGACAAGACCGTCCTGGACGGCATCGACCTGGACATCCCGGCCGGCTCCGTGTTCGCGCTGCTCGGCCCGAACGGGGCCGGCAAGACCACCGCCGTGAAGATCCTGTCCACGCTCATCACAGCCGACGGCGGGCAGGCCCGGGTCGCGGGCCACGACCTCACCACCGAAGCGCAGGCGGTGCGTGCCGCCATCGGCGTCACCGGGCAGTTCTCCGCCGTCGACGGGCTGATCACGGGCGAGGAGAACATGCTCCTCATGGCCGACCTGCACCACCTGTCCCGAAGCGAGGGACGCCGGGTCGCCGCCGGGCTGCTCGAGCGCTTCGACCTGGTCGAGGCCGCGAAGAAGCCGGCCTCCACCTACTCCGGCGGCATGAAGCGCCGTCTGGACATCGCCATGACGCTGGTGGGCAGCCCCCGGATCATCTTCCTCGACGAGCCCACCACCGGCCTCGACCCGCGCTCCCGCCACACCATGTGGGGCATCATCCGCGAGCTGGTCACGGGCGGGGTGACGGTGTTCCTCACCACGCAGTACCTGGAGGAGGCGGACCAGCTCGCCGACCGCATCGCCGTCCTCCACAACGGCAGGATCGCCGCCGAGGGCAGCGCCGAGGAGCTCAAGCGGCTCATCCCCGGCGGACACGTCCGGCTGCGCTTCACCGACCCGGTCGTCTACCAGTCCGCCGCCTCCGCCCTGCGCGAGGTCACCCGCGACGACGAGGCCCTCGTCCTGCAGGTCGCCAACGACGGCAGCCAGCGCGAGCTGCGCTCCCTCCTGGAGTGGCTGGACACCGCCGGCATCGAGGCGGACGAGCTGACCGTGCACACCCCCGACCTCGACGACGTCTTCTTCGCCCTCACCGCCACCGACATCCCCAGCCAGCCCGAGGAGGCTGTCCGATGAGCTCCCTCTCCCTCGCCGTGCGCGACTCTTCCACGATGCTGCGCCGCAACCTGCTGCACGCCCGCCGCTACCCGTCCCTGACCCTGAACCTGCTGCTCACGCCGATCATGCTGCTGCTGCTCTTCGTCTACATCTTCGGCGACACCATGAGCGCGGGCATCGGCGGCGGCGGTGCGGACCGCTCGGACTACATCGCGTACATCGTCCCGGGCCTGTTGCTGATGACCATCGGCAGCACCGTGATCGGGACCGCGGTGTCCGTCTCCAACGACATGACCGAGGGCATCATCGCCCGCTTCCGGACCATGGCCATCCACCGCGGGTCGGTGCTCGTCGGGCACGTCGTCGGCAGCGTGCTGCAGTCGGTCGCCAGCGTGGTGGTCGTGGGCGCCGTCGGCGTGGCCATCGGCTTCCGCTCCACCGATGCCGGCCTCCTGGAGTGGCTCGCGGCGTTCGGGATGCTCGTGCTCTTCGCCCTGGCGCTCACCTGGATCGCGGTCGGCATGGGCCTGGTCAGCCCGAACGCCGAGGCCGCCAGCAACAACGCGATGCCGATGATCCTGCTGCCGCTGCTGTCCAGCGCCTTCGTCCCGGTCGACTCCATGCCCGGCTGGTTCCGGCCGATCGCCGAGTACCAGCCGTTCACCCCGGCCATCGAGACCCTCCGGGGCCTGCTGCTCGGCAGCGAGATCGGCCACAACGGATGGCTCGCCGTCGCCTGGTGCCTGGGCCTGACGGTGCTCGGCTACTACTGGTCCAAGTCGCGGTTCGGCCGCGACCCGAAGTAGGGGCCGGCAGCCCGTCCCGCTCCGGGGCGGCGTACTCCGACACCACGTCGGCGTGCGCCGCCCCGTCCGCGTTCCGGCCGCCCGCCGGACCCGGGCCCGTGCCGCGGAGCCGCTCCGCTGGCTTCGCCGCTCGGCGGAGTGATCCGCGGGAGTGAGCCCGGCGGTGCCGTCCCGCCCGCATGACGTGCGCGGCCGACGGTCCTAGCCGGCCGTCCGCGTCCAGGTGACCGGCAGTTCGTGGACACCGTAGATGTTCATGTCGGTCCTGAGCCTCACGGCGTCGGCGGGGACGGCGAGTTCGAGGGCCGGGAAGCGGCGCAGCAGGCCGGCGAGACCGGCGCGCAGCTCGACGCGGGCCAGTTGCAGGGGGACGGGGCTCGGCTTCGCCGGCCGAGGGGCGCGTGGTCCGCGCGGTGAGCCGGCGGGTCCGCCGCCGTGCTCCCCGGGGCGGACCCGGCAGCGCGAGCCGGCGAGCACGGCAGGACCTCGGCGCGGCCCGCGGCGGGCGGGCGCCGCCTCCCGGGGCCGTATAGCCCGTGGTGTCGGACCCGTTCTCGCCTACGTCCCTGGAGCGCGTTCAGCCGGACGCGCTCCGCAGCGGGCGGACAGCACGATGCCGCCCCGGCGGCATGGGATGCGCCGAGGCGGCTCGGGAGGGGAAGGGGACGGCGACCGGCCTGGTCGGGGTCAGGCCCGCTTCTTGAACGTGGAGACCGCCCACACGTAGCCGAGGACGGTGAACCCGACGCACCAGGCGACGGCCGCGATCGCGTCGCCGCTCGACGGGGTGCCCACCAGCAGGCCGCGCAGCGTCTCGATGATCGGGGTGAAGGGCTGGTACTCCGCGAACTGCCGCACACCGACGCCCATCGTGTCCGCGGGTACGAACGCGCTGCTCAGGAACGGCAGCATGATCAGCGGCACGGACGCGAGGCCCGCGGACTCCGCGGTCTTCGCGGCCAGTCCCAGGGCGACGGTGAGCCAGCCGGCCGCGAAACTGAGCAGCAGGACGACACCGATGGCGCCGAGCCAGTCCAGGGCACTCGCGGACGGGTCGAAGCCCATCGCGAAGGCCACCCCGATGATCGCGGCGCAGGCCACCAGGCAGCGCAGCGTGGTCACGACCACGTGCCCGGTCAGCACCGAACCGCGGGAGACGTCCATGACCTTGAACCGGTTGATGATGCCCTTGGTCATGTCGGAGTTCACGGCCGTCGCGGTGGCGCCGAGACCGTAGCTGACGGCCATCACCAGCAGCCCCGGCGTCGCGTAGTCGACGTAGTCGTCGCCGACGCTGAACGCGCCGCCGAAGACCTTGACGAACATGAGCATGATGACGATGGGGAAGAGGACCCCGTTGAACACCGCGACGGGGTTGCGCACGGCGTGCTTCAGGTTGCGGCGCAGCATGATCGACGAATCGGCCAGCGGCGACGAGGCGCGGCTCACTGTGCGATCCCCTCCTTGCTCGTGGTGTCGGTCAGGGTGAGGAAGACGTCGTCGAGGTCCGGCCGGTGCACCGAGAACTCCTGGGCGTCGAGCGCGTGCGCGTCGAGCCGGTCCAGCAGGGCCCGCAGCGACCTGGTGTCGCCTTCGGCCGGCACCCGCAGGGTCAGCTCCTCGTCGTCCCGCGTGGCCTCCGTCAGGACCCGCGCCGCCGCGTCGAGTTCGCCCGGGCCGGCGAAACGGAAACGGATGTGGGTGCCGGGGATCCGGCGCTTGAGCTCCTCGGATGTGCCCTGGGCGACCAGGCGGCCCTGGTGGAGCACCGCGATCCGGTCGGCGAGCTGGTCGGCTTCCTCGAGGTACTGGGTGGTGAGGAAGATGGTGGTGCCCTCGGCCACCAGCTCGCGGACGATCCCCCACATCGTGCGCCGGCTGCGCGGGTCGAGGCCCGTCGTCGGCTCGTCGAGGAAGATGATCTGCGGGTTGCCGACCAGCGTCATCGCCAGGTCCAGCTTGCGGCGCATACCGCCGGAGTAGGTCCCGGCCGGCTTGTCCGCCGCCTCCACCAGGTCGAACCGCTCGAGCAGCCGCGCCACCACCTGCCCACCGGAGGACACCCGCTTCAGGTCCGCCATCAGCTGCAGGTTCTCCCGGCCCGAGAGGAGGTCGTCCACCGCGGCGAACTGGCCTGTCACACCGATGGCCGCGCGCACCTGCCTGGTCGCGGTCGCCGCGTCGTGCCCGGCGATCCGCACCGTACCGGCGTCGGCCTTCAGGAGCGTCGTCAGGACGTTGACGGTCGTCGTCTTGCCCGCGCCGTTCGGACCGAGCAGGGAGAAGATCGATCCCGCGGCGACATCGAAGCCGATGCCGTCGAGCACGACCTTGTCGCCATAAGCCTTGCGCAGGCCTGAGACCGCGATAGCTGGACTTCTCATGCTCCCACTGTCCTCTCCGGGGCTGTCACGCCCCTGCCACACCGCTGACACGGCGCTCGAGTGCCTCTGCCCGGGCGGACTCCGCCTCGATCACGTCCAGTACCTCCCGGCCGAGGTCGACCAGGTACATGTGGTCGCCCGGGAACTCCGCGTAGCTGAACGCGCCCGTGGTCGCGTCCCGCCACTGCCGGGCCTCTTCCGCGCTGACCAGGCCGTCGGAGTGGCCCCGCAGCGAGCAGATCGGCACCGTCACCCTCGCGTCGGTGCCGGGGACGTAGTTCTCGTGCATCTCGCAGTCGGCCTGCAGCGTGGGGAGGATCAGCTCACGCATCTCGGGGTGGTCGAGGGCCTCGTGCCTGAACCCCGCGAACTCCTCGACCCGGGCGAGGAACTCCTCGTCCGGCAGGCCCGCCGCCCGCCTCTCGCGCTGGGTCCACGGCCCCGGCGAGCCACTGACGACCAGCAGCCCGACGTGCACGCCGCGTGCGCTCAGCAGATGCGTCAGCTCGTAGGCGAGCACCGCGCCCAGGCTGTGCCCGAACAGCACGGTCCGCGCGCCGTCGCCGAGGTCCGCGGCGATGCGGTCGATCTCGTTCCTTGCCGCTTCGACGACGTTCCGGTACGGCGCCTCCAGGATGCGCCGCTCCCTGCCGGGCAGTTCGACCGAGGTCACGCGCCACCGGTCCGCGGCCTCCTTCTGCCACGGATGGAAGAAGGAGGGGCCCGCGCCCGCGAACGGCACGCACAGCAGCGTGGCCCGGTCCCCGTGCTCCTCGGATGTGCTGGGTTGCTTCACAACCGACCCCAATCCGTCAGTCCGCCAGTTTGCGGTTGATGACATCGAAGATCTCGGCCACGGGGGCGGGCATGTGGAGATCGCCGTGCGTGGCCCGCACGTCGTGCTCCTCGATGGAGCCGAGGACGTAAGGCCGCCACAGGTGCGCCCACGACCCCTCGTCCTTCAGCGCCGCGTTGAAGAACAGCACGTCGCCGCTGTAGACCGGCGAGTGGTACTTCGCCATGGCGGACTGGTTGTTGGCCAGCACCTTCGCCATGGTGTCCAGGAACTCTGCCTTGTTGTCGGTCTTCACGAACTGGCCGAAGTAGCCCTCGAGGTCCTCCCGGTACGCCGCCACGGCGCGGCCGGCCAGTTGCGCGAAGCCTTCCTGCGCGGGCAGGGAGTCGAGGATGGCCAGGAAGGCGACCTGGTGCCCACGCCGTTCGAGTTCGGCGGCGACGGCGTGGGCGACGGTGCCGCCGTAGGACCAGCCGATCAGGTAGAAGGGCCCGTCCGGCTGGATCGCGAGCATCTGGGCGAGGTAGTCGTCGACCATCTCCTCCACGGACCCCGGCAGCACGTCCGTGCCGTCGAAGCCGCGGGACTGCAGGGCGTAGCCCTGCCGGTCCTGCAGGTGCAGCACGAAGCTGAAGTAGCCCCAGCCCACGCCGCCCCCTCCGTGGAAGAACCACACCGGCTCCTTCCCCGTGCCCGGATCGCTGTTGAGCGACATGACGACCGCGAACGGGTCGGCGTGTTGGTCGTGGGCGCCGCCGGTGAGCAGCACCACGGCCAGTTCGGCGACCGTGGGGTACCTGATGATCGTGCTGAGGGGCAGCGAGACGTCGAACTGCCTGCGGATGCGGGCGCTGAGCCGGGTGGCCAGGAGCGAGTGCCCGCCGAGGGCGAAGAAGTCGTCGTCGATCCCGACCTTCTCCACGCCGAGCAGCTCGCCGAAGAAGGAGCACAGCTTCTCCTCGTGGGGGGTGCGCGGCTCCCGGCGGACCACGGCGGGCGCGTGCTCCGACGGCAGGGCCCGCCGGTCGAGCTTGCCGCTCGGGGTCAGCGGGATCTCCGAGACGGGGATCAGCGGGGACGGCACCATGTACTCGGGCAGACGGGCGCGCAGGTGCTCGCAGAGGGCGGCGAGCAGCGGGCCGGTCGACTCGGCGTCGTAGACCTGGCACCCCTCTCCCTGACGGACACCGCCGTCACCCGGCACGGCGCCGGGCTCGGGCACCACATAACCCACCAGGCGCTTGTCGCCCTCCTGGTCCTCGCGCACCACGGCGACGGCGGCGCCGACGTCCGGGTGCGCGCTCAGCGCCTGCTCGACCTCACCGAGCTCGATCCGGAACCCGCGGACCTTGACCTGGAAGTCGGTCCGGCCGATGTACTCGACCTGCCCGTCCCCACCCCACCGCACCAGATCCCCGGTGCGGTACATCCGCGCACCCGGTCCACCGAACGGGCACGCCACGAACCGCCCCGCCGTCAGACCACTCTGGCCCACATACCCCCGCGCCAGCCCCGCACCCGCCAGATACAGCTCACCCGCCACCCCCACCGGCACCGGAGACAACTCCGCGTCCAGCACGTACACCCGCGTGTTCCACACCGGCGCACCGATCGGCACCCGATCCAGACCCGGCACATGACGCCACGCCGTCACCTCCACCGACGCCTCCGTCGGCCCGTACAAGTTGAACACCGCGCAATCCGGCAGCACCTCCACGGCCCGATCAGCCAGCGCCGGCGCGAACGCCTCACCCGCCACCTCGATCCACCGCAGACTCGAGCACCCCTTCGCACCCGGCTCCGCCAGGAACGCCTCCAGCAAGGACGGCACGAAGTCCGCCCCCGTCACCCCCTCCCGCTGGATCAGCTCCGCCAGATACCCCGGATCCCGCCGCCCCTCCGCACGCGCGATCACCACTGCCGCACCCACCTGCAACGGCGCGAACAACTCCGGCACCGACACATCGAAACTCGCCGTCGTACTCAGCAACACCCGATCCGAGGGACCCACCCCGAAATACGACAGACCCCACTTCAACCGGTTCATGATCGAACGGTGCGACACCTGCACACCCTTCGGCCCACCCGTCGAACCCGACGTGAAGATCACATACGCCGCATGATCAGGCGACAACCCCCGCTCCGGATCCACCTCCGCATACCCCGACACATCCGGAAGCTCCCCCTCGAGCACCAGCAACGGCCGCGCACGATCGAGCACATGCCGCACCCGGTCCTCCGGCAGCCCCGGATCCACCGGCACATACGCCGCACCCGACTTCACCACCGCGTACAACGCCACCAGCAGATCCACCGACCGGGCGATCCGCACCGCCACCGACCGCTCCGGGCCCGCACCCCGCTCCACCAGCCAATGCGCCAACCGATTCGCCCGCCGGTTCAACTCCCCGTACGACAGCGTCTCGCCCTCACCGACCAACGCCACCCGCTCCGGATCACGCGCCACCTGCGCCTCGAACGCACCCGGCAACGTCTCCCCCGCCACCTCGAACGCGGTGTCATTGACCCCCCGCACCAACCACTCCCGCTCCCCCTCCCCCAGCACCTCGACCGCGCCCACCCGCACCCACGGATCCACGACCAGCTGCTCCAGGACCCGGACGTACCGGCGGGCGATCGCCTCGGCCGAGGCACGGTCGAACAGCCGGGTGGCGTACTGGAGGTCGCCGCGCAGGGCCCCCGAGGCGTCCTCGGCCAGGAAGAAGAACAGGTCGGACATGGCGGTCGAGGTGATCGCCTGCTCGAACTCCACCTTCAGCCCGGGAAGTTCGAGGTCCTTGCCGGCGAAGTTCTGCCAGGCGAACATCACCTGGAACAGCGGCTGGTACGCCGCGGAGCGGTCGGGGTTGATCGCCTCGACCACCACGTCGAACGGCACGTCCTGGTGCTCGTAGGCCGTCAGCGCCTTGTTGCGCACCTGTGCGAGCAGGTCGGTGAACGACGGGCCGCCCGCGAGGTCCACGCGCAGCACCTGCGTGTTGACGAAGCAGCCGACCAGGTCGGCCAGTGCCTCGTCGGTCCGGCCGGCGATCGGCGAGCCGATCGTCACGTCGTCCCCGCCGCCGAGCTTGCGCAGCAGCACGGCCAGCGCGGCCTGCAGGAGCATCGACATGGTCGTGCCGCGCTCGTGGGCCAGCGTCTGCAGCCCGGCCGCCAGCTCGGGTGCGACGGTGAGGGGGACCGTGTCGCCGCGCGAGCCGGCTTCCCCGGACCGCGGGCGGTCCAGCGGCAGGTTCAGCGGCTGCGGCACCCCGGCCAGCTCGTCGCGCCAGTAGTCGATCTGCGCCGCGGCCGGACTGCCCGGGTCCGCCGCGTCGCCGAGCACCTCGCGCTGCCACAGCGCGTACTCCTTGTACTGCACGGGCAGCGGCTCCCAGTCCGGCGCCCGGCCCTCCAGGCGCGCGGTGTAGGCCGCGGCCAGGTCCCGTGCCAGCGGTGCGCCCGAGCTGCCGTCCGAAGCGATGTGGTGGATGACGAGGACCAGCACGTGCTCCTGCGGGGAGCAGCGCAGCAGGTGCGCCCGGAGGGGGAGTTCGGCTGTCAGGTCGAAGCGGTGGGAGACGGCCCCGTCGATCGCGGCGGACACGTCCTCGGGCGCCACCTCGGTGACGGGCACCTGCGGCGTCGCCCGTTCCGGCGGCAGGATCCGCGAGGAGGGCTCACCGTCGTCGCCCGTCGTGTACGCGGTGCGCAGGATCTCGTGCCGGCCGACGACGTCGCCGATCGCCGCGACGAGGGCGGCGTGGTCCAGAGGGCCCGTCAGCCGGAACGCCGCCGATATGTTGTAGGTCTCCGCCCCTTCCTCCAGTTGGTGCAGAAGCCACATCCGGCGTTGGGCGAATGACAGCGGAATCATTGCTTCACTCCATTTCCGAACATCAGGCGCAGGCTTGGGCGACGGGGAGCGGCAGATTCCTCCGACCACGCTGCGAGCGCGGCGACCGTCGGCAGGTCGAAGATCTTGCGGATGGGTATCTCGATCCCCAGCTCGGCACGGGCACGGCTGATCAGCCGGGTGGCCAGGAGCGAATGCCCGCCGAACGCGAAGAAGTCGTCGTCGATGCCGGCCTTCTCCAGGCCGAGGACCTCCGCGAACAGCGCGCAGAGGGTCTCCTCGCGCCGGGTGCGCGGCGCCCGGCCGGTCGACACCCGGGCGTGGTCCGGCGCCGGCAGCGCCCGCCGGTCCAGCTTCCCGTTCGGCGTCAGCGGGATCTCCGAGAGCGGCACGACCGTGGCCGGGACCATGTACTCGGGAAGGTGCTTGCGCAGATGCCGGGGGAGTTCGGCGAGCAGCGGGCCGATCGCGCGGGCGAGCCCCGGGTGGTTCGACCGGGTCCGCCCGGCCGCGCCGCTGGGCACGAACCCTCCGGAGACGGTCCGCCGCTCGGGCAGCAGGACCACGTCGAAGCAGCGCACGTCCGCGCCCGACAAGGTGAGGACCGGGTACCGGCCCCGGCGCCGCGCCCATGCGGCGAGTTCCTCCGGATCGAGCGGCCCGGCGGAGCGGGCGGCCGTACCCGGCACGCCGGCCAGGGCCGCCGCGGTGACCTCGGCGTCCAGGCGCGTGCTGGGGATCCCGGTCACCCGCACCGGGCGGTCGCCCGCCCGGTCGATGTGGCGGCGCAGTCCGGCGAGGTCGGACACCTCTCGGCCCCACTCGGCCGCGGGCAGGCCGGCCAGGTCGAGGAGGTCGGCCGGCTGCTTGTGCAGGACGACCTCGTAGCGGTGCCGGGTCAGCTCGTTGTGCGCCCGCCCCGGCTTCAGCCGGATGTCGACGCCGTCGGCGTGTTCACGCGCCCAGTCGGCGAACCACTCGGGGGCGACCACCAGCTCCCGCTCGGCCAGCAGCGCCTTCTCCACCAGCGTCCGCAGCTCCTCGTGCGACGCGTGCGGGTGCGCGGCCCGCTGCACCGCGGTCAGCAGCACCCGCAGCGTGGTGGCGTTGCGGACGTCGCCGACGATGATCCGGCCGCCCGGTGCGAGCAGTTCCATCGCCTGGCGCAGCACCCGGTCCAGGTACTCCACGCCGGGGAAGTACTGCGCGACCGAGTTGAGCACCACGGTGTCGAACCCGCCCCGGGGCAGCCCGGTGATGTCATCGGCCGGCTGGGCGCTCAGCCGCACCCGCCCGCCGTGGCCGGCCTGCGCGGCCTGGGCCCGGACGCGCTCCACGACCGTGGAGGAGAGGTCGGTGCCCCAGTACTCCTCGACCTCGCCGGCGATCCCGGCGAGGAGCAGCCCGGAGCCCACGCCGATCTCGAGGACCCGCCGCGGGGCGTACCGCAGCACCTGCGCCACGGCCGCGTCCCGCCACTCCCGCATCTGCTCGCGCGGAATCGGCTCACCGTCGTACGTGGACCGCCACAGCTGGAAGTCCTCGCCCAGCGCCTGGTCCCCGGAGGCCGTGTAGCTGTCGTCGTAGACCGCGCGCCACTCGTCCACCTGGGCGCCCGCGTCGGCCGCCGCGGTATGCGGCTCCGGCACCACGTAGCCGACCAGGCGCTTGTCGTCCTGCCGGTCCTCGCGCACCACGACCGCGGCCTGCGCCACGCCGGGGTGCGCGGCCAGCACGTGCTCGATCTCGCCGAGTTCGATCCGGAAGCCCCGGATCTTGACCTGGAAGTCGGTGCGCCCGACGTACTCCAGCCGGCCGTTCCCGCCCCATCGCACCAGGTCCCCGGTGCGGTACATCCGCGTGCCGGGCTCGCCGAAGGGGCAGGCGACGAACCGTCCGGTGGTCAGGTCCGGCCGGCCCTGGTACCCGCGGGCCAGGCCGGCACCGGCGATGTACAGCTCACCGTCGACCCCGCGCGGGACCGGGCGCAGGCGGGAGTCGAGCACGTACACCCGGGTGTTCCCGATCGGTTCGCCGATCGGCGGGACACCGCGTCCCGGCCCGACGGGGGCCGTCGTCGACCAGATCGTCGTCTCGGTCGGGCCGTACATGTTGGCCACCTCGGCCGCCTGTGCGGCGAGAGCCCCGGCCAGGGGCGCGGGCAGGGCCTCGCCGCCGACCAGGATCCGCAGGCCCCGCGCGGCGTCCGGGTCGTCCATGAGCAGCATCTGCCAGAAGGCGGGGGTGGCCTGCACGAGGGTGACTCCGTGGCGGCGCATCGCCGCCACGGCGGCCGACGGCCGGGACACGGTCTCCTTCCCCGCGAGCACCACCGCCGCCCCGGAGATCAGCGGGAGGTACAGCTCCAGTCCGGCGATGTCGAACGCCACCGTCGTCACGGCGAACAACCGGTCGCCGGGCGTGAGCGGGAACCGCCGCCGCATCGTGGCCAGGAAGTTCGCCAGTGCGCCGCGCGGAACCGCGACCCCCTTCGGGGTCCCGGTCGATCCCGACGTGTAGATGACGTACGCGGTGTTCCCGGGTGAGACGGCCGGGGCCGGCGGCGAGTCCGGGCAGGCGGAACGGTCCGCGGCCAGCGCTTCGGCGTCGAGCACGAGCGCCGGGTCCGAGTCCTTCAGGATGTGGTCGATCCGGGAACGCGGGTGGTCCGGGTCGATGGGGACGTAGGCCGCGCCGGCTTTCAGCACCGCCAGCAGGGCCACCACGAGTTCCGTCGACCGGGGCAGGCGGACGGCGACGAGCGACTCCGGCCGCACGCCGCGGTCGATCAGCCAGTGCGCCAGCCGGTTGGCCTCCGTGTCCAGGTCCCTATAGGTCAGCGAGCGCTCCTCGCCGATGACGGCGAGCGCCCGCGGTGTCGCCCGCGCCTGCCTCTCCACGGCCGCCACCAGGCCCTGCTCCAGCGTGGGTTCGGCCGTGTCGTTCGCCGTGCGCAGCAGCCACTCCCGCTCGTCCGCGCCGAGCACGTCGAGATCTCCGACGCGCACGTCCGGGTCGGCGACGACCTGCCGCAGGACGCGTACGAGCCGGTCGACGATCCCCGCGGCAGCGTCCCGGTCCAGCCGGTCCCGGTGGTACTGCAGGGCCATCTGCAGGTGCGGTTCGGACGCGGCGGTCAGGGTGATCGGGTAGTGCGAGCCGGCGAACGGCCGCAGTCCGGTGATGGCGACACCGGCCGTGGTGTTGGCCCGGTCGAGGGCGTCCCGGTCGACGGGGAACGACTCGAACAGCACCAGGGTGTCGAACAGCGTGCTCAGCCCGGTGGCCTGCTGGATCTCCGCGAGGCTGTGGTGGTGGTGGTCCAGCAGCGCGCCCTGCCGGTCCTGCAGCGCGGTGAGCAGGGCGGCGAAGGTGTCCTGCCGCTCGCAGCGCACGCGCACGGGGATGGTGTTGATGAACATCCCGACCATGTCACCGGCGTCCATGAAGGCGGCCGGGCGGCCGGCCACGGTGGCGCCGAACACGATGTCGGACCGCCCGGTGAGGTGGGCGAGCAGCACGGCCCAGGCGCCCTGCACGAGGGTGTTGACCGTGACGCCGAGCTGCGCGGCCCGGCGGGTCAGGCCGGGCATGTCCTCGAACGCCACCTCGAGGTCCCCGACTCCCGCGGCACCGTGCTTCCCGGCCGCGCGCGGCACGAGCAGCGTCGGCTCCTCCACGCCGGCGAGCTCGGCCGCCCACACCCGCGCCGACTCCTCCTCGTCCTGCCGGACGAGCCAGGCCAGGAAGTCGCCGAAGCCTCGCGTGCCGGGCAGCCCGGTGGGGTCGCCGTCGGACGCGTAGAGCAGCATCAGGTCCCGCATCAGCAGCGGCGTCGACCAGCCGTCGTACAGGACGTGGTGGCCGGTGAGCACGAGTTCGGACCGGCCGGGGCCGAGGGTGACCAGGGCCAGCCGGATCAGCGGTGGGGTGCTCAGCCCGAAGTGGGCGGCCCGGTCCTGGACGAGGAACTGCTCGAATGTCTCCGTCCGCTCCTCCGCGCGGGCCGCGGTCAGGTCGAGGTGCTGCCAGGGCAGGGTGACCGTCCGCGGCACCACCTGCACCACGTCGCCGTCCGCCCGGTCGACGAACGCGGCGCGGAGGTTGTCGTAGCGCTCCAGCAGTGCCTGCCCGGCGCGGCGCATCCGCTCCGGGTCGACCTCGCCGGACAGATGGAACACCAGCTGCATGTGGTAGACGTCGAACGTCTCCTCGGCGACCAGCATGGAGTGGAACAGCAGCCCGGACTGCACCGGGGTCACCGGCCAGGCCTGGGCCAGCGTGCCGAAGCGGGCCTCCCAGGTGTCGATCTCCGCCTGGCGCACCCGGACCAGGGGCGCGTCGCTCGGGGTCAGCCCGCCGGCGTCCGGGGTGGTGGCGTGCCGGGCCAGGGCGGTCAGCGCCTGGACCCACAGCCCGGCCAGCTCGGTCACCTCCTGGCGCGCGAGCACGCCGGTGGGGAAGCCGAAGTACGCGGTCAGCTCCTCGCCGCCGGGCGTGTCGGCGGCCACCGTGTTGATCTCCAGCGCGGACAGTACGGGCATGTCCGCGTCCGGCGCGGCGATCAGGTCGGGGTGCGTGGTGTCCGGCGCCCAGCCCAGGCCGCGCAGTTCCTCGGGGATGTCCGCGCCGGAGGCCCGGCCGAGGTAGTTGAACCCGATGCGCGGCCGGCGCTCCGTCGCCAGCGCGGCGGCGGTCTCGGGGTTGAGGTGGCGCAGCAGGCCGTAGCCCATGCCGTTGTCCGGCACCGCCCGCAGCTGCTCCTTGACGGCCTTGACCGCCCGTCCGGCGGCCGGGCCGCCGGCGAACGCCTCCGCCAGGTCGATGCCGGTGACGTCGAGCCGCACCGGGAACATGGCGGTGAACCATCCGACCGTGCCCGACAGGTCGGCGCCGGGCACCAGGTGCTCTTCGCGGCCGTGTCCCTCCAGCCGGACCAGCGCCGGGGAGGCGGACTCACCGCGTGTGCGGCGCCAGCGCGCCAGGGCCAGGGCGAGGCCGGCGAGGAGCCCGTCGTCGACGCCGCCGCGGAACACCGCGGGCAGCGTGTTCAGCAGGATCCCGGTGACGTCCGCGGGCACCCGCACGCGCACGGTGTCCACGGTGGCCGCGACATCGCGCGCCGGGTCCACCTCCCGTGCCCCCAGCACCGGTTCGCCGGTGCGCAGGATCTCCTGCCACACGGGCAGTTCCGCCACCCGCTCGGGGGCGGCGGCCTCGTCGGCCAGGGCGTGCGCCCAGCGCCGCAACGACGTCCCCGCCCCGGCCGGGGCGGGGGTGCGGCCGTCCCGGCTCTGCCAGGCGGACACCAGGTCCGGCACGAGGATCCGCCACGACACCCCGTCGACGACCAGATGGTGCAGCACGATCAGCAACCGGCCCGCACCCGTGTCCGCGGTGAACCACACGAACTGCGCCATCACGCCCGCGTCCGGGTCCAGCCGGTCCGCGGCCGCGTCCAGCTCCGCCTGGACGTCGGCGCCGGCGTAGGGGACCTCGTGCAGCAGCGCGCCGGCGTCCACACCGCCGGCCGGCTGCATCCGCAGGCCCGGGTCCGCCCGGTCGAGCCGGGACCGCAGCACGTCGTGCCGGTCGACGACCGCCTGCAGGGTGGCGACCAGCCCCGCGCGGTCGACGCCGTGGGGCAGGGTCAGCATCGCGGACATGCAGAACCGGCCGATGCCTCCCCCCAGGGCGAGCACGTGCGCCGCCGTCGGCGGCAGCGGCGCCCAGCCCACGCCGCCACCCGGCAGCTCGGGCAGGACCACCTGCTCCTCCGCCTCCCGGCCTTCGACGAGTTCCGCGAGCCGGGCGACCGTACGGTGCTCGAAGACCTCCCGCGTACTGACCGCCACACCACGCGCCTTGGCCCGCGCGACCACCTGGATGGACCGGATGCTGTCGCCGCCGCTGGTGAAGAAGTCGTCGTCGACGCCCACCTGTCCGGCGCCCAGGACGTCGGCGTACACCTCGGCCAGCACCCGCTCCGTCGCGGTGCGCGGTGCCCGGTACTCGGCACCGGCGAACTCCGGCGCGGGCAGCGCGGCCCGGTCCAGCTTCCCGTTGGCGGTCAGCGGCAGACGGTCGAGCACCACCAGGTGGGCGGGCACCATGTAGTCGGGCAGCCGCTCGGCCGCGAACCGCCGCAGTTCCGCCGCCGGCACGCCGGCGCCGGAACCGGCCTCGCCGTCCGCGGTGCCCGCCGGCGCCACGTAGCCGACGAGCCGCGCGGTGCCGCCGTGGTCCTCGCGGACCGCGACCGCCGCCCGGCCGACCGCGGGATGCCGGGCGAGCACGGTCTCGATCTCGGTCGGCTCGACACGGATGCCGTTCACCTTGACCTGGGTGTCGGCTCGTCCCTCGTACGTCAGCCGGCCGTCGTCGTCCCACCGGGCCAGGTCACCGGTGCGGTACATGCGCGCGCCCGCGGGACCGAAGGGACAGGCGACGAACCTCTCCGCGGTCGCGCCGCCGCTGCGGTGATAGCCACGGGCCACCAGGCCGCCGACGTACAGCTCGCCGGTCACACCGGGCGGGACCGGAGCCAGCTCCGGCCCCAGAACGTAGGCACGCATGTTGGCCAGCGGCCGTCCGACCGGTGTGGCGCCGGTCCCGTCCCACTGCCGCGGGACGGTGAAGGTGGAGGCGTAGAAGCTCTCCGTCTGCCCGTAGGCGTTGACGACGCGGACGTCGGGCAGGGTGTCCCGCACCCTGCGGACCAGGTCGGCCGGGAGCGCCTCGCCCGCGAGGACGACGGTCTCCACGTCGAGTTCGAGGCCGTCGGAGGCGCCGGTGCCGATCTGGTCGAGCAGCGCGGCGAACACCGAGGGCACGGCGCTGAGGGTGGTACCCGACCAGCTGCCGCGTTCGGCGAGTTCGAGCACGTCACGGACGACCTCCACGCTCGCCCCGGTGGTGAGCGCGGTGAAGACCTCGAACACGGAGACATCGAAGTTCACCGACGTCCCGGCGAGCATCCGGGACCCCGCCCCGACCCGTGCGATCCGGCGCAGGTCGCGCACCCCGTTCACCACGGCGGCGTGGGAGACGGCGACGCCCTTGGGGGTGCCGGTCGATCCGGACGTGTACATCACGTAGGCCAGGCCGTCCGGCCCGGTACGGGCGGGCGCGAGCCCGGGAGCGGGCCCGTCGAGGTCCAGGTCGTCGAGGTGGAGTACCGGCGGCCGGCACCCGGCCACGGTCGCCGCCGTCGTGCGGTCGGTCACCACCAGCACGGGATCGGCGGTGCCGAGCAGCAGGCCGATGCGCGCGGACGGGTAGCCGGGGTCGACCGGCAGATAGGCGCCGCCGGCCTTGAGGACGCCCAGCAGCGCGACCACCAGGTCCGCGGATCGCGGCAGTGCCACGGCGACCGGGGTGTCCGGCCCGACTCCGTGGTCCCGCAGCACCGCGGCCAGCCGGCCCGCGCGGGCCTCCAGCTCCGCGTACGACAAGACGGTCCGGCCGCAGACCACCGCGGTCGCGTCCGGTGTCCGCGCCGCCTGGGCGGCGACCAGTTCCGCCACCGTCGCGTCCTGTACCGGTGACGCCGTCTCGTTCAGGCGTGCCAGCCGGTCCCGTTCGGCGCCGGTGAGCACGTCGACGGCACCGAGCCGCGTCCCGGGATCGGCGACCACCTGCCGCAGCGCGCGCACGTAGCGGTCGACCAGGTTCTCGGCCGTGGTGTGGTCGAACAGTTCCGCCGCGTACTCGAGCCGCCCGTACGCGCCCCCCGACGGGGCCGGGACGATGTTGAGGAACAGGTCGAACTTCGCGGTACCGGTGCCCGCCGGGACCGGGGTGACCCGCAGCCCCGGTATGTCGATCTGCGACCACTCGAACTGCCAGGCCAGCATCACCTGGAACAGCGGCTGGTACGCCGTGGTGCGTTGCGGGCTCAGCAGTTCCACCAGGCGCTCGAACGGGACGTCCTGGTGGTCGTAGGCGGCCAGGGCCCTGTCCCGCACCTGCTCCAGCAGGTCGCCGAACGACGGGTTGCCCGACAGGTCGACGCGCAGCACCCAGGTGTTGGCGAAGAACCCGACGAGGTCCTCGAGCTGTTCCTCGGCGCGCCCCTCGATCGGACTGCCGATCGTCAGGTCGTTGCCCGCGCCGAGGTGGTGCAGGAGCACCGCGAGCACGGCCTGGGCGAGCATCGGCGCCGTGGCACCGTGCTCGGCGGCCAGCTTCCCGATCCCGCGGAGCAGTTCCGCGTCCAGTTCGAAGTCGACGTCACCGCCGCGGTGGCCGGCCGCCGTCGGCCGCGGCCGGTCCAGCGGCAGCTGCACCGGCTGCGGTACCCCGGCCAGTTCGCCCCGCCAGTAGGCCAGTTGTTCGGCGGCGACGCTCTCCGGGTCCTCCTCGTCGCCCAGCAGCTCCCGCTGCCACAGGGTGTAGTCCTTGTACTGGACCGGCAGCGGCGCCCACCGCGGCGCGCCGCCCTGCCTGCGCGCCGCGTACGCCGACAGCAGATCCCGCATGAACGGCGCCATCGACGCCCCGTCGGCGGCGATGTGGTGGAACACGAACACCACCACGTGCTCCTGCGGGGAGAGGCGGAACACGGTGGTGCGCAGGGGGAGTTCCGTGTCCAGCTCGAAGCCCTCGCGCGTGGCCCCCCGCACCGCGGCGTCCACCGCGTCCGCGGCCGCGTCGACCACCCGGAAGTGCGGGACGGCCTCCTCGGGGGGCAGGATCCGCTGCTCCGGTGTGCCGTCCTCGTTCTCGGTGATCAGGGTGCGCAGGCTCTCGTGCCGGTGCGCGACGTCCGCCACCGCGGCGGCCAGGGCCGCCGTGTCCAGCGCCCCGTCCAGGCGCAGCACGAACGGAATGTTGTACGTCGGGGTCGGGCCCTCCAGGCGGTAGAGGAACCACATCCGCCGCTGGGCGAAGGACAAGGGGATCATCGACGCTGCTCCTCAACGGTCGTCTGGCCCAGCCGGGGACGCAGCCTGGGGCGGTGCGACGGGGCCGGGTCCTGGATCCGCGCCGCCAGCTGGGCGACGGTCGGATTGCGGAAGACCGCCGTGACCTTCACGTCGACGTCCAGCTCGTTGCGTATGCGGCCGGCCAGCCGGGTGGCCAGCAGGGAGTGCCCGCCGTGGTCGAAGAAGTCGGCGTCGATGCCGACCTCCGCCACGCCCAGCAGTTCCGCGAACAGCCGGCAGAGGACTTCCTCGGTGCGGTCGCGCGGTCCCCGTCCGGCGGGGGCCTCGGTGGGGTCCGGTGCGGGGAGCGCCCTGCGGTCGAGCTTGCCGCTCGGGGTCACGGGGAACTCGGTGAGCGGCACGATCGCCGAGGGGACCATGTACTCCGGCAGGTGCTCCCGGGCCAGGTCCGCCACGGCCGTGACGTCCGGCCCGGCGGCCGCCGTGCCGTCGCCCGGCACCACGTACGCGACCAGTCGCTGGTCGTCGGCGCGGTCCTCGCGCACCACGGCGACGGCGGCGCCGACGTCCGGGTGCGCCGTCAGCGTCTGTTCGATCTCACCGAGTTCGATGCGGAAGCCGCGGATCTTGACCTGGAAGTCGGAGCGGCCGAGGTACTCCACCTGGCCGTCCCGGCTCCAGCGCACCACGTCGCCGGTGCGGTACATCCGCGTCCCGGGCGCTCCGAAGGGGCAGGCCACGAACCTGTTCGCGGTCAGCGCGGTCTGTCCGAGGTAGCCGCGGGCCAGCTGGTCGCCGGCCAGATACAGCTCGCCCGTCACCCCGGCCGGGACCGGGCGCAGCGCGGAGTCCAGCACGTAGACCCGGGTGTTCCACACCGGGGTGCCGATCGGCAGCCGGTCCGAGCCCGGCACGTACCGGTGGGCGGTGACCTCCACGGCCGCCTCGGTGGGGCCGTAGAGGTTGTGGGCCGTGCACTGCGGCAGCAGCGTCGTGAAGCGTTCGGCCAGCGCGGCCGGGAAGGCCTCGCCCGCCACCTCGATCCAGCGCAGGCTGGTGCACTGCGCGGCCGCGGGTTCGGCGACGAACGCCTCCAGCAGTGAGGGCACGAAGTCCGCCCCCGTCACCTTCTCGCGCCGCACCAGATCCACCAGGTAGCCGGGGTCCCGCCGCCCGTCCGGCCGCGCGATCACCACCGCGGCCCCGACCTGGAGCGGCGCGAACAGCTCCGGCACCGACACGTCGAAACTCGCCGTCGTGCTCAGCAGCACCCGGTCCGCGACGCCCACGTCGAAGTGGTCCAGGCCCCACGCGAGCCGGTTCATGATCGCCCGGTGCGCCACCGGGACGCCCTTGGGTGCCCCGGTGGAGCCGGAGGTGAAGATGGCGTAGGCGGCGTTGTCCGGCGACAGCACCCGCTCGGGGTCGGACTCCGGATACGCGGCCGTGTCCGGCAGGGCCCCGTCGAGGACCAGCAGCGGCCCGGCGCTGTCCAGGACCCGGCGCACCCGGTCCTCGGGCAGGTCCGGGTCGATCGGCACGTACGCCGCACCGGCCTTGACCACGCCGTAGATCGCCACCATCAGCTCCACCGACCGCGGGATCCGCACCGCGACCAGCGCCTCGGGGCCCGCACCCCGCTCCACCAGCCAGTGCGCCAGCCGGTTGGCCCGCCGGTTGAACTCCCCGTAGGTGAGGGTCTCGTGCTCGCCGATCAGCGCGAGGGCGTCCGGCGTCCGCGCCGCCTGCTCCTCGAAGGCGTCCGGCAGGGTGCCCTCCGCCACCGGGTGCGCGGTGTCGTTGATCCGCCGTACCAGCCGCTCCCGCTCCTCCGGCGCCAGCACCTCCACGGCGCCGACGGGTGCCTTCGGATCCTCGAGCACCTGGTCCAGGACCCGTACGAGACGGGTGGCGATCATCTCGGCCGCGTCGCGGTCGAAGATGTCGGTCTGGTAGTCCAGGGAGAGCCGCAGGTAGGGGTCGGAGGCGTTGAGGGTCAGCGGGTAGTGCGAGCCGGCGAACGGGCGGATGGCGTCGATCGTGAAGCCGGCCGAGGTGTTGGCGTCGACGATGCCCTCGCGGTCGATCGGGTAGTTCTCGAACACCACGATCGTGTCGAACAGGGAGGGCAGTCCGGTGGCGCGCTGGATGTCGGCCAGCCCGTAGTAGTGGTGGTCGAGCAGGGTGACCTGCCGGTTCTGGAGGTCGGTGACGACGTCGCCGATGCTCAGCTCCGGTCGGCACAGCGCCCTGGTCGGCAGGGTGTTGATGAACAGGCCGACCATCTCGCCGGAACCGGCCAGGTCCGCCGGGCGGCCGTTGACGGCGGCGCCGAACACCACGTCGTGCCGCCCGGTCAGCTTCGAGAGCAGGATCGCCCACGCGCCCTGCAGCAGCGTGTTCAGCGTGACGCCGAGTTCGGCGGCGCGCTTGGCGAGTTCGCGGCCCTTGTCGATCGACAGCGGCACCTCGACCCGGCCGAGGGAGGACGCCTCCCCCTGGACCGGGAGGTCCGCGGCGACCCGGGTCGGCTCGTCGAATCCCTCCAGCTCGGTCTTCCAGCGGGCGGCCGAGGCCTCGCGGTCCTGCCGGGACAGCCAGGCCAGGTACTCGGCGTAGGAGCGGACCGGGGAGAGGTCGTCGGCCTCGGCGTACAGCCGGATGAGGTCCGTGATCACCAGGGGCGAGGACCAGCCGTCGAACAGGGTGTGGTGGGCCGTGAGGATGAGCTTGGTCTGCTTCGGCCCGCAGGTGAGCACCGCCAGGCGCAGCAGCGGGGGGCGGGCGGGGTCGAGCTGGTCGGCGCGGTCGTCGGCGAGGGCCCGGTCGAGCGCCGCGTTCTGCTCGGTCTCGGTCAGGCCGCTCAGGTCGAGGTGCCGCCAGGGCAGGGTGACGTGCTCCGCCACGACCTGCACCGGTTCGCCGCCGGCCGTGGTGACGAACGCGGAGCGCAGGTTCGGGTAGCGCTCCAGCAGGGCCTGGCCGGCCGCCCGCATGCGCTCCGGGTCCACGTGTCCGGACAGGTGCAGCACGAACTGCATGTGGTAGACGTCGAAGCTGCCGTCGGCGAGGGCCGCCTGGAACTGGATCCCGGACTGCCCGGGGGCCTGCGGCCACACCTCGACCAGCCGGCCGTAGCGCTTCTCCCAGCCGTCGATGTCGTCCTGGCTCACGGTGACCAGCGGGGCGTCGGAGGGGGTGAGCCCGCCGATCAGCGGGCGTGCGGCGTACGAGGCCATGCCGCGCAGCACCTCGGCCCACAGCTCGGCCAGTTCGGCGACCCGCTCCCGGGTGAGCACCCCGGTCGGGAACATGAACGCGGCGTGCAGCTGCGTGCCCTCGGCGGTGTCCGTGGCGACGGAGTTGACCTCCAGCGCGGACAGCGCGGGCAGATCCGGGTCGGGCTCCGCGATCAGCTCGGCGGACCAGGAGGCCGGGCCCCAGCCTTCGGCGCGCAGGTGCCCGGGGACGTCGGAGCCGGAGATCCGGCCCAGGTAGTTGAACCCGATCTGCGGTGCCGGGTGGTCGGCGAGCTGTTCGGCGGTCTGCGGGTTGAGGTAGCGCAGCAGCCCGTACCCCATGCCCTTGCCGGGGACGGCGCGCAGCTGCTCCTTGACCCGCCTGACGGCCTGGCCGGCCGCGGAACCGCCGGCCAGCACCTCGGCCGGGTCCACGCCCCGCACGTCGACCCGGGCCGGGTACATGCTGGTGAACCAACCGACGGTCCGGGAGAGGTCCGCGCCCGGGACGAGGTCCTCCTCGCGGCCGTGGCCCTCCAGGCGCACCAGGGTGGAGCGTTCGGTACCGCGCCACCGGTCGACGGCCAGGGCGAGCGCGGCGAGCAGGACGTCGGTGCCGGTGCCCTTGAATGCGGCGGGGAGCGTGGTCAGGACGGCCTCGGTGACGTCGGCGGGCAGCTGCACGCGCACGGTGTCGACCGTGGCCCACACGTCCACCGCCGGGTCGAAGGCGCGGGTGCCCAGCGGGGGTTCGGTGACGTCGAGCAGGTCCCGCCAGTACGGCAGTTCCGCCTCCCGCTCCTCGGAGAGCGCCTCGTCGGCCAGGGCCGACGCCCAGCGGCGGGCCGAGGTGCCGACCGCGGGCAGCTCAGGCGTCCTGCCGGAGCGGACCTGCTGCCACGCCTCGGCCAAGTCCGACATGAGGATCCGCCAGGAGACACCGTCCACCACCAGGTGGTGCAGCACCACGAGCAGCCTGCCGGCACCCGAGGGGGCGGCGAACCAGACGAAGTCCGCCACCTTTCCGGCCTCCGCGTCGAGCCGGCCGACCGCGTCGTGCAGCTCGGCCCTCGCCGCGGCCAGCGAGGACGGCTCGTCCCAGCGGCCGTCGCAGTCGACCCGGCGGATCAGGTCCGCCGCCCGCACGGCGCCCGCCGCACGCGGGACGAGAAGGGGCTCGTCGCCGCGCACCAGCCGCGCGCGCAGCAGGTCGTGCCGGCCGAGCACGCCGTCCAGCGTCGTGGTGAGGCCGTCCGCGTCGATGCCCGCGGGCAGTTCGAGGACCATCGACATGGCGAACCGATTCGTCCCGCCGCCGTGCTCGAACACCTGCCGGGCCACCGGCTGCAGCGGCATCGGCCCGACGCCGCCGCCGTCGAGTTCCGCGAGCACGGGCGCCCGGCCCCGGCGGGCGGAGGCCGCCTCGGCCAGGCGGGCCGCCGTGCGGCTCTCGAAGATCTCCCGCGTGGAGAGCTCCAGGCCCCGGGCCCGGGCCCGCGCCACCACCTGGATCGACCGCAGGCTGTCGCCCCCCACCGCGAAGAAGTCGTCGTCGGCTCCGACCCGGTCCACACCGAGCACGTCCGCGTACGCCTCGGTGACGATCACCTCGGCCTCGGTGCGCGGCTCCCGGTAGGCCTCGCCGAGGAACTCCGGTTCGGGCAGGGCCGAGCGGTCCAGCTTGCCGGTCGGCCCGAGCGGCAGCCGGCCGAGGGCGACGAAGGCCGACGGCACCATGTAGTCGGGCAGCCGTGCCGCGACGAACCTGCGCAGTTCGGCGGACGAGGCCCCGGCCAGCACGTCCACGTCGCCGATACCGCCCGCGCCGTCGTCGCCGACGGCTCCTTCGCCGGTGTGCACCACGTACGCGACGAGCCGCCGCCCGCCCGAGGGCACCTCCCGGCTGATCACGACCGCCTCGCTGATCCCGGGGTGCGCGGTGATCGCGGCTTCGGTCTCGGCCGTCTCGATGCGGAAGCCGCGCACCTTCACCTGGCCGTCGTCGCGGCCGAGGCACTCCAGCTGCCCCCGCGCGTTCCAGCGGGCCAGGTCCCCCGTGCGGTACATCCGCTCACCGGGAGGGCCGAACGGGCCGGCCACAAAGCGCTCGGCGGTCAGACCCGGGCGTGCGTGGTAGCCGCGGCCCAGGCAGGTGCCGGCCACGTACAGCTCACCGACCACGCCCTGCGGCACCGGGGACAGTCCCGGCCCGAGGACGTAGGCCCTCATGTTCCCCAGCGGGGTGCCGATGGGCGCCACATCGCCGTCCGCCCCGTCCTCGGATGCCGCGAGGGAGAAGGTGGTGGCGTAGAAGCTCTCGCTCTGCCCGTAGGAGTTCACGATCTGCACGCCGGGCAGGGCCTCGCGGACCTGCCGCACCAGCCGGGCCGGGAGCACGTCGCCCGCGAACACGACCGAGCGGACGCCGGGCGCCTTGCGGAGGTGGCCCGCGAGTGCCCCGAGCACCGAGGGGACCCCGCTGATCACATGGCCGTCCCAGCCGTCCCGCTCGGCGAGCGCCAGCGCGTTCGCGACCACCTCGGCCGTGCCGCCGGTGGTCAGGGTGGTCAGCAGCTCGAAGACCGAGACGTCGAAGTTGACGGAGGTGCCGGCCAGCATGCGCCACCCGGGCGGCGCGTCGAGGACGCGCACCAGTTCCCGTACTCCGTTGACGACGCCCCGGTGGGTGATCGCCGCGCCCTTCGGCTTGCCCGTGGAGCCGGAGGTGTACATGACGTACGCCAGGTTGTCCGGCCCGAGCGGCGCGATCCGGGCCGCGTCGTCCGGCGCCCCCTGGGGTGTGGTCCAGTCCGCGCGGTGGTCGAGGTCGACGGCCGAGACGTCGTTGCCCGGCATCCTCCGCCATGTCGCGCTGTCGGTGACCGCGAAGCGCACAGCCGCCTCCGACAGCACGCCCTCCGCTCGCCCGCTGAGGTACTGCGGGTCCAACGGCACATATCCGGCACCGGACTTGAGGATCCCGAGCAGGCCGGCCACCAGGTCCTCGGTGCGCGGCAGCGCGAGGACCACCAGGTCCTCGGGGCCGGCGCCGCGCCGGATGAGCTCCCACGCGACGCCGTTCGCGCGGTCGTCGAGCTCCCGGTAGGTCAGCGTCCGGTCGTCGCACACGAGCGCCGGGGCGTCGGGCGTCCGGGCGACCTGGCTCTCGAACAGCTGGGGGATCGTCAGTTCGGGCACGGGTGCGGCGGTGTCGTCGAACCGGGTGAGCAACCGGTCGCGCTCGTCTGCGCCGAGCACGTCGACGGTGCCGATCGCGCGCTCGGAGCCGGCCACGAGCTGCCCCAGTACGCGGGTGAACCGCTGCGCGATGGTCTCGGCCGTGTCCCGGTCGAACAGGCTGGTGGCGTACTCCAGACGGCACCGCGCCCCGCCCGAGCCGTCCGGGAGCAGGTCGAAGAACAGGTCGAACTTGGCTGTCCCGGTCTCGAGCCGCTCGATCCGCACGGCGAGGCCGGGGAGTTCCAGAGCCGGCACGGGCGGCTGCCAGGAGAGCATCACCTGGAAGAACGGGTTGTAGGCGGTGGACCGGTCCGGGTTGAGCAGCTCCACCAGCCGCTCGAACGGCATGTCCTGGTTCTCGTACGCGGCGAGGGACCTCTCGCGCACCCGCTGGAGCAGCTGCCGGAAGGTCGGGTTCCCCGACAGGTCGACGCGCAGCACCCAGGTGTTGACGAAGAACCCGACGAGGTCCCGCAGCTCCTCGTCGGTGCGGTCCGTGATCGGCGCGCCGATGGGCACGTCGTCACCGCAGCCGAGGTGGTGCAGGAGCACCGCCAGCGCCGCGTGCATGACCATCGAGACCGTGGTGCCCTGTTCCGCGGCCAGCTTCTCCGCGGCCCCGAGCAGGCCGGGGTCGAGGCAGAACCGGACCCGGTCGCCGTCGGGGCTCATCACCCGCGGGCGCGGGCGGTCCGCCGGCAGGGCCAGCGGCTGCGGCAGATCGGCCAGGGCCTCGCGCCAGTACGCCAGCTGCCCGGCCGCCAGGCTCTGCGGATCGGACTCGTCGCCGAGCACGTCCCGCTGCCACAGCGTGTAGTCCGCGTACTGCACCGGGAGCGGCTCCCACGCCGGGGCCCTGCCCGCGGCGCGGGCCGCGTAGGCCGTGGTGAGATCGCGGAACAGCGGCCCGAAGGACTCCCCGTCCACGGCGATGTGGTGCGCCACGACGACGAGGGTGTGCTCACGCGGCCCGGACCGCACCAGCCTGGCGCGGATCGGCACATCGGCGGCCAGGTCGAAGGTCTCGGTGGCCGCGTCGCCGACCGCCGCCGCCCGCTCCTCCTCCGTCGCGGCCTCGACGACCGGCAGGGCGAACGGCCTCTCCCCGGACGTCAGCACCCGCTGGTGCGGAACACCGTCGTCGCCCTCGGCGATCACCGTGCGGAGGACCTCGTGCCGGTCGAGGACGTCGCGGAGCGCCGCCTCGAGCGCACCCGCGTCCAGCGCACCGGTCAGTCGCAGGGCGAAGGCGCCGTTGTAGGCCGGCGAAGGGCCTTCGAACCGGTCCACGAACCACAGCCGGCGCTGCGCGAACGACAACGGGATCATTGTGTCTCCAAATCGGCAACCCAGGGAGCGGGGCGTCTCGGTCAGCTCTGGTCGAGCAGGGTGAGGAGTTCGTCGTTGTAGAAGTCGTCGATGGAGCACGCCCCCGACAGCGTGGAGAAGTACCGGTCGATGTGGTCCTGGTGGCCGACCAGCCTGCGCAGCATGTCGACCCGCCCCTGAGGCTCCAGCTCGGCCACGTTCAGCGCGCCCTGGTAGTGGCTGAGGGCTTCGCCGTTCAGGTCGTCCTCGTAGCGCCTGAGCGCCGCCGTGAGCGCGGCGTCCTCGTGCAGTCGCTCCCCGATGTGGTCGGTGAGCGACTGGGCCTGGACGAAGGCCTCGGTGATGCCACGGGCGGTGATGGAGTCCTTGTGGTTCACCGCGTCACCGACCAGCACCCAGCCGGGCCCGTAGGCCTTGCGGAAGTAGTTCTCCTGGTGACCCGTGCCGTACAGCTGCTCCACGCGCTCGCCGGCCGACATCCGCTCGTACAGCTCGGGGGCCGTCGTGCGGAAGGTGTCGAGGTAGAACGGCTCCACTCCCTTGCGGACCTCGTGGTACTCGTCCTGCGGGAAGTAGGTCATGAGCAGCGTGAGGTCGTCGTTGGTGGGGATGACGCCGATCCAGCGCCCCGGCCGCTCGTACAGCTCGAAGTGCGCGGGAACGCCGGCCCAGTAGCTGTAGTAGGTACAGGTCACCCGGGGGTGCTCGATGACGTGGGGCGCGCCGGTCCTGCGGGCCACCAGCGAGCGCATGCCGTCCGCGCCGACGACCAGGCGCGCCCGGTCCGTCGCCTCGGCGCCGCCGGGCGTCGTGTACCGCACCCCGACGACCCGGTCGTCCTCCCACACCAGGTCCTTGACCGCGCAGCCCTCCCGGAACTCCACGCCGGCCCCGACGGCCGCTTCCGCGAGGACCGGGTCGAGCACGTACCGCCTCGGCGCGTAGGTGAAGGTCAGGCCGTCGACCGGCAGGGAGAAGCCCTCGACGCGGACGCCGGGCCCCTCGTAGCTCTGCCGGGTGATCGGCCTGCAGCCCGCGTCGCGGAGCCTGCCGATCAGTCCCCAGCGATTCAGCAGCGCCATTCCCTGCATGTGGATGTAATGCGAGGAGAGGGTGTCCTGCGGAAACCGGGCTTTCTCCAGGAGCAGGACGCGATAACCCTGCCGCGCGAACAGCATGGCCGTCGGCGAACCCGCACAACGGGCACCTATGACAATCACGTCGTACATGGCGCGCCTCACTTACCAGGTAGTTTTTGACACAACTCGGCTGCAGCCGGGAAAGCCAATGTGATTGGGCGTGATGCTAGCCGCCCGAACTGGCGGAGAAACAGAGCCGGCGGGACGGGCGCGCGGCGCCGTCGGCTGTGTCGTGTCTCGCCGGCGGGACAGGACGAGGCACCAGCAGGCGGGACGCTACCGGGTGGTCACCGTGCCCTGGGATGCGATGTACGCGGAGATCGACGCCACCGTCGGATGGAGGAACAACTGGTCCATCGGGACTTCGACGCCCAGTTCCTCCATGAAGGCACCCTGAATTCCGACCATGATGACGGACTGACCGCCCAGGGTGAAGAAGTCGTCGTCGACGGATATGTCATCGCGCTGGAGTTCCCGGCACCAAATGGCATGCACGCGGTCGGAAATCATCACAGTCCTCTCGTTGTCGGAAGGGTCCGTCGACTATGCCGCGGTGCCGCTGTCGGCGTACCTGTTCCGGAATGCGTCGGCCAGCGCCGCACGGTCGACTTTCCCGTGGGGGCTGAGCGGAAGCCGCGGGACGTTCACGAACCTCGCCGGAACCATGTTCCGCGGCAGCGTCTCCAGCAGGCGGGTGCGCACGTCGTCCGCGGCGAGTCCGCCCCGCTCCGGGACGAGGAACGCGGTCAGCTCGGCCTCGCCGGAGTCGGTGTGCGTGATCACCACGGCGGCCTCGCGGACGCCGTCCAGCCGGGCGAGCGCGCGCTCGACGTCGGTGGGGTCGATGCGCATGCCGCGCACCTTCACCTGCGCGTCGATCCTGCCGAGCACCACGAGTTCGCCGGCCTCGGTCACGTAACCGCGGTCCCCCGTGCGGTACACCCTGCGCGGCTCTCCGTCGACCTCGATCGTCGTGAACCGCTGGTTCTCGGGACCCCTGTTGAGGTAGCCCGCGCCGACACCGGCCCCGGCGATGCAGATCTCGCCCTGCTCACCCGGCGCCACACCGCGCAGCCGCTCGTCGAGGAGGTGGATGTCGGTGTTGTGGGCCGGCCTGCCGACCGGGGCGATGTCGTGGCCGCCGCGCCAGTACCCGGCGAGGTCGTACGACGTCGCCACGTCCGTGCACTCGGCGACGCCGTACTGGTGCAGGAGGGTGCAGGTGTTGCCCGCGCGCCGGGCCCAGTCCCTGAGCCGTTCGGTCTTCAGCGGCTCCCCGCCGAAGAGCACGCAGTCGAGCCGGGTCAGCGCGTCGCCGCCGCGTGCGGTCTCCCAGTCCACCAGCAGGTACAACGTGCTCGAGGCGCAGTGCACCACGCGGATGTCGTGCTCGGTCAGCAGGCGGTAGGCCATCATGGCGTCGAAGTTCCGGCTCGCCAGCAGGTACTGGGTGGCTCCGCAGAACAGCGGTGTCATCAGCGCGCGCTGGGAGAGGTCGAAGCCGAACGCGCTGACGACCAGGTTGTGCGACCCGCGGTGCAGGCCGTACTCGAGCTTCAGCCAGTTCATCAGGTTGAACCAGCCCTCGTGCCGGACCGCGGTCAGCTTCGGCGTACCGGTCGACCCGGACGTGAAGACGGCGTAGCACACGTCGTCGCCGGTGACGTCGACGCCGGGAGCGGTCGCCGGGAGATCCGCCAGGTGGGCGGAGAGCCGCCCGGGATCGACGACCTCCACGCCGGCCGACTCGACCAAGCCGGCCGACTCGACCAAGCCGGCCGACTCGACCAAGCCGGCCGACTCGACCAAGCCGGCCGACTCGACCATGCCGGCCGTCGCCGGGGAGGCCACGATCAGGGCGAGATCGGGCACCTGCCCCAGCAGCAGCCGGAGCCGCGCCGCCGGGTAGGCGGGGTCGAACGGTACGTATGCCGCGCCCGCCTTCAGCGTGCCGAGGATGGCGACGAGCATGTCGATCGAGTAGTCGAGGCAGACGCCGACCTTCGCGCCCCGGCCGTGCCCGCGCGCGGCGAGGAAGTGAGCGAAACGATTCGCCTTCGCGTCCAGCTCCGCGTACGTCACCTGCCGCCCGGCACAGAGGACGGCGACGGCCTCGGGGGTGGCTTCCGCGTGCGCCTCGAACTGCCGGTGGACGACGGGCGCCGGGGGCAGGGCGACCCGCTTTCCCTGAAGGATCATCAACTGACTCCGATGTGAGAGGTGTCCGGTCGGGCGGGCCGCCGGCACACCACGGGGGAACGGCCCGCCGGCGCCCCGGGCGGTGCGCCTCAGGCGGTGCGTCTGTCGGCGGTGCGCCTCAGGCGGTGCGTCTGTCGGCGGTGGCCCGGTCGGCGGTGTCGAGCATCCGTGTCACCCACTGGTCGACGGGCAGGCCGTGCGCCGCAGCCGCCTTCGAGTAGTACTCCAGTTGGTCGGCGGACAGTTGGATGGTGAGCGTGGTGACCTTCTGCCGTCGCTGCTCGGCGGCCGGCGCCTCGGCCAGCCGGAGCACCTCCTGCTTCTCGTCGCCGGCGTTCGGGGGGATCTCGGCCTTGTCGCTCTGCGCGGCCAGGCTGGCGCGCACCGTCCTGCGGAGTGCGTTGCGCGACCACTTCTGCTGTTCGGCCTTGCGCAGCCAGTAGTCCTGCTCCGGTGGCGACAGGCGGGCCACCTCGGCGTGGTGGGCGAAGCTGAGGCCGTCCCGTCTGCGGTGGTGCTCGAAACGCCGGGCCACCCACGCGTAGTTGCGCAGGGTCTGGTAGTCGAGCCCGGTGCGCTCGATCGCCTCCTTGTAGCGCCGCCACCCGTAGGTGGACTCCCCGTAGATCAGCCAGTCGGCCAGCCACCAGGCCGAGGAGTTCACGAGCTCGCGCAGGCTGGTCCCGATCTGCTCCCAGGACCGCTCCGACAGGTTCTGCGGGAAGACCATCCCCGACTTCTGCACCTTGGCCTGCGATCCCACGAAGGACAGGACCACATCGCGCTGCGCGGGTTCACCGTTGTCGTCCGCCGGCCTCGTCTTGTACCTGCTCGCGGTTCTCACAGCCGCCGTCACCACCTTCATCTCCCCCACTCGGAGTGTCTGCCCGGGTGTGGCCCGATCGTTCGACCGGGCGCCCCGGGGCGGCGATCACTGTTGTTCCCCCTTCGGCGCGCGGTGCCCGCGAAGCCGGGCACCGCGGGCAGGCGCGGGCCGCAGCACCTCGCCCCGGGTGCCCGGTTCGCGCGGGCCCGTCCACGCCACCGCCGTCGGTCACGAGCGGGCCCAGCGGGTTCCGCCACGTCGGCCCGGCGGGAATCCGGGCGGCGTTCAGTCCGCCGCCATCGCCTCGCGCAGGCTCCTGGGGCGCAGGTCGGTCCAGTTCTGCTCGACGTACTCCAGGCACTCGGCCCTGGCCGCCTCACCGAAGACCACCCGCCAGCCTGCGGGCACCTCGGCGAACACCGGCCACAGGGAGTGCTGCTCCTCGTCGTTGATCACGACGTAGAAGCGGCCGTCCTCGTCGTCGAAGGGGTTCGTGCTCAACTGACACCGTCCTTAACCGTCACGGGATGACTCGGGAGGGAAACAGCCGGGCCGGGTGCGGGAGCGCACCGGGCGCGGGTTCGCCGATCGGCGTCGCCGGGTCTGCGGGGCCCGGATGTCCGGTCGACAGGACACCCGGCATCGGGGGCGACCCCGGCGTGGTGACGTCACCGTAGGGACTCGGCCGTCAGCGCTACAAGGGCGGCGGGCTCGTCGGCCACCCGGCCGTCCGCCCGGATCCGCGTTCCACCGGGATCCCCTGTACCGCGCCGGGTTCCTGTGTCACCATGCCGGGTCCGTGTCCCCGGGACATCCCTGACGGACGGACGGCCCGAAGCCGTGCGCGCGGCGCCTCGCCCGGCGACCGGGCAGAGCGGTCGTGGCGGGCGGGTACCTGCCCCCTCGGCTGCCCGAGGACGGCGCCGGCGTGACCGTGCGCCCGGGCCCGGGCGCCGCGACCGGCTTCCGCGGGCCGGCCCACCGCTCGGCGCGGGTCGGCCGGCCGGTGCCCGGTTCCACGCACCGGTTCGGGAAGAGGCCGCACCGTGTCGCCATGCGGCCGGTGCCGGTGGCCGACGCGCCGCCCACGGTATCCGCGGCCCTGTGGAGACCCGGTCGCGTCGCGCTCGAGCGGGCGGGTGGCGTTCCCGAGGACGGCGAGCACGCCGGGTTGCGGCGGAAGACCTGCGCGGGCGAAGGTGTCCGCGCGGGGCAGCGGCCGCCGGAACACGGCGGGAACGGACCGGGAGTTCGGCCGGAGGACGCCGGGCGGTCGCCCGGCCCGCGAAAGCGGGACGCCGTGTGCGCCGGCGGTCCTGTGTGCCCGAGCGGACCGTCCCGGTGCCGCTCACGGCCGGCACACCGCGCGCGCAGGCCGGCCGCCGATCAGCCGGCGCTCACCGGAGTCGTGACCGAGCACACCCCGGGGGCCGTGCCGAAGCGCTGTCCCGGCCCGGCGGCGTGCTCCCGCACCGGGCCCCCCTCGGAGGGTGAGGGGTGCCGGTACGCGCGGCCGCGGCGCCGCGGGGGCGTCCCACTCGGCGGGGGCCGGCCCCATGCCGCCGTCGCGCTCCAGGGTGCGCGGCCCGATCCGAGGGAGAGCGATGGACACCACACGGCCCGCCTTGCGCCTGTTCGTCCTGCATCACGCGGGGGGCTCACACACGCTGTACCGCCACTGGCCGGCCGGACTGCCGGACACCTGGGACGTGCGGCTGCTGGACGCCCCGGGCCACGGCCTCCTCCTCGACCAGCCGCCGATCCCGGACGCCGGCCGCCTCGCCGACTTCCTGCTGCGCCGCATCGAGCCCGAACCGGCATGCCCCTGGGCCCTGTTCGGGCACAGCATGGGCGCCCTCCTGACGTACGAGATCACCCGGCGGGCCGTCGACCGGGGCATGCCGCCGCCGGTGTGGGCCGGTGTCTCCGCCCGAGCGGCACCGCGGTGGGCGCGCCGGGGAAGCGGTTACCACGAGTTGCCCGACGCCGAGCTGCGGACTCGCCTGAAGCGGCTCGGCGGCACGCCGGACGGCGTCTTCGACGATCCCGACCTGTGGGCCCTGTTCGACCCGATCATCCGGGCCGACCTGCGGCTGGTGGAGACCTGGCGCCCCACTCCCGGCGCCGGTCCCCTGCCCGTGGCGCTGTCCGCCTTCGCGGGCGTCGGGGACCACGCCGCTCCACCGTCCCGGATGGCGGGCTGGGAGGAGCACACCGAGCGCTTCCTGGGCCTGCGGGTCTTCGGCGGCGGTCACTTCTACTTCCTGGACGATCCGCGGCCGCTGCTGCGGCAGATCGAACGGGACGCGTCCGCGGCGCTGGAGGCGGCGGGCGCGACGCGCCCCTCGCGGACCCCGCTCCGCTGATCGCCGGCCCGGCGTGCAGCCGAGCGTAGCGCCCGACCACCGCGTCGTCGTCCGCGGCCTTGAACACGCTATCCGCGCCCGACACCCGTGACCTACCGTCGACGGACCGCGCACAAGTACGGCATCAGCCAAGTACGGACGACGACGGGGAGCGGGAATGACGACACGGAAGAGACCGAGGGCCGGCGTGGTCGGTCTGCTGGCGGTCGCGATCACGGCCACCGCCCTGACGGGTCCCGCCCGGGCATCGCGGGACACGGCCGCCACCGCGGCCGGCCACCAGGCGACGCAGCGCGCGATCGACGCGGCCGTCGAGGCAGGTGTCCCCGGCATCGCCGCCCAAGCACGGGACGCCGACGGGGTCTGGACGTACGCATCGGGCGTGGGCGACCTGGAGACGGGTGCGCCGCGCGGCGAGAACGACCGGTTCCGCGTCGGCAGCATCACCAACACCTTCGTGGCGACGGTCCTGCTCCAGATGGAGGCGGAGGGGAAGCTCGACCTCGACGACACGGTGGAGCGCCATCTGCCCGGCGTGGTGTCGGGGGGCGGCAACGACGGCCGCGCGATCACCGTACGGCAGTTGCTCAACCACACCAGCGGGCTCTTCGACTACCTCGCCGAACCGGCCTACTACGAGAAGTACGTCCTGGGAGACGGCTTCCTCCAGCACCGCTACGACACCCTGACGCCCGAGCAGCGCCTGCGGGTGGCCTTCTCCCACCCGCCGCAGTTCCAGCCCGGCGCCAGGCACGGGTTCTCCCACACCAACGACCTCCTGGCCGCGCTGATCGTCGAGAAGGCCGCCGGCAGGTCGTACGAGAACGAGGTGCGGCGGCGCATCATCGAACCGCTGGGGCTCAAGGCGACGTCCCATCCCGGCACGAGCACCGCCGTGCCCCGGCCGAGCAGCCGCGGCTACTCCAAGCTCTTCCTCACCTCGCAGCCGGACCGGATCGACGACGTCAGCGAGTTCAACGGATCACAGGTCCGGGGCGACGGCGACATCATCTCCAGCGCGGGCGACCTGAACCGGTTCTACGGGGCCCTGATGCGCGGCAAGCTGCTGCCGGCGCAGCAGCTCAGGGAACTGAAGACGACCGTGGTCAACCCCGATCTGCCGATCTCCTCCTACGGGCTCGGCGTCGAACGGCTCGAGATGAGCTGTGGCGTGCCGCTCTGGTACCACGACGGGGGCACCGTGGGGTCGCTCACCTTCACCGCCTTCACCGAGGACGGCCGCCACCAGCTCACCTTCAACTACAACGGCGACTGGGAGTTCTCGCAGCTCCTCCCCACCCTGGACGCCGAGTTCTGCGACACGACGTCGGGCTGACCCCGAGGCGGCCCGCGGCGTGTGAGGACGACATGTCTGTCAACCAGGAGGGTTTATGACCGTGCGAGCGGCCGTGGCCGGAGCCGGCGGCTATGCGGGGGGCGAGCTCCTGCGCCTGCTTCTGGCGCACCCCGAAGCAGAGATCGGTGCCCTGACCGGGCACTCCAGCGTGGGACGGCGTCTGGGCACGCTGCAGCCGCACCTGACCCCGCTGGCCGGGCGGGAGGTGCAGCCCACCACCGCCGACGTCCTCGCAGGACACGACGTGGTCTTCCTGGCCCTGCCGCACGGCCGGTCCGCCGCCGTCGCGCGGCAGCTGGGCGACGACACGCTCGTCATCGGCTGCGGCGCGGACTTCCGCCTCGCGGACGCGGCCGACTGGGAGTCGTGTGCCGTCATCTGGACCAACGACCTCACCGCCGCCTACGTCCACGAGAACAGCGAGTACTCCTCATGAGAGCCTCTCCCCCTCGTCCGCCGGTGCCCCGGCCGTCCGGTCAGGACCGCTCCGGCGGGCGCGCGGCCCTGGACATGGCCGGCGCCCTCGCCGAGGCGCTGCCCCGGATGGCGCGCCACCACGGCAAGACCGTCGTCATCAAGTTCGGCGGCAACGCCATGGTCGACGACGGCCTGAAGGCGGCTTTCGCCCTGGACATCCTCTGTCTGCGGCAGAGCGGCCTGAATCCCGTCGTGGTGCACGGCGGTGGCCCGCAGATCAGCGCGCAGCTCGAGCGCCTGGGCCTGGAGTCGCGGTTCGAGAGCGGCCTGCGGGTCACCACCGACGAGACCATGGAGGTCGTGCGCATGGTCCTCGCCGGGCAGGTGCAGCGCGAGCTCGTCGGGCTGCTGAACGCGTACGGCCCGCACGCGGTGGGCCTGACGGGGGAGGACGCCCGTCTGATGACGGCCGTGAAGCGCTACGCGCAGCGGGACGGCAAGTCCGTGGACATCGGCCGCGTCGGCGGGGTAGCCCACGTCGACGCCGGGATCGTGCAGGACCTCATCGACAGCCGGCGCATCCCCGTCATCTCCTCCATCGCCCGGCCGCAGGATCACAAGGACGCCGCCGAGGGCGGTGTGTTCAACGTCAACGCCGACACCGCGGCCGCCGCCCTCGCCGCCGCGCTCGGCGCCGAGATGCTGCTGATCCTGACCGATGTCGCGGGCCTGTACCGGAACTGGCCGCACAGCGACGAGGTGATCTCCCGTCTCACCGCCGGCGAACTGGCGGGGCTGCTGCCCGGACTGGCCGCCGGGATGGTCCCGAAGATGGAGGGCTGCCTGTACGCCGTGAACAACGGCGTGCGCTCCGCCCGCGTCGTCGACGGCCGGGTCGAGCACGCCGTCCTGCTGCAGATCCTCACCGGCGAGGGCGTCGGCACGGTGGTGGTGCCGGACGACGACGCCGGCTTCGAAGGAGCGACGGCATGAGCGGCGGCGCGGACCTCACCGGATCGGGCAACGCGCTGCTGACCCGCCGCTGGCAGGGCGTCATGATGGACAACTTCGGCACCCCCCGGCTGCCGCTGGTGCAGGGCCGGGGCACCCGGGTCTGGGACGCGGAGGGCAACGAGTACCCCGACTTCGTCGGCGGCATCGCGGTCAACGCGCTCGGCCACGCGCATCCCGCGGTCGTCCGGGCCGTGTCCGGGCAGGTCGCCTCGCTCGGACACGTCTCGAACCTGTTCGTGGCCGAACCGACCGTGCGCCTCGCCGAGCGCCTGCTGGGGCTCGCCGGACGCCGGGGCCGGGTCTACTTCTCCAACTCCGGCGCCGAGGCCAACGAGGCGGCCTTCAAGATCGGCAGGCTCACCGGCCGCACGCACATGGTGTCGGCCACCGGCGGCTTCCACGGCCGCACCATGGGTGCCCTGGCCCTCACCGGCCAGCCCGCCAAGCAGCGCCCCTTCCAGCCGCTGCCGGGCGACGTCGGCCATGTGCCGTACGGGGACGTCGAGGCCCTGCGCGCCGCCGTCACACCGGATACCGCGGTGGTGATGCTGGAGCCCCTTCAGGGGGAGGCCGGCGTGGTCGTACCGCCGCCCGGGTACCTGCGGGCGGCCCCCGAGATCACCGCGGCGACCGGCACCCTCCTCGTCCTGGACGAGATCCAGACCGGTGTCGGGCGCACGGGCCACTGGTTCGCGGCCCAGGCCGAGGGCGTGGAGGCGGACGTCGTCACCCTCGCCAAGGGCCTGGGCGGCGGGCTGCCCATCGGCGCCACGCTCGCCTTCGGCCCGGCGGCCGACCTGCTCACGCCCGGCACGCACGGCTCCACCTTCAGCGGGAACCCCGTGGTGTGCGCGGCCGCCCTCGCCGTACTGGACACCGTCGAGCGGGAGGGCCTCCTCCACCGCGTGGCCCGGGCCGGGCGGCGGCTGCGGCGCGGCCTGGAGACCCCGAGCCACCCGTTGGTGCGCGAAGTGCGGGGCGCCGGGCTGCTGTTGGGCGTCGCGCTCCACGGCAAGCCCGCGGAGCGCGTGCGGCGGGCGGCCCAGGACCGCGGTCTCCTGGTGAACGCGGTGACGCCGGACGTCATCCGGCTCGCCCCGCCGCTGACCGTGTCGGACCGTGAGGTGGACACCTTCCTCGACGGCTTCCGGGCGGCCCTGTCCGAGGCACTCGGCGAGGAGCCGACGGCGGCCTGACGCGCCGTGCGGTCACGCGGGGTCGCGGGTCACGTCCCTGGGGACTCGAGTGCCTCGGCGAAGCGCAGCCAGTGGTCGGCACAGCGGCGGGCGGCCTGCGCGAGGACGTCCGCGCGGTGACCGGGCACGCTCCGTGCGAGCCGGAGCCAGGTCGCCTCGTCGCCGATGGCGTGGACGCTCAGCATCCGCAGCAGCATCCGGCCCGCCTCCGTGCGCAGGGACGGGTCCTTGCGCAGGCGCGGCAGGAGCAGGCCGACGGCGTCCGCGGAGATGCGCGCCGGGGTGCGGCCGCGGCCCGGCCGCGGCAGAGCGCCGGGCGCGTCCGGCCCCGTCCGCGCGGACCGCCCGCTGGACGGGAGGGGGTCCTGCCCCTGCCGTATGCGGTCCCGCACGTCCTTGGCGGTGGCCGTGGCGATGCCCGCCTGTTCGGCTATCTCCCGCAGCGACGCCCCGGGGTTGGCGGCGATCACCCGGCTCGCCCGCAGCCGCCCTTCGGTCGCCTGCAGCGGCCGGATCCGCCCGTCCCGGCCCACGCGCGCGTTCAACTGTTCGTTCTGGCCGGTCGAACGGCGCCGGACGGCGGCGACGGTGCCGGCCGAGAGCCCGACAACGGCGGCGATCCGCCGGTCCGACCAGTGCGGGCGGGCGCGCAGCATCCGCTGGGCGGCGGCCGTCCGGTCGGCCTGCGACAGCGGCAGCCCGTGGGCGGTGTTGAGCCACACCCCCAGGGCGAAGGCCTCCACTTCCCCGCCGTCGAAGAACTCCACGTCGATCGTGTCGTCGCCGCGCAGCCGCGCCGCCTTGAGCCGGTGCATCCCGTCGATGACCCGCATCGTCTCGCGGTGCACCAGGATCGGCGGCAGCGGTGACCGCAGTGCCGCGAGCATCCGGACGTGTTCGCCGTTCTCGCCGTCGATCCTCGGTGAGTCGGAGTCCAGCGGCGAGTCCACCGGCACCGTGGCCCGCGGCCTCCCGGCCGTTTCCCCCGCGGCGACGGCGGCGACCGCGTCGGCCGGAGCCGGGACGCCGTCGGCCGGAACGAGGTGAAGACCCATCAGAGGACGCTCCTCCGCGCTGTCGCACCGGCCCCGTCGGCCACCGGTCCGCGGCCTGTCTCCACGGTGGTGATCATGAAGTGCTTGTCCACGTACGGCTCCCCTTCTCTGGGCGTATCGGCCCACGGCATGAAAGAACACCCGGCTGCCGGTCGTTCTCCGGGACTCGGGCGGCAAACCCGCAGCGGGCCGGCGACCGCACCGGGCCGGCTGCTGCGGAAACGGAGGAAGCGGGCGCGCCGGGGGGCGTGTGCCGTCCCGTCGGCGGGACAAGCCGTTCGAACGCCGTTCCGGCGCCGCTCCAGCCCACCCCGCGAGACTTCTGGCCGGAAACGTTCACCCCCTCATGGAGGCATGATGGCGCGTCAAGCCGGACACGTCGGGGGGGCGCGCGGCGTCCCGGGGAGCTCTCTCCCGCAGCCCTCGCCACCGACGTCGCGCACCGCGGAGGCGCCGCAGCGCCGTGGCCAGGCGCTGACGACCAAGATGGGCCTGCAGATGCCCCCCGGGATGGCCTACGACGAGTGGGAGCGGGCCGGGCGCCTGCTCGCCGGCGTCCTCGACTCGTCCTCCTGGTGGCTGGGCGACTGGCTCGTGTACGGCAAGGACCACTACACCGACCGCTACCAGCGCGGGATACGCGCCGCCGGCCTCTCCTACCAGACCCTGCGCAACTACGCGTGGGTCGCGCGCCGCTTCGACCTCACCCGGCGTCGGCCCGCCCTGAGTTTCCAGCACCACGCCGAGCTGGCCTCCATGCCGGTCGAGGAGCAGGACCTCTGGCTCGACCGCGCCGAGCAGCGGCAGTGGACCACCAAGCAGCTGCGCTGCGCCGTCCGTGCCCCGCGCCGGAGCGAGGAGCAGTCCGGCACGGCCTCCGTCGAGCCGAGCCGCCGTCTGGAGGTCCCCGGCAGCCGTTTCCACCGGTGGCACAAGGCCGCGGAGCAGCTGGGCGTCGACTTCGAGCAGTGGGTGATGAGCACGCTGGACCGTGCGGCCGCGAGCGCCCTGGAGGAGCGGGGGGAGCTCCCCGAGTTCAAGGATCTCAAGGGCCTGGCCGCGCCGGCCGCGGCCGTTCCCGAGGAGAGCGCCCGGCCCGGGGGCCTCACCGAGCGGACCCTCCCGGTGGCCGTCAGCGCCTGAGCCGCCGGCTCCGAGGCCTCCGGCACGTCACGGCAGACGGCTCATCAGTCCGGCGGTCCCGCGCTTGTGCGCGCACGCGCTCTGCGCGAACGACTCCCGCACCCGGTCGCGCACCTCGGCCGGCTGTTCCTGGCTGAGCTTGAACATGCCCTCGGCCCCGGTCACCGTGAGCCGGAAGGCCCCCACGCCGGGCGCGATCTTGCGGAAGTAGCCGAGCGACCCGGTCATGTCCCAGCCGTCGCCGAACGCCCCCTCGAAGGCCTGCACGGTGGACTGCACCACGCCCAGTGTCTCCTCCAGCGAGTCGATCCTCTCGACCGTGCCGCGGACGTGCACCGCGGTGAAGTTCCACGTCGGGGCGGCCGGGTTCACCTCGTACACGGTGGGCGACACGTAGGAATGCGGCCCGGTGAACGTCAGCAGCATGAGGCTGCCCGTCTCCAGCGCCGCCCAGTGCGGATTCGCCCGGTTCATGTGCCCGAGCAGGGTGGCCCCCGGCAGCTCGCCGGCCCGGTCGCCGGACGTCGCGGGGTCGAAGATGACCGGCAGGTGCGTGGCGAACGGACCGTCCTCGGGGCTGCCGTTGGTCACCGCGAGCGCCAGTGGATTACCACGGATCAGGTCCGCCGTCCACGAACTGTCCGGTTCGCGGTAGGAGCTGGGCACGAACATCCGGATTCACCCTTTCGGCAATTGGCTCAGGGAACGACTGCACGCACGACCGCATGCACGGTTCTGATTCAGGGCATGGCGGATCGCGTCGCTCCGGCGCATATGCCATCGGCCGCGCCACCCGGAGCTGTGGAAATCGCGCCGACCGTACCCGCCGTCCCGTCGACAGGACAACGTTTTCGGCTCCAGAGGCACTCCAGAGGCACTCCAGGAGCCTTCATGGCGTCTTCACGTTGCCCTCGAGCGGGGGCCGGAGCAACACTGCAGAACGGTCTCTCGGGCCACCGGCCGAGTTTTCCAGACGCAATCGGGAGAATTTCCATGGGCATAACGGGCAGGCGTGACCAAGAGATCTACGATGTGGTCGGTATCGGGTTCGGCCCGTCCAACCTGTCGCTCGCGGTCGCCTTGGAGGAGCACGGGGCGAGCACTCCGCAGCATCCGGTCAGATCCCATTTCTTCGAGCGGCAGACCGCGTTCGGCTGGCACCGGAACATGCTGCTGCCGTCGACGACCATGCAGATTTCCTTCCTGAAGGACCTGGCGACCTTCAGGAATCCGATGTCCCGGTTCAGCTTCATCTCGTATCTGCACGCGTCGAACCGGCTGGTGCAGTTCGTGAACAACCAGGACTTCTTCCCGACCCGGCAGGAATTCCACCAGTACCTGGAGTGGGCGGCCGCCGGCTTCCGCGACCGGGTCACCTACGGCGCCGAGGTCACCTCGGTCCGGCCGTGCACCGAGGCGGGGGCCGGGACGCCCGACCTCCTCGAGATCGGGGTGCGCGGCGGCGACGGCGGCACCAGCGTGGTCACCGCACGCAACGTGGCCATCTCGACGGGCCTGGTGCCGCGCCTGCCGGAGGGCATGACGGCCGGTGAACGGGTGTGGCACAGCTCGGAGTTCCTCAGCAGGTTCGGCGAACGGGCACCGGAAGACCTCAGGAGCGTGGCGGTGGTCGGCGCGGGCCAGAGCGCGGCCGAGATCACCCGGTTCCTCTACGACGCGCTGCCACACGCCGACGTCTCCGCGGTCATCCCGTCCTACGGCTACTCCATCGCCGACGACACCCCCTTCGCCAACCAGGTGTTCGACCCCGGCGCGGTCGACGAGTACTACTTCGGCACCGAACAGGCACGGGACGCGTTCTGGCGCTATCACCGCAACACCAACTACTCGGTGGTCGACGCCGACGTCATCCGGGCCCTGTACCAGCGTTCGTACGAGGAGCAGGTGCGCGGCACCCGGCGGCTGCGCTTCCGCAACCTCACCCGGGTCGCCGAGGTCGAGCGGGCCGAGAGCGGGACGCGGGTGGTCCTGCGCTCCCTGCTCGACGACCGGACGGAGGAACTGGCCGTCGACGCGCTGGTGTTCGCCACCGGCTACGACGGCCTGGACCCGGCCCGCCTGCTCGGCGACTTCGACCGGCACTTCCTGCGCGACGCGGCGGGCAGGCACCGGGTGGAACGCGACTACCGCCTCGTCAGCGCATCGGGACTGACCTGCGGCGTCTACCTCCAGGGCGGCACCGAGCACAGCCACGGCCTGTCGTCGGCCCTGCTGTCGAACATCGCGGTGCGCAGCGGCGAGATCGCCGACTCGATCGTGCTGCGGCGCACCGAGCGGGAGCTGGACCGCACCTGCCCCGCGGCGGAGGCGCCCTCGGCCGCCTGAGGCGGCGCGCCGTGGGGCCGGGCCCGGTGCTGCGGCCGCCCACCGGGTCTTCGCCGAGGCCGCTCCGGGGTACCGCCGGCGCGGTGTGCCGGAGCGCCGGTCGAGGCGGTGGCGCTCGGCGCCGTCGTGCCCGGCCGGTCCGCCCGCGGTACGCCGGCCGCTCAGGCCAGGTCGTCGCGGGTCACCCGGCGCTGTGCGACGCGCCAGTCGCCGCCGGCGCGCACCAGGACGTCCTCCATGACACGCACGTACAGGACCCTGGCCCCGCATCCGCTCGGCGTGACGTACACCAGGGCCGAGCAACGGGTGTGCAGCGTCCCGTCCGCCTGGGGCTGCACGTCGAGCATGCCGACCCAGTGGTCGAGGCGGCTGCCGGCCCGCCGCTCCCGTGCCGCGCCGGCGCGCACGTAGCGGGCGAGCCCGGCGCCGGCGCGCAACGGCCCGGACGGGGAGGGCAGTTCCAGGACGGCGTCCTCGGTGAAGGTGCCCGCCCAGTGCTCGGTGTCGTGCGCGTCCAGGATCTGCATCTGGTGCGCGTAGAACCGCTCCACCTCCGCGTACAGGGCGGCGAACCTCCGGCTCCGGAGCGTGCGTTCGGCGGTGCCCACCGGCTCGGCGGTCATGGTCCCAACCTCCGCTTCCGTAGACGTGAACGCGACCTGTCCGGCCGATGCGGCGCTGCCGAGGGGCGTCACCCGGAGCGGACGCCCTCCGGTCGCGGCTCCGGCACGGCGAGGCGGCTCGGCCGGTCGGCCTCCCTGCGCGCGTGGGCCCGGTGCGGCAGGAGTGCCACCGGGTCCCGGGAGGGCTGGGCACGCATCGTCTCGGCATCTGGTGCGGGCCGGGCCTGACGCGCTCGCGGGCGCGCCCCGTGATCTGCGGCAGCGGCCGGCCGCGGGTGCGGGGCAGGGGGACCGGATACCGACGGGCACCCGGTCCGGGCGTCGACGTCGGCTGATCCGTGTCCGCGGGGGGACCGGCGGCCGTGCGGAGGAGCTCCGCCGGGCGCTGACGGCGTCCGGGGTGGCCGGACGGGATGGCCGGCCGGGAGACCGCGCAGGCGGTGCGCGCGGCGCTCGTGGCCGGGCCGGACGCGAGCAGGAGGGGCGCCGGGACGGCCGGGGCCCCTCCTGCGTGCGCGCAGGTCAGTAGCGGTAGTGGTCCGGCTTGAACGGGCCCTCGACCTGCACACCGATGTACTCGGCCTGCTCGGGACGGAGCGTGGTCAGTTTCACGCCGAGCGCGTCGAGGTGTCGGCCACCGGCACGTCGGGCACGGCGGGAACGGTCAGCGTGGGCTCGGCGGCGCGCTCGACGCGCACCCCGTCGCCGCCGAGCGTGGTGACCCAGGCGCCGACCCGGAGGAGGACGCCCTCGCGGGTCCAGCCGGTGCGCTCGAGCAGCAGCGCGGCCTCGTCGTCGTCGGTGAACAGCCAGCGCGCCCCGTCGACCAGGTCGCGGACCCGGCGGGGTTCGAGCCGGGCGAGCTGCTGCCCAAGGTGGGCGGCGAAGGGCAGGCAGAGGCGACGGCAGCCGGCGGTGTGCCGCAGCATCGCCTCGGAGTCGTCGGTGCACACCACCACGAGGTCGGGCCGCCGCTCGGCCAGCGGCCCGGCCCGACCCAGGTCGATGTCACGAGCCTCCTGCATGGCGCCCGCGTAGAAGGCGGTGATCCGGTTGTCGTCCCGGTCGGTGAGGCACAGGAAGCGGGCGGTCCGGCGGGTGCCGGAGACATGGACCGCGCCGGTGTCGACACCGTGCTCCTCCAGCCAGGCCTCGTACTCGGCGAAGTCGTCGCCGACGGCGCCGACGAGCAGCGGCGCGAGGCCGAGACCGCCGAGGCCGAAGGCGATGCTGGCCGCCACCCCGCCCCGCCGCACCTCGAGCGTGTCGACGAGGAAGGAGAGCGGGACACGGGCGAGCCGGTCGGGGATCGGCTGATCCGCGAAGCGGCCGGGGAAGACCATCAGATGGTCGGTCGCGATGGAACCGGTGACAGCGATGCGCATGCCGGGATCTCCTCGGGAGGCGTCGGGGCCGGCCGCCTCAACGGCCGGCCACGTCCCGGAGCAGCCGGGCGCGGTCGGTCCGCTCCCAGGTGAAGTCGGGCAGTTCGCGGCCGAAGTGGCCGTAGGCGGCGGTCTGGGAGTAGATCGGGCGCAGCAGGTCCAGGTCACGGATGATGGCGGCCGGGCGCAGGTCGAAGACTTCGGTGATGGCGTCCTCGATGCGCTGCTGGGGAAGCCGGCCGGTGCCGAAGGTCTCCACGAACAGGCCGACCGGCTCGGCCCTGCCGATCGCGTAGGCGACCTGGACCTCGCAGCGGGAGGCCAGGCCGGCGGCGACGACGTTCTTGGCGACCCAGCGCATGGCGTAGGCGGCGGAGCGGTCGACCTTGGACGGGTCCTTGCCGGAGAAGGCGCCGCCGCCGTGGCGGGCCATGCCGCCGTAGGTGTCGATGATGATCTTGCGGCCGGTGAGGCCGGCGTCGCCCATCGGGCCGCCGATCTCGAAACGGCCGGTGGGGTTGACCAGCAGGCGGTGGTCGCCGGTCTCGAGTTTGATGCCGTCCTCGGCGAAGCGGGCCAGGACCGGCTCGACGACCCGGGTGCGGATGTCGGGGGTGAGCAGCGCGTCCAGGTCGATGTCAGCGGCGTGCTGCGAGGAGACGACGACGGTGTCCAGACGGACCGGGCGGCTGCCCTCGTACTCGACGGTGACCTGTGTCTTGCCGTCCGGACGCAGGTAGGGAACGGTGCCGTTTTTGCGGACCTCGCTGAGGCGGCGGGACAGCCGGTGGGCGAGGTCGATCGGGACCGGCATCAGGGACGGCGTCTCGTCGGCGGCGTAACCGAACATCAGGCCCTGGTCGCCGGCGCCCTGCTGGGCGAGTTCGTCCGCCTCTCCCCCGCGGGAGGCATCCCCGATCCGGGACTCGTACGCCGTGTCGACGCCCTGCGCGATGTCCGGGGACTGCGCGCCGAGGGAGACGGAGACGCCGCAGGAGGCGCCGTCGAAGCCCTTGGCGGAGGAGTCGTAGCCGATCTCCAGGATCGTGTCGCGGACGATCTGGGCGATCGGCGCGTAGGCCGTCGTGGTGACCTCGCCGGCGATGTGGACCTGGCCGGTCGTGATCAGTGTCTCGACGGCGACCCGGGCGCGCGGGTCCTCGCGCAGCAGCGCGTCGAGGACGGCGTCGCTGATCTGGTCGGCGATCTTGTCGGGGTGGCCCTCGGTGACGGACTCCGAGGTGAACAGGCGACGGGGCATGGCTCTCCAGAGGTTGACGTCTCACGACAGCCCGCGGGCCGTCCTATGCCGTCACCGTTGGCCGGGTTCAGGGGCGTCCGGCTCGTGCGGCGACGGTTTCGAGCATCCGGGCGAGCGGGGCCGCGCCGGTCGTGGCGCCGGTGAGCACCACGAGCGGGGGGCGGCCGCCGTTCTCCCCGACCAGCCGGGCGATCTCGTAGGCGGTACTGCCGCCGCCGGAGAACGCGCCCAGCACCAGCAGCCCGGCCCTGTCGGTCAGCGGCCGCAGCGCGCTGTGGCGGGCCCGGACGCCGCCGGGCACGCTGCGCAGCAGGACGATCGACTCGGGGCCCTGGTAGGCGGCGGCGAGTTGGTTGTAGCGGGAACGGGGGATGCCGTGGGTCTGCACCAGGCAGACGACTCCGGCGCCCGCTTCGCCGGCGGGCCGGAGCGGTACCAGCGGCAGGTCGGCCGGTTCGTCGGTCTCCGCGGTCCGCAGGGGGCTGCGGGTCCCGGCGGGCCCGGGGTCCTCCCGCGGGGCGGGTCGCCGCCCGGCCGGGCCGCCCGCGCCGGCCAGCAGCCGCAGCAGGTCGGCGACGGTCGTGGTGTCGCCCGGCAGGTAGGGCAGTTCGCGGAGCAGCAGCGCGGTGTGCGTGAGCGCCTCGGCGGCGTCGGTGTGCGGGCCGCGGTCGTAGGACACGGTCAGCACCAGGCCGCCGCCGTCGCCGTGGTGGGCGACGAGCGTGACCGGGAAGGCGGTGCGCGCGCCCAGCGGGTCGGGCCGCTCCACCCGCACGCCGAGTGCGGCGAGTTCCTCCGACAGGTCGTCGGCGGGGCGCGGACCGCGCTCGAAGGCGAGAAGGCTGCCGTCGGCCGGGAGGTCCTCGGCGGGCGGCCCGTGCGCGGGGTCCGCAGCGGTGCTGCGGCCCGGGGTGGACCAGCCGCGGATCTGCCCCGGCGACACCCATTCGTACGACGTCATGTCCAGGACGCGGTCGCGTAGTTCGGCGAGGAGGCCGGCCACGGTGCGGCCGGGGTCGACCTCGACGCTGAGCGGCAGCGGGGTGCGCAGCGCGGCCGGGAGGCGGTCGGCGCCCTCGAAGAGGATGCCGCGACCGGAGGCGGTGACGCCGAAGCGGATCGTCGCGGTGCCGTCGGCGCCTCCGGCCCGGTACAGCAGCACCGCCCACACGGCCTGGAGCACGCCGCTCTCGGGGCTGCCCAGGCGGGCGGCCCAGGCGGCCAGCCGCCCGGTCTGGTCCGCGGTCAGCCGGACGCGGGTGCGGCCGGTGCGCGCCGGGCCGGGTGCCGCGGCGCACGGGACGGGCGGGACGGCGTCGGCGGGCGGGGCGCCCGTCGACCAGAACTCCCGTGGGGGCGCGGTGTCCTGCCGGCCGAGCCAGCGGACGTAGTCGCGCAGGTCGGGACGGCGCTCGCCGCCGGGCAGCCGGCCGCCCGCCAGATAGGCGCGGTAGAACTCGCGCAGCAGCAGCCGTGCGCTGAGGTCGTCGAGCAGCGCGTGGTGGTAGGTGAGCAGCACCCGGGCGGGTGTGGGCGTGCCGTCACCGGCCGGGCCGCCGCCCAGGGCGGTGACGCGCGGGCCGCCGGGGCGGCGCGGGTCCAGGCCGCGTCGTAGGTCGTGTTCGACCAGGTCGTTCCAGCGGACGGAGCCGTGCGGCAGCCACAGCACGTCGGCGTCGACGTGGTCGTGCAGCACCAGCGGCGGGTCGGGACCGTCGTCGAAGGCGGCGCGCAGCACGCTCTCGTGGTCGACGACCGACTGCCAGGCAGCGCGGAACCGGTCCGGTTCGAGCGGTCCGTGCCAGGCCCACGACAGCCGTTCCACATGACGGCCGGGGTGGGCGTCGGCGTCGGCGAGCAGCTCCCGCATCAGGGGTGTCGGCGCGAGCGTGCGGGTGGAGCGGGCTGCGGGCGCGGGCCGGCCGGTCAGCAGGTCGGCGAGGAGTCCGTAGGGGAACGTGCCGCCGGGCGGGTCAGCGCCCTCGGTGGTCAGCCGCAGCGTGTGGTGGCCGGGGCCGTACCGGTCGACGCGGTGCCTCAGGGCGGACGCGCCGGGAAGGTGGACGGCGGCCCGGCCGAGCGCGGCCTGCAGCCGGGCCTCGTCGAGCGGGCCGTGCAGTTCGAGGCGCGGCTCGTCGTAGGGGGCCGGTCCGAGGTCGACGACGACGCAGGTCGGTTCCCCGTCCGGCGGGGGTGAGGTGTGGTTGGCGGTCATCGGCTGTACGGGGCACGCCTGTCGTGGCCGTGCGTACGGCGTGCGGTCGACGCGTACGGCTTGTGCCCGACCTCGGCGTACGGCTGCGAAGGCCCCCTCCCTCCCCTCTGTGCGAGCGCTCGACGAGTATGTGCGGGGCCGCCCATACGGACCTGATACAGCGCTGACACCGCGATGGACGGTGCGGCCGGCCGCCGTGTCCCGGGGTTCAGGCCGGGGTGCGCGGCCCCGGCCCGACGAAGGGAACGACCGCGTGGCCGCGGTCGCGCGGGCGGGGTGTACCGAGCGGGTCCGGGGTGGTGCCACCGGCGTCCACCGGCCGCGAGTGTGGTGTGCGGGCCGGCTCCCGGGCCGGAGGAACCGCGGTGCCACCGTGCGCGTACACCACACCGGGGCGCGGGGCCGGCAGCCGGGCCGCGGGAACCGCGGTGCCACCGTGCGCGTACACCACACCGGGGCGCGGGGCCGGCAGCCGGGCCGCGGGAACCGCGGTGCCACCGTGCGCGTACACCACACCGGGGCGCGGGGCCGGCAGCCGGGCCGCGGGAACCGCGGTGCCACCTTGCGCGTGCACCACGCCGGGGCGCGGGGCCGGCAGCCGGTCGTGGGCGCCGGGGCGGGGGGCGCCGACCGGGCGTGCGGCGGGTCGGTCCGGGAGCGGGGATCTGACGCCTGCGCGGGCCGGCGCGTCCCCGCCGGGGGCACACGCCCGCACCGGGGTGCCCCGGACGGCGGAGGTCTCGGGTGCGCCGGGTGCGGCCGGTTGATCACCGTGTGCCGGTCCGGGCCGCGTCCAGGGCCGGTCGAGGCCGGGGACGGGCTCCGCGGGTCCGTGCGGGACGGCGGCCGGCAGGGCGTGCGGCGACGCGCGCAGGGCCGGACGGCGTCTGGGGGAACCCGGTTCTGCCATGACGGCCTCCTCGTCCCTCACGTGCGCAACCGTCGCCCGGGACACTAGCCGGGCCGGTGCGCGGCCGCCGGATCCTCGACCGGTCCTGGACGTGGGCGCGAGCGGGACTCAGGGCCCGGGCCACCGCGGCGCGGAGACGAAAGGCCGTGCGGTCAGGGGGTGAGCAGGGCGGTGACGGCGCCCATGAAGCCCTCGTCGAGCATGGTGTGCGGGGCGGTGTCCCGGGCGGTGTCGAGGCCGGCGTCGTGACAGGCGACGCTGATGAGGTAGCGGCCGAGCGCCCGGTGGGTGGCGAAGGCCCATTCGCCGCGCGAGGCGGGCCGGCCGTCGGGGGCGAGGAGCCCTGCGCTGCCGGCGCCGAAGCCGAACTCGGTGAAGCCGAGCCGCAGTCCCTGTCCGACGGCCTTGGTGTAGGCCTCCTTCAGGGTCCACAGTCTGAGCAGCGCGGCAGCGCGCTGCTCCTCGGGGAGCCGTTCCAGTCCGGCGCGTTCGGCGGGGGTGCACACATGGTCGTGGAGCAGGTCGAAGGACATGGAGCGGTCGGCGGGTTCGGCGTCGACGCCGATGCGGCCGTTGCGGCTGACGCCGACCGCGATCAGGTCGTCGGTGTGGGTGAGGCTGATGTCGACCTGGTCGAGTCCGCGCAGGTAGGGCCGGCCGCCGATCTTGTAGGCGAGGTCGAGTTCGCCGGCCTCGGTGCCCAGTGCGGCGGCGGCGGTGTACTTGGTGACGAGGCGTGAGGTGACGAACCGGAAGCGGACCAGGGGGTCGGTGGTGCGGCGGTAGCGCTGCCAGTCGCGGCCGAGCAGGGGCCGCAGCCCGGGGTCGGTGACGGCCGGGCCGAGCCACTCGCCCCAGGTCGCGAACACGACGGCGTTGCCGCGCGACCGCATGTCCTCGCGGACCCGGTGCCAGGGGCCGTGGGGGCCGCCGACGTGGACGGGTTCGCTGACGCGGTCGGCGTCGACGGGTACGCACCCCGGGTCGATGAGCGTGAGCGGGTTCACCCGGTCCACCCCTTCTCGTGGCCTCGTCACGCGGGTCGTGTGCGGTCCGGGCGCGCCCCGTGTGCCGCGGTGACGGGGCGTCACCGGGCCAGGACCGTGGCGTCCAGGTCACAGCCGAGGCCGGCCCGGTAGCGCCGGAGCAGTTCGTCCAGGACCTGCCGCGTGCAGCCGTCGGGCAGGTCGGGCACGGGAATGCCGAGCCGGGCGCCGATCCGGGACAGGGCGAGCACGGCCCAGGCGGCGTCGGCGAGGAACGGGTCGGTGCCGTCCTGGCCCTCCCAGATGCCGAGGACGGCGGCGGCGGCCACGATCAGGCTGTAGCGGTCGCCGAGCACGACGACGGCGGGGTCGGACAGGCCCCGTCCGCCCTGCCGCGGAAGCTGCCGGCAGGTCTCGCGCAGGGCGCGCAGTTCGGTGGTGAACGCCTCGGCGAGGGCGGCGAGAGCGGCGATCTGCCCGCCGACGCCCCGGGCGGAGGCGAGGCGGGCGGTGGAGCCGATCAGGGAGGCGGCCATGAAGTCGCCGCCGCCGGCGATGCCGAGCAGCCGGTAGTCCAGCGGGGGCAGTGCGGCGCCGGCCCGGAAGAGCTCGGGCGGCGGCTCCTCCTCGGCGAACCAGGCGGTCTCGGCGAGGGTGCGCAGCTGCGGCACGATCACGGACTGGCAGGAGGCCGTGCCGGCGTGGCCGAGTCCGGCCACGGGCAGGTCGCGTACGAGCTTGTCGAGGGCACCGTACTCCGGGCTGTCGTGCTCGTAGGCGCGCCCGCCGAGGACGGCGGCGAGTTCCTCGAGGTTCTCCCGCAGCTGGTCGGGGACGACGTACTTGACGGCGGCGGCGAAGACATGGGCGCGGCCGGGCAGCAGACCGAGGGCGCGCAGCGCGACCGTCGCCATGGCGTCGCAGGCCAGCAGGTCGGCGAAGACGCCGGTGAGCGGCTTGTGCCAGCGGCGGGCGACGGGGCCGCTGCGGCCGGTGGTCGCGGCGCGGACCGCGGAGTGCAGGACGGTGTCGGCGGCGGCGGTGACGACGCCGCAGATGACGCTGCGGTTGACCTGGAAGGTGCGCAGGGCGAGGGCGACACCCTCGCCGGCGCGGCCGACGAGCGCGTCACCGGGCACCGGCCGGTCCTCGAACTCCAGTCCGCTGAACAGGGCGCCGCGCATGCCGGAGGTCGTCACGCGCGGCAGGTGCCGCATCCCGCCGGGCGGCGCGTCGGCGGGGTCGAGCAGGAACACGGAGTGGCTGCGGGGGCCGCGCGCGGGGTCGGTGCGGGCGTAGACGACGTGGGCGTCGGCGCGGGCGGCGTTGATGATCAGGTCCTTGCGTCCGGCGAGGAGACGGCCGCCGCCGGGTGCGGGGCGGGCGGTGAACTCATGGCGCAGGATGGCGTTGGCGTGGGCGAGTTCGTGGTGCAGGATCGTCGCCCGCCCGCCGCCCAGCAGCAGCCGGGCGACGTGGTGACGCTGCTCCTCGGTGCCGGCGGCCCAGACGGCGCCCGCCGCGAACAGCGAGGTGATGCCGTGGCCGAACCCGAGGGCGACGTCGCGCCGGAAGACGGGGCGCAGGGTGCGGGCCAGGAGGTCGGCGCGGGTGAGCCGGCCCCCGTACCGGACGGGTACGAACTCGGCGGCCAGGCCTGTCTCGTCGAGGAGTTCCTCGGTCCGGCGGGGCGGGGTGCGCCGGTCGTCGGCGGCGAACAGGGCACGCAGCCCGTGCGGGTTGGCGGGGTCGTGGGGGTCGCCGAGCCGGGCCTCGAGCCGGGCCGCGCGCAGGCTCGCGGCCGCGTCCCAGTCGCCGGGTGCGGTGCCCGGCGCCTGTCCGGTCTCGGCGGTCGTGGTCATGACGCGGCGTCAGCTCCTTCGTCCGGGACGGGCCGGTCGCGCCCGTACGTCACCCTCACCCCGCTCCCTCGCGCGGTGCTGGGGCTTCGCTCGAACCGCCGTCCAGGGGCGGTGCGGGCGGCGCGCCGGACGTTGTCGTGAATTCGCTGCTCCGAGCCGTCAGGTCCAGGAATTCTCCAGTTTCCCTCAAGCGGTCCGCGAGCATTTCTCCAGGAGGCCGACACCCGGCGTGAGGCAGTTCACCGGGAGGCCGCGACCGGAGTGACCGCACAAGGTCCGTAACACAAGAGAAGGGGGCTGTCGCGGGCTCTTTTCTCCCCATGGTCGAAAAGAGCCCGCGACAGCCCCGGATGGCCGTACGGAGGTCGTTCAGGCGGTCTTGCGCCGGAAGTAGCGCTTCTTTCCTGCAGACCCGCTCATGCCCTTCACACGCAGCCGGCCCTCTTCATGGGCCTGGCGGGACCGACTGGCGTTCGCCTTGCGGACGAGAGCCTCACGGAATTTGGCCCGGTCGTCGGCCTCGAAAGAATCACTCTCGGGAATTCCCGTCATATACACCTCCGATGGGGGAATGTTCGGCATCCAGGCTGGCACAGAATTCCCGCACCTGCCAGATGCGCTTTTCGTTCGAACAATGGAATTCGGCCGCTTCGGGACCGGATCACCTCACGACCCGGTGGCGGCCGGTGCGCTCTTCCGGCCGCTGCCGGCGGGCAGCAGGGAGCTCAATGCGGTCGTCAGCAGGAAGACGGCGACATTGCACCAGAGGACGGCCGCCGTGACGGTGGCGGAATGCCCCGCCCCGGTGTGCCGCCCCGCTCCGCCGCCCAGCTGCCCGAAGTACAGCCCGGCGATGACGGCGACCCCGGCGGCCGAGCTGAACTGGATGGCGGCGTTGAGCACGCCGGAGCCCGCCCCGGCGTCGTCGGCCGGGACGTCCTCCAGGACGACGGCGGTGAGCACGGGGGTGGTCAGACCCATCCCGCAGCCCATGACCAGTTCGGCGGCGGCCAGTTGCGGCCAGGCCAGCTGCCCGTCGCCGGCCGCCCAGATCGCGAGAAGTGTCCACAGGGCACCGCCGCCCATCAGCAGGGACCCGGCCGCCACGCACGCCCGGCGGCGGCCCGCGCCGTGCTTCCAGGCGATCTGGAAGGTGGCGGTGATTCCGACCGGCCAGGCCGCCGTGACCAGCGCGGTCTTCAGCACCGGCCAGCCGAGCCCCGTCTGCAGGTGGTACGTCAGCACCAGGAAGAACGAGGCGACGCCGCTGAACACCAGCAGGGTCACGGTCAGGCCGACCCGGGTGGAGCGGTGCCGGAAGAGCGTCGGCGGGACCAGTGCGGAGCCGTCGCGCCGGTGCCGCACACCCTGCTGCCGTACGAACACGGCGAACGTCGCGGCGCCGGCGCCGACGAGGACGAGCATCCAGGCGGGCCAGCCCGCTTCCCTCCCCTGGATCAGGGGATACATCACGCCCAGGGAGGCGGCCGTCAGCAGCACCACACCGGTCAGGTCCAGGCGCGGCGGCTGCTCCGACCGGGACTCGGGCATGCTGCGGGCCGCCATGACCAGTGCGATCAGCCCGAGCGGCACGTTGATCAGGAAGATCGCCCGCCATCCCAGGCCCAGCACGTCGAGGTCGGTGAGGGTGCCGCCGAGCAGCGGGCCTCCGACGCTGCCGATGCTGAGCGCCGCGCCCAGCACGGCGAACGCCCGTGCCCACTCGTCCCGGTGGAACATCGTGACCACGACGGACACGGCCTGGGGCACCATCAGGGCGGCCATGAAGCCCTGCGCGAACCGCCCCGCCACCAGTACCTCGGGAGCACCCGCGACACCGCACACCGCCGACGCCGCGGTGAAGCCGGCGACCCCCGTCATGAACAGGCGCTTGCGTCCGTAGATGTCGCCGAGCCGGCCCCCCGTGATGAGGAACAGGGCGTAGGCCAGGGCGTATCCGGCGAGCGTCCACTGGGCCGTGGCGAAGCCGGCCCCGAGGTCCTTCTGGATGGCGGGCAGGACCACGGTGACGGCGTTCGCGTCCAGGTTGTCCAGGAACGACGCCAGGGTGACCACGGCGAGCGCCAGCCAGCGGTGCGGTGAGGGGGCGGGGGAAGGAGCGCCGGCGGGGCGGGGCGGTGCCTCCGTCGGGCCCCCCTGCGCTGCGGAGTCGACGGGCTCAGGCATGGCATCCCTCACAGTGTGTTTCCGAGAACGGCATCGAGTGCCCGGTCCATGTCGTCCTCCGACAGCTCGTCGGCCGCCTGCAGGGCGTCCGCGGCGGATCCCGCCTCCGCGGGCGCGCTGTCGGGCTGCGCGAGCCGGAGCAGCTGCGCCAGCAGTCCGCTGTCCCTCAGCTGGTCGGCGGTCAGGCGCTTGAGCGCCCATGCGGCGGCCTGCGAGGGATCCCGCGGCGCGGACTCCTCGCCCGTCGTGCCGAGGTCCAGACGCACGTGCAGGAACTCGGCGACGGCCCGGGGGGTCGGGTAGTCGAAGGCCAGCGTGCTCGGAAGGGCCAGCTGCGCCTGGGCGCTGAGCCGGTTGCGCAGCTCCACCGCCATCAGCGAGTCCCAGCCGAACTCGCGCAGTTGCCTGTCCGCCGGGACCGTCTCCGCCCCCGGCAGGCCGAGCACGCCGGCGACCTCCTGCCGGACGGCGGCCAGCAGCGCCGCGACCTGTTCACCCGCCGGCAGACCGGCCAGCCGTGCACGGAACGTCTCCGTCTGCGCCACGGCCTCCCGGGCCCGGCGCAGCCGCGGCCGCGCCAGGGCCGCGAAGAGCGGGGCGGCCTCCTCGCCGCCGCCCAGCCCCGCCACGTCCAGCTTGATCGGGACGAGGTGGGTCTCCGGGCGGCCCAGGGCGGCGTCCAGCGCGTGGATCGCCTCCTGCGCGGACAGCGCCTGCGAGCCGCGCTTGCGCAGCCGTGCCAGCTCCGCGTCCCCGAGGTGGGAGGTCATGCCGATGCCCGCCTGCTCCCACAGGCCCCAGGCGAGGCTCACCGCGGGCAGACCGAGCTTGCGCCGGTGGGCCGCCAGCGTGTCGAGGAAGACGTTGGCCGCCGCGTAGTTGCTCTGGCCGGGGGCGCCCAGCGTGCCTGCCGCCGAGGAGAACAGGACGAACGCCGCCAGGTCCAGACCGGCCGTCAGCTCGTGCAGATGCGTCGCACCCGACACCTTCGGGGCGAGCACCCGAGCGAACCGGTCGGCGTCCTGGTTGCGGACGATGCCGTCGTCGAGCACGGCCGCGAGGTGGAAGACACCCGTCAGCGGGTGCTGTGCGCCCGCCTCGCCGACGACACGGGCGACGTCCTCACGGTTCGACACGTCGCAGGCCAGCACGCGCACGTCGGCCGCGCCCGCGTCGAGCAGCTCCGTCACCACCTCGTCGGCGCCGGGTGCCCGCGGCCCGCGGCGCGAGGTGAGCACCAGGTGCCGCACCCCGTGCTCCTCGACCAGGCGGCGTGCCACCAGGCGGCCGAGCTCACCCGTGCCGCCCGTCAGCAGCACGGTGCCCGCGCCGTCCAGGGACTGCGGAACGGTGAGCACCAGCTTGCCGACGGTGCGGCCCTGCGCCATGAGCCGGAACGCGCTCGGCGCCTCCCGCACGTCGAACGCCGAGTACCGAAGGGGCGTGACGGCCCCCTGCTCCAGCAGGGCGACGAGTTCGCACAGCATCTCCTGGACGCGGTCGGCCCCGCTCTCGATCAGGTCGAACGCCCGGTAGTGGACGCCGGGGTACGCCGCGGCGATCTCGTCGGCGTCCCGTACGTCCGTCTTGCCCATCTCCAGGAACCGTCCGCCACGCGGCAGCAGTCGCAGTGACGCGTCGACGAACTCCTCGGTCAGCGCGTTCAGCACCACGTCCACGCCCGTGCCGCCGGTCAGCGACAGCCACTTCTCCGCGAAGCCGGTGTCGCGGGAGGAGGCGATGCGGTCCTCGGGAAGGCCGAGGTCCCGGAGCACGGGCCACTTGCCGGGGCTCGCCGTGCCGTAGAGCTCGCAGCCGGCATGCCGGGTGAGCTGGAGCGCGGCCTGTCCGACACCGCCCGCCGCCGCGTGGACGAGGACCTTGTCCCCCGCACGCAGGGGGCCGAGGTCGGTGAAGGCGTAGTGGGCGGTGAGGTAGGCCAGGGGGACGGTCGCGGCCTCCACGAAGGACAGCGAGTCCGGGATGCGCACCATCCAGCGCGCGTCCACCGTCACCTCGGAGCCGAACGTGCCCACGGCGAGCCCCATCACACGGTCGCCGACCCGCAGATGCGTCACGCCGGGACCCGTCTCCAGGACCACACCCGCGCACTCCAGGCCGAGTTTCGGCGCGTGCACCATGTCGAGGGCGTTGAGGACGTCGCGGAAGTTCATGCCGGCCGCGCGGACCCCCACCCGCACGCATCCGTCCGCCGGCGGAGCGTCGCGGTCGACGGGACGGAAGACGAACGTGTCCAGCCGTCCCTTCTCCTCGATGTCCAGACACCAGGGCTGTTGCCGTACGTCCGGGACGAGCAGGTCCGGCGAGGACGTACGGTCGGCCCGCACCAGCCGGGGCGCCAGCACACCGTCCCCGCGGACGACGAGCTCCGGCTCGCTCCTCGAGAGCAGGACCCGGCGCAGCAGGGCCGCGTCGGGCTGTTCGGCACCTATGTCGACCAGTCTGAGGCCACGCTCGGGGTGTTCGGCACGGGCCACGCGGACCAGGCCCCACAGCGGCGCGTGCTCCAGCGAGGTGATCGTGTCCACCGGACTCGCGGCCACCGCGCCCCGGGTCACCCACACGACGTCGGTGCCCTCCGATCGCGGATCCTCCAGCAGCTCCTGCAGCCAGGCCAGCGCCGCCGTCACCGTTCGTCCGGCACGACCGTCCACGGTCTCGCCGCTCCCGCGGGCCGCGCCGGCCGCGCTGAGGTCGACGACGACGGTACGAGGACGGTTCCCGTCGAACGGCACAGCGGTGCCGAGGCCCACGGCGTCCTCGACGCCCAGCGTCTCGGCCACCAGCCCGCCCGGGCCGAGCACCAGCAGCCCGCCGGCCTCCCCCGGCGGCGTGCCGGGCTCGTCCGCCGGCGTCTGCGGCTGGTACTCGACGCGGTACAGGTGCGCGGTGTCGCGGGTGGTGCCCGTGCCCTTCAGCTGCGCGGTGTCCGCGCGCTTGACCGCCAGGCCCTCCGCGCTCAGTACGGGCTCACCCGTACCGTCGCAGACGAGGATCCGGGCGGTGGAGTCGTCCACGAGCTCGGCGCGGACCCGCAGCTCCGTACCGCCCGTGGCGAACAGCCGCACACCGGTCCACAGGAACGGCAGCAGGACTCCGCCGGCGCCGTCGCCGTCCGGGTCGCCTCCCCGCGTTCCCGCCAGGGTGTGCAGAGCGGCGTCGAGGAGCGCGGGGTGCACCGCGAAGCCCTCGGCGTCCGGCCGGGCCTGCTCCGGCAGCCGCACCAGGCCGTACGCGACGTCTCCGGCACGCCACAGTTCGGTCAGGCCCCGGAACACCGGTCCGTACTCCAGCCCCTGCTCGGACAGTTCCCGGTAGAAGCCGTCCACGCCGACCCGCTCGGCTCCGTTCGCCGGCCATGCGCGCAGGTCGGCGGAGGGCGGGGCCTCTGCGCTCGCCCCGGTCAGCGTGCCGGTGGCGTGCAGGGTCCATGGGGTGGTGTCGGTCCCGCCGTCGGGCCGGCTGTAGATGTCCACGGGCAGACCGTCTCCGTCCGCGGCGGCACCGACCCTCACCTGGAGGCGAACCGCCTCGTGGGCACCGAGCACCAGGGGCTGCGACAGCGTCAGTTCGCCGACGCCGGCCGCCCCCAGGTGGTGGGCGGCGGTGAGCGCCATGTCGAGGAGCCCGGTGCCGGGGACCAGCACGGTGCCGTGCACCGCGTGGTCCTTCAGCCACGGCTGTTCGGCGAGCGACAACCGTCCGGTGAACAGGTGCCCCTCCCCGTCGGCCAGCTCGACCACGGCCCCGAGCCACGGGTGTGCGGAGGCGTCGAGACCGAGCGATCCGGCGTCCCCGGCCGTCCTGACCGTCTGGTGCCAGTAGCGCTGGCGCTGGAAGGCGTAGGTCGGCAGTGGCACGACGGTGCCGGTGCCCAGCACCCGGTCCCAGTCGAGGGGATGGCCCTGAACGTGCAACAGGCCCAGATTGCGCAGCAACTGCGCACTTCCGCCCTGCTCACGCGCCAGGGAACCCACGACGATGCCACCGCGCTC
>NZ_JBHYQH010000034.1:0-73747 GCF_042746715.1 Streptomyces sp. NPDC058741 | reverse complement strand
GCCAGGCTAAAACCTGGGGGGCGCGGCTTTCATTCCGGGTCCGGTTCCGGGTCCGGGTGCCGCCGGGAGAGCGTCGGTCAGCTCTCCGGGCGGTCCTCCGGCGTCCGCTCGGGCGCCGGGGCGGGGTCCGCCGCGGTGCTCTTGACCGTGCTGATGGCCGGCGTCGCGCCGTTCGCCCCGTTGGTCAGGGCCAGCTCCTTGGGGGAGAGGACCGGCGGGCGGGTGGACGGCGTACGGCGGGAGGAGCCGGTCCAGGCGGGACGCGGCGGGCGCTTGACGACCGGGGCGAAGATCTCGGCGATCTGCTCCTTGCCGAGCGTCTCCTTCTCCAGCAGCTGCAGCACGAGGTTGTCGAGGACGTCGCGGTTCTCGACCAGGATCTCCCAGGCCTCGTTGTGCGCGGTCTCGATGAGCTTCTTGACCTCCTCGTCGACCAGCGCGGCGACCTCTTCCGAGTAGTCGCGCTGGTGGGACATCTCCCGACCGAGGAACGGCTCGGTGTTGTCCCCGCCGAACTTGATCGCGCCCAGACGCTCGGTCATGCCGTACTGCGTGACCATGGCGCGGGCGAGGCCGGTGGCCTTCTCGATGTCGTTGGCGGCACCCGTGGTCGGGTCGTGGAAGACGAGCTCCTCGGCGGCGCGGCCGCCCAGCATGTAGGCGAGCTGGTCGAGCATCTCGTTGCGCGTGGTCGAGTACTTGTCCTCGTCCGGAAGGACCATCGTGTAGCCGAGGGCACGGCCTCTCGACAGAATCGTGATCTTGTGGACCGGGTCGGAGTTCGGCGAGGCCGCCGCGACCAGGGCGTGTCCGCCCTCGTGGTACGCGGTGATCTTCTTCTCCTTGTCCGACATGATCCGGGTCCGCTTCTGCGGGCCCGCGACCACGCGGTCGATCGCCTCGTCCAGCATGTGGTTGTCGATCAGCTTCTGGTCGCTGCGGGCCGTCAGCAGGGCGGCCTCGTTCAGCACGTTGGCCAGATCGGCGCCGGTCATGCCGGGCGTGCGGCGGGCGACGGCCGACAGGTCGACGTCCGGGGCGACCGGCTTGCCCTTCTGGTGGACCTTGAGGATCTCCAGACGGCCCTGCATGTCCGGGCGGTCGACGGCGATCTGCCGGTCGAAGCGGCCGGGACGCAGCAGCGCCGGGTCGAGGATGTCGGGCCGGTTCGTCGCGGCGATGAGGATCACGCCGCCCTTGACGTCGAAGCCGTCCATCTCGACGAGGAGCTGGTTCAGGGTCTGCTCGCGCTCGTCGTGACCGCCGCCGAGGCCGGCGCCGCGGTGGCGGCCGACCGCGTCGATCTCGTCGACGAAGACGATCGCCGGGGCGTTCGCCTTGGCCTGCTCGAACAGGTCACGGACGCGGGAGGCACCGACACCGACGAACATCTCGACGAAGTCGGAACCGGAGATCGAGTAGAACGGCACGCCCGCCTCGCCCGCGACGGCCCGCGCGAGCAGGGTCTTGCCGGTTCCGGGCGGGCCGTAGAGCAGCACGCCCTTGGGGATCTTGGCGCCGACGGCCTGGAACTTGGCCGGCTCCTGGAGGAACTCCTTGATCTCGTGGAGCTCCTCGACGGCCTCGTCGGAACCGGCGACGTCGGAGAACGTCGTCTTGGGGGTGTCCTTGGTGATGAGCTTCGCCTTGGACTTCCCGAAGTTCATGACGCGGGAGCCGCCGCCCTGCATCTGGTTCATCAGGAACAGGAAGACGACCACGATGAGAACGAAGGGCAGCAGGGAGAGCAGGATCCCGACGAAGGGGTTCTGCTTGGACGGCGAGACCGTGTAGCCGTCCGGGATCTGCTTGTCCTGGTACTTGTTCTGCAGCGTGTTGGCGATGGCCACGCCCTGGTCGCCGATGTAGCTCGCCTGGATCTTCGAGCTGCCCTCGACCTTCACGCCGTCTTTGAGCGTGACCTTGATGGTCTGCTCGTCACCGGTGGTGAGCTTGGCCGACTCCACCTTGTTCTGGTTGATCGCCTGGACGACCTGGCCGGTGTCCACCGTCTTGTGGCCGCCGGACGAGCCGACGACCTGCATCAACACGACCACGGCGAGGACGGCCAGCACGATCCACATGACCGGCCCACGGAAGTATCGCTTCACGTCCATCCATACGGAGCGGTGCCGCCCCGTCCCTCCTGCCATAGTGAGTTTGACAAAGACTGTTCTTCGGACGGTACCCCAGCATTGTCACCTGAAGCTGCGCGGTGCGGCTGGCGATCCGTCCACGCCTGCTCCAACGGCGGGAAGCCCGCCAGGGTTCCCGATCGCCGCCACGGCACCCCGAACGGGGTTCAGCCGCCGTAGACGTGGGGCGCGAGCGTACCGACGAACGGGAGGTTGCGGTACTTCTCGGCGTAGTCGAGGCCGTAACCGACGACGAACTCGTTGGGGATGTCGAATCCGACCCACTCGACGTCGATCGCGACCTTGGCGGCGTCCGGCTTGCGCAGCAGGGTGCACACCTTCAGCGACTCCGGCTCGCGCGAGCCGAGGTTCGACAGCAGCCAGGACAGCGTCAGACCGGAGTCGATGATGTCCTCGACGATGAGGACGTGCTTGCCCTTGATGTCGGTGTCGAGGTCCTTGAGGATCCGCACCACACCGGAGGACTGGGTGCCCGCCCCGTACGACGATACGGCCATCCAGTCCATCGTGACGGGGGTGGACAGCGCCCGGGCGAGGTCGGCCATGACCATCACCGCGCCCTTGAGGACTCCGACGATCAGCAGGTCCTTGCCCGCGTACTCCGCGTCGATCTTCGCTGCCAGCTCGGCCAGCTTGGCGTCGATCTCTTCTTTGGTGATGAGCACCTGCTGGAGGTCGGCACCCATGTCTCTCGCGTCCACCCGCATCACTTTCGGTCGTCTCACCGGCTGAGCGGCCCGTCCCCCGACTGCTCGGAGGGGTCGGCGTCAGCCTTGCCGAATCACCAGTCTGCCACCCTGCCGCCGGGCCACGACCTTGCCGGGGAGGTTGATGGCTCCCTGACCGCGCCAGCCGGTGATCAGCCGGTCGACTTCTTCGAGGTGGCGGGCGAACAGCGAGCCGGCGGGGGTACCGGCCGCGATGGCGGCCCGGCGCAGGACGCGGCGGCGCACGGCGGGCGGCAGGGCGTAGAGCTTGGCGCATTCGAGCATCCCGGTGGCGTCGCGGACGCCGGTCTCGGCCTGGGCGGCCCAGGAGTCGAGGGCGTCGGCGTCGTCACGGGAGAGCTGGGCCGTCCGGGCGAGGGCCTCGACGACGCCCTTGCCGAGGGCCTTCTCCAGCGCGGGCAGGCCCTCGTGGCGCAGCCGGGAGCGGGTGTAGGCCGGGTCGGCGTTGTGGGGGTCGTCCCAGACGGGGAGGGACTGGACCATGCAGGCCTTGCGGGCGGTCTGCCGGTCGAGTTCCAGGAAGGGGCGGCGGTAACGGCCGTCGGCCCCCGAGATCGCGGCCATGCCGGACAGGGAGCGGATGCCGGAGCCGCGCGCGAGGCCGAGCAGGACGGTCTCGGCCTGGTCGTCGCGGGTGTGGCCGAGCAGGACGGCCGCGGCTCCGTGACGCTCGGCCACAGCGTCGAGCGCGGCGTAGCGGGCGTCGCGGGCGGCGGCTTCGGGCCCGCCGGAGCGGCCGACGGTGACGGCGACGCAGTCGACGGGGTCGAGGCCGAGTTCGCGCAGGCGCTGGACGACTTCCGCGGCGCGTACGTCGGAGCCGGACTGCAGGCCGTGGTCGACGGTGACGCCGCCGGCTCTGACGCCGAGCTTGGGGGCTTCGAAGGCCAGGGCGGAGGCGAGGGCCATGGAGTCAGCACCGCCGGAGCACGCGACGAGCACGAGGGGCGGCTCGTGCGTGAGGGCGTGCGGGACCGCGGCGGGGGCGCGGTGGTGTTCGGTGAGGAGGTCGTGGAGGACGCGGCGTACTGCCAGGCGTATCGCCGCGACCGCAGGATGGGGACCCATGTCCGGTTCCCTTCATGAAGTCGTCGGGGGTGAACCCGGGATTCGGTCACGCAGAGTGTGTAGATGGTGACAGAACCGGGCCGTTCCCCGAGCATTGCACGCCTACCCCTGCGTCACGGTCCCTCGGACGGGTGATTGAAGGGGCGTCCGCATGCCGTCTGCCGGTTTCCTTTCACGACCTGCCCGCGATGTTCACTACTCGGACCTGCGGTGCACCCGCGCGATCCAGTCCGCCGGTTTGGCGATCTCCGTCTTGGTGGGGAGGGTGTTGGGCGAGGTCCACACGCGGTTGAAGCCGTCCATGCCGACCTCGTCGACGACGGCCCGTACGAAGCGCTCGCCGTCGCGGTACTGGCGGAGCTTGGCGTCCAGGCCGAGCAGCTTGCGCAGGGCGAGGTCCAGTCGGGAGGCGCCCTTGGCGCGGCGCTGCTGGAACTTCTCGCGGATCTCGCCGACGGACGGGACGACGTCGGGGCCGACGCCGTCCATCACGAAGTCGGCGTGGCCCTCCAGCAGGGACATCACGGCCGTGAGACGGCCGAGGATCTCGCGCTGGGCGGGGGTCTGCACGATCTCCACGAGGGAGCGGCCGCCGTCGTCCTGCTCGCCCTCGGGGCGGCCCCCGGCGAGGCTCTGGGCGGCTTCCCGCACGCGCTCCAGGACGGTCATGGGGTCGACGTCGGTCTCGGCCAGGAACGACTGGATCTCGCCCTCGAGGTGGTCCCTCAGCCAGTCCACGGCCGTGAACTGGGTGCGGTGGGTCTCCTCGTGCAGGCACACCCAGAGCCGGAAGTCGTGGGGGTCGACGTCGAGTTCGCGCTCGACGTGGACGATGTTCGGGGCGACCAGGAGGAGCCGGCCGCCGCCGCCCTGCCCGGCGGGGAGCTCGCGGGTGGCCGGGGCGAAGGTCTCGTACTGGCCGAGGACGCGGGAGGCGAGGAACGACAGGAGCATGCCGAGCTCCACGCCGGTGACCTTGCCGCCGACGGCGCTCATGACCGCGCCGCCCGCGCTGCCGCCGCGCCGCTCCTCCATCTTGTCGAGCAGGGGTTTGAGGATCTCCCTGAACCCGGCGACGTTGGCGCGGATCCAGCCCGGGCGGTCGACGACGAGGACGGGGGTGTCGTGCCCCTCCTCGGTGTCCAGCCGGGTGAATCCGCGGACGTGTTCCTCCGAGGCCTTGGCATGCCTGCGCAGCTCCGCGACGACGGCCCGGGCCTCGTCGCGGCTGACCTCGGGGCCCGGCCGCACGAGCCGGGTCGCGGTCGCGACCGCGAGATTCCAGTCGACCATGCCGGATGAGGCAGCACCACCGATGCTCGTCATGCGTCAACCGTACGTGAGCGCAGGCCGCTGGGGCAGGGCGGCGAGGGCGGGGGGACGCCGGGGGTCTTCCAGGTACTCGGTCGGCAGGGGCCGAGGTCGCTTGTCCAGTACCCGACGTGAGCGAGGTCAGCAGGGGCCGGGGGCTCTTGTGCAGTACCCGACGTGAGCGAGGTCAGCAGGGGCCGGGGGCTCTTGTGCAGTACCCGACGTGAGCGAGGTCAGCAGAGGCCGGGGGCTCTTGTCCAGTACCCGACGTGAGCGAGGTCAGCAGAGGCCGAGGTCGCTTGTCCAGTACCCGACGTGAGCGAGGTCGGCAGAGGCCGAGGTCGCTTGTCCAGTACCCGACGTGAGCGAGGTCGGCAGAGGCCGAGGTCGCTTGTCCAGTACCCGACGTGAGCGAGGTCAGCAGGGGCCGGGGGCGCTTGTCCAGTACCCGACGTGAGCGGGACCCGCCGAGGCCAGGGGCCACTGGGCAGTACCCCGCGTGAGCGGGACCCGCCGAGGCCGGGGAGGCTCGGCCCGTGCCCGGCGCCCGCAGGGTCGGCAGGGGCCGGGGGCACTCGGCCGGTACCCGGCGCCGCAGGCCGTGCCCACCCGTTCCGCCCCAGCGGGACGACTGCCCACGGCGGGCCCGGTGGGCGGGGGCCTCCCGGACCGTACGGGCGCGTCAGCGGCAGCCGCAGTTGGCCAAGGTCGTGGCCAGTTTGTCCAGGGCCTTGCGTGTCGCCGCCTCGGTGCCCGGGGCCGTGTCCGTGGACATGAAGGCGAAGGCCAGCAGGCGGCCGTCGTGGTCGACGACGGTGCCCGCGAGGGTGTTCACGCCCGACAGGGAGCCGGTCTTGGCACGGACGACGCCGGCCGCGCCGTCCGTGTAGCGGGCGGTGAGGGTGCCGGTGAACCCGGCGACGGGGAGGCCGGTGAGGGCCGGGCGCAGTTCGGGGTGGGCGGGGTCGGCCGCCTTCGCGAGCAGGGCCGTCAGGAGGGCGGGTGTCATCCGGTCGGAGCGGTTCAGGCCGCTGCCGTCCTTGAAGGCGGCGCCCTTGAGCGGCAGGCCGAGCCGACGCAGCTGGGAACCGATGGCCTTGTCGGCGCCTGCGAAGTCGGCCCGGTTGCCGGTGGCGATCGCCGTCTGGTGGGCGAGCGACTCGGCGATGTCGTTGTCGCTGTGGGTCAGCATGCGCTCGACCAGGACCGACAGCGGGGGCGAGGAGACCTTCGCGAGGGTCTTCGCCCGGGTCGTGGCCTTGGAGGGGCCGGGGACCGAGGCCTTGACGCCGTAGGACTCGAGCAGGTCGCCGAAGCGGCGGGCCGCGTCCGCCGCCGGGTTCTCGACCCGTGGGGCCGGGCCGCTCGTCGAGTCGTCCGTACGGCCCTCGTCCGCCATCAGGGGGCTGACGAGGGCGAGGTTGGGGTTGACCCCGATCGGGTGTTTCCGGGGGCCCGCGTAGAGGGTCGTGTCGTACGAGAGGGTCACGTCGCGGACGCCCCGCTCGGCGAGGGCGGCGGCCGTCCGCCCGGCCAGGGTGCGCAGGCTCGCCCAGCCGTCGGCCTTCTCACGGGCGGTCAGCGTGGGGTCGCCGCCGCCGACCAGGACGACTTCCTTCGTGTCGGGTTCCAGCGCGGCGCGGGTGGTGAGGCGGTGGTCGGCGCCCATCGCGGACAGCGCCGCGACCGCCGTGGCGATCTTCGTGGTGGAGGCCGGGGTGAGCGCGCTGTCCGGCTTCGCGCCGTACAGGCGGCGGCCGGTGGTGACGTCGACGACCACGGCGGCGGGCCGGGGGCCGAGGGCCGGGTCCTTCAGCAGGGGCGTGAGGGCGTCGGCGAGGATCCTGCCGTCCGGGGCGGATTTCACCGTGCTGACACCGCCGAGGCCGGTCAGGACGGGCCCGGCGCTGGGAGCGGGCCGGGGGCGGCTCGGCGCACCGGGGACGCCGCCGTGATCTGTGCCACCCGCGCGGCCCAGGGCCACGGCCCGGTCGTGCTCGGCCGTACGCTGACCCGTGGAGTCCCAGGGCCCCGCGGCGGTCACCACACCGGCGGCCAGTGCCAGACCGGCGGTGGCGGCACCCGCGGCGTACTGCCACGCCTTGGGCACCGCGCCTCGCGCGACCTGCGGTCTCGCGGCCCGTACGAGCCGTGCGACCGGCGGTCTCGCGGCCGCGGCGGCCCGGGCCAGGTGCGGTCGTAGGGCGTGCGCGATCCGCACCACGTGCGGTCTCGCGGCCCGCCAAGGCCTCAGCTCTGGCACGACCACCAGCCCCTTTCGCGATCACACACCTGCGTGAGGGACACTTAACCACCAGAACTATGTGTTGATCATGGAGGAGCCACCGGTGGAGTTCGACGTCACGATCGAGATTCCGAAGGGTTCGCGCAACAAGTACGAGGTGGACCACGAGACCGGTCGGATCCGCCTGGACCGTCGCCTGTTCACCTCGACGAGCTACCCGGCCGACTACGGCTTCGTCGAGAACACCCTCGGCGAGGACGGCGACCCGCTGGACGCGCTGGTGATCCTGGACGAGCCGACCTTCCCCGGCTGCCTCATCCAGTGCCGCGCGATCGGCATGTTCCGGATGACGGACGAGGCCGGCGGCGACGACAAGCTGCTGTGCGTGCCGGCGCACGACCCGCGCGTGGAGCACCTGCGCGACATCCACCACGTGTCGGAGTTCGACCGCCTGGAGATCCAGCACTTCTTCGAGGTCTACAAGGACCTGGAGCCCGGCAAGTCGGTCGAGGGCGCCAACTGGGTGGGCCGCACGGACGCCGAGGCCGAGATCGAGCGTTCCTACAAGCGCTTCAAGGAGCAGGGCGGTCACTGACCCCTCCTCACCTGGTGCTCACGGGCCGCACGCCTGCGCGTGCGGCCCGTTCATCCGTCTGGGTGCATTGCGCATACTGAGGCTGTGGCGGGTACGAGGCCGACGTGTCGTTCAGGGAGCGCCAGGCAGTGACGGAAGCGGAGGACCGCAAACCGAGGTCGGACGAGGCGAGGAGTGGCTTTCAGCCGCCCGCCGGAAGCGTCGTCGACGGGGACATGTCGACGACGTCCGAGTTCGCGATCCCCGAGGGCCTGGCCCTCCTGCGGACGAGCGCCACGGAGTCCGAGACGACGTCCGAGTTCGCGGTCCCGGACGGGCTGGACGTGCAGCCGGCGCACACGGCGGAGCGGGAGGGGTCGGCGTTCACCCCGCCGAGCGCGTTCAGCGCCCAGCACGCGCTGTCGGCCTTCACCCCGCCGACCGGGGTTCCCGTGGTCAGTCTGACCAAGGACGTGCCGTGGCAGGACCGGATGCGCACGATGCTGCGCATGCCGGTGGCGGAGCGCCCGGCGACCGAGCCGAGCCAGCGCGGTCACGACGAGGCCGGGCCGGCGGTGCCGCGCGTGCTCGACCTGACGCTGCGTATCGGCGAGCTGCTGCTGGCGGGCGGTGAGGGCGCCGAGGACGTGGAGACGGCCATGTTCGCCGTCTGCCGGTCCTACGGGCTGGACCGCTGCGAGCCCAACGTCACCTTCACGCTGCTGGCGATCTCGTACCAGCCGTCCCTCGTCGACGACCCGGTGACGGCGTCGCGGACCGTGCGGCGCCGTGGCACCGACTACACGCGCCTCGCGGCCGTCTACCAGCTGGTGGACGACCTCAGCGACGACGAGACGGCCGTCTCCCTGGAGGAGGCCTACCGCAGGCTCGCGGAGATCCGCCGCAACCGGCACCCGTACCCCGGATGGGCGCTGACGGGGGCGAGCGGGCTGCTGGCGGGCGCGGCCTCCGTACTGGTGGGCGGTGACCTGATCGTGTTCGTCGCCGCCGCGCTGGGCGCGATGCTCGGCGACCGGCTGGCGTGGCTGTGCGCCGGGCGGGGGCTGCCGGAGTTCTACCAGTTCACGGTGGCGGCGACGCCGCCGGCCGCGATCGGGGTCGCGCTGACCCTCGGCCATGTCGACGTGAAGGCCTCCGCGGTCATCACCGGTGGGCTGTTCGCGCTGCTGCCCGGGCGGGCGCTGGTGGCCGGGGTGCAGGACGGGCTGACCGGCTTCTACATCACCGCGTCCGCGCGGCTGCTGGAGGTCCTGTACTTCTTCGTGGGCATCGTCGCCGGTGTGCTGCTGGTGCTCTACTTCGGCGTGCAGCTGGGCGCGCGGCTGAACCCCGACGCGGCGCTCGGGGTGTCCGACCAGCCGGTGGTGCTGATCGGGGCCTCGATGCTGCTGTCCCTGGCGTTCGCCGTGCTGCTCCAGCAGGAACGGTCCACCGTGGTGTGGGTGACGCTCAACGGGGGCGTCGCCTGGACCGTGTACGGCGCGATGCACTACGCGGGCGGCATCTCACCGGTGGCGTCCACGGCCGCGGCGGCGGGGCTGGTGGGACTGTTCGGGCAGTTGCTGTCCCGCTACCAGTTCGCCTCCGCGCTGCCCTTCACGACCGCGGCGATCGGGCCCCTGCTGCCCGGTTCCGCCACGTACTTCGGGCTGCTGGCCATCGCGCAGAACGAGGTGGACCAGGGGCTGGTGTCGCTGTCGAAGGCGGTGGCCCTGGCCATGGCCATCGCCATCGGGGTGAACCTGGGCTCCGAGATAAGCCGGATGTTCCTGCGGATCGGGTCCGCGGAGAAGCGGCGGGCCGCCAAGCGGACCAGGGGTTTCTAGCGCCGTCCGCCCCGGGGCTTGCCCTGCGCTCCCCGGCCGCCCGCGGCCCCGGGCTCAGTAACCGCCGTTGTAGGGCTGCTGGCCGCCGCCCGGCTGGGTGCCGTACGGCTGCTGCCGGCCGTAGCCCGTGCCCTGCGGGTACTGGCCGTAGTACTGCTGGTCGTCGTAGCCGTTCTGGTTGCCGTACTGCGGCTGCTGGGGCTGCGGCTGCTGGGGCTGCGGCTGCTGGGGCTGCGGCTGCTGGTGGGGCTGCTGGGGCTGCGGCTGCTGGTGGGGCTGCTGGTGGTGCGGGGGCTGCTGCGGCCGGTGGTGCGAGGGCTGATCGTCCGGTGTGATGCGGCGCAGCTGAGTCGTGGCGTCGTCCATGACCGGGGGCGTGTGCTGCGTGCGCTCCGCGGGGCCCTGCGTCGCCGCGCGCTTCTTCTTCGAGCGCTCCCGCAGGTACTCGACGAGGATCGGGACGACGGAGACGAAGACGATCAGGATCAGGATCGCCTCGACGTTCTTCTTGATGAAGCCGATCTGGCCGAGCCAGTAGCCCGCGAGTGTCACGCCGGTGCCCCAGGCGATGCCGCCGATGACGTTGTACGTCAGGAACGTGCGGTACTTCATACGGCCGGCGCCGGCGACGATCGGGGCGAACGTGCGCACGATGGGGACGAAGCGGGCCAGGACGATCGCCTTGGGACCGTACTTCTCCATGAACTCGTGTGCCTTGTCCAGGTTCTCCTGCTTGAACAGCTTGGAGTTGGGACGGCTGAAGAGCTTGGGTCCGAGGAACTTGCCGATCATGTAGCCCACTTGGTCGCCGATGACGGCGGCGAGCACGATCAGCGTGCAGACCAGCCACAGGGGCTGGGTGATGTACGTCCCCTCGGCGACGAAGAGGCCCGCCGTGAACAGCAGGGAGTCGCCGGGCAGGAAGGCGAAGAGTCCGGACTCGGCGAAGACGATGAGCAGGATGCCGGGCAGGCTGAACGTCGAGATCAGGTAGTCCGGGCTGAGCCACTCGGGGCCGAGCGCAAGCGTGGTCACGGGGATGTGGCTCCTGCTGCTGTGGTGTACGGGCTGGGGCTGACTGCCTCAACGTATCAACGCGGCTGTCACGGCCCAGGTTCCATGGGCGTACTCAGGATGCACTGTGCGCGGTCCCGGTCAAAGCTGTGAGGCATGGGCATCGATGAATACGGCGGCGGACAGGGCCCCCGGCCCGACGTCCTGGTCGTCACCACGAACGACGTCTCCGGTTACCGCGTGCAGGAGGTGCTCGGCGAGGTCTTCGGACTGACCGTGCGCTCCCGGCACCTGGGGAGCCAGATCGGCGCCGGGCTGAAGTCGATGGTCGGCGGTGAGCTGCGCGGTCTCACCAAGACGCTCGTGCAGACCCGCAACCAGGCCATGGAGCGGCTCGTCGAGCAGGCACGCGCGCGTGGCGCCAACGGTGTGCTCGCGTTCCGCTTCGACGTGACGGAGGCGGCGGACGTCGGCACGGAGGTGTGCGCGTACGGGACGGCGGTGGTCCTGGCCCGGGAGTGAGGCCCCCGGGCCGGGAGGTCAGGAGGCGTGCCGGGCGGCGTTCGCCGCGATGGCCTCCTTGAGGTGCTCGGCGAGACCCGGGCGGATGCCGTCGTAGAACGCCTTGAAGCGCTCGTCGGAGACGTACATCTCGCCCAGGCAGCGGTGCAGCTCGTACGAGCACGCGTAGAAGTGCGCGCAGACGTGCTGCCGGTGTTCCTCCGCCAGGGCCGTCGCCGCCTCGCCGGCGGGCTCCTCGCCGGCCGCCACCAGGGCGGCGTAGCGCTCGCCCCAGTCGGCGGCCTCGGCCTGGATGCGCTGCCAGTCCTCCTTCGTATAGCGGGCGGTGCGGCGCTGCGACTCGGCGTACTGCTCCGGGTCGTTGTCCCCGAAGACCTCGAACTTCTCCTCGGGCGTGAGGTTGAGTCCCATCTTGCGTGCCTCCATGGCGTGCTCCACGGCCTCCGCCATCTTCCGCAGCTTCTCGATCCGGGCGGTCAGCAGTTCGTGCCGCCGGCGCAGGTGCGCGCGCAGGTCCGCTTCCGGGTCGTCGAGCAGGGCGGCGACCTCGTCGAGCGGGAAGCCGAGCTCCCGGTGGAACAGGATCTGCTGCAGCCGGTCGAGGTCGGCGTCGCCGTAGCGCCGGTGACCCGCGTGGCTGCGCTCGCTCGGGACGAGCAGGCCGATGTCGTCGTAGTGGTGCAGCGTGCGCACCGTGACGCCGGCGTAGCCCGCCACCTGTCCCACGGAGTAGCTCACTTCCGCTCCCTTCTGCTTCCGGGCTCCACGGTCGGTCCTCACGCCACGTGAGGTGCAAGCGTGTTTCCGGTTCATCCCCTTTGACACGTTTATGGTGAGCGCGTGGTCCAGGACACCGAAGAGCGCGCGGCCTCCGTCACCCCGTCGACCCCGGCTCGCGCTCTGCTGCCGACGATCCTGCCCGCCGTCGTCGTCGGCGTGGTGTGCGGCATGCTCCTGGTCGGGGTGGAGGTCGCCGCCGAGCAGCTCCAGGACGTGCTGTGGCGGACCGTGCCGGACGCGCTGGGGATCGGCCGGTACTCCGTGGCGTGGATGTTCGCGGTGCTGACCGCGACCGGTGTCGCGGTCGGGCTGGTGGTGTGGAAGGTGCCGGGCCACGCGGGTCCGGATCCGGCCACGCTCGGCCTGGACGCGCCCGTCCTGGCGCCCGTGGTGCTGCCGGGGCTGGCGCTGGCGACCGCGCTGATGCTGGCCGGCGGGCCCAGCCTCGGCCCCGAGAACCCGATCATCGCCGTGAACGTCGGGCTGGCGGTCTGGCTGGGCGTGCGGTTCCTGCCCAGGGCGCCGGACCGGATCTGGCCGGCCCTGGCGGAGGCGGGCACGCTCGGCGCGCTGTTCGGCACGCCCGTGGCGGCCGCCCTGGTGATCTCCGAGGTGCTGGCCCGGCAGGCGACGCGGGGCCTGCTGTGGGACAACCTCTTCGCGCCGCTGACCGCCGCCTCGGCCGGTGCCCTGACCGCCACCCTCCTCGAACACCCGAGCTTCGACCTGGACCTGCCGCCGTTCGGCCGGCCGGGCTTCGCCGACCTGCTGGCGGCGCTCGTGATCACCTCGCTCGCCACGCTGCTCGGCATGTGCGCGGTACGGGCCTTCCCGTACGTCCACCGCGCCTTCCATCGGCTGCGGCACCCGATGCTGATGCTCCCGGCGGGCGGTGTCGTCCTGGGCGCCCTCGCGGCCGCGGGCGGCCGTCTGACGTTGTTCAAGGGGCTCGACGAGATCGCCGAGCTGGCGCACGACCCGGACGGCTGGTCGGCCGGGGCGTTCGCCGTGATGAGCGTCGTGAAGCTGGCCGCGCTGCTCGTCTCCGCGTCCTGCGGGTTCCGCGGCGGGCGCATCTTCCCGGCCGTGTTCGTGGGCACCGCCTTCGGCCTGTGCGCCCACGTCCTGGTCGGGGCGCATCCCTCCGTCGGTGTCTCGGCCGGCGTGCTCGGGATCCTGCTGGCCGTCACCCGGCAGGGCTGGATCAGCCTCTTCGTCGCCGCGGTGCTGGTCGACTCGCCGGGGATCACCACCCTGCTCTGCGTCGCCACGCTGCCCGCCTGGCTGCTGGTGACGGGCCGGCCACAGATGCAGCTGCGTACGGACGGCACGCCCGTCCACTGACCACGACCCCTTCCCGAACCCCCTCCCGGAGGCTGTCTTGCCGCTCAACGAAGGCCCCCGCCGGTCCGGTGACCGCCGGCTGTCCGTCAACCCCTTCTTCGGTCCCGCCAACCCGGTCGGCGACATGGCCGAGGCCCCGCCCACGCACCGGCTCCCGGACGGGCCCATGGCCCCCATGACCGCCCATCAGCTGGTGCGCGACGAGCTGATGCTCGACGGCAACGCGCGGTTGAACCTCGCCACCTTCGTCACCACCTGGATGGAGCCCGAGGCCGGGATCCTGATGGCGGAGTGCCGGGACAAGAACATGATCGACAAGGACGAGTACCCCCGCACGGCCGAGCTGGAGCGGCGCTGCGTGGCGATGCTCGCCGACCTGTGGCACGCACCCGACCCGGGGCGCGCGGTGGGCTGTTCGACGACCGGGTCGAGCGAGGCGTGCATGCTCGCCGGGATGGCCCTGAAGCGGCGCTGGATCAAGCGCAACGCCGGCCGCTACCCGGGCGCCCGGCCCAACCTGGTGATGGGCGTGAACGTGCAGGTCTGCTGGGACAAGTTCTGCACCTTCTGGGAGGTGGAGCCCCGCCTGGTGCCGATGGAGGGCGAGCGGTTCCACCTGGACCCCCAGGCCGCCGCCGGGCTGTGCGACGAGAACACCATCGGGGTCGTCGGGATCCTCGGCTCCACCTTCGACGGTTCCTACGAGCCGATCGCCGAGCTGTGCGCGGCGCTGGACGCGCTGCAGGAGCGGAAGGGGGTCGACGTCCCCGTACACGTCGACGGGGCCTCCGGCGCCATGGTCGCGCCGTTCCTCGACGAGGACCTGGTGTGGGACTTCCGGCTGCCGAGGGTGGCGTCCATCAACACCTCGGGGCACAAGTACGGTCTCGTCTACCCGGGCGTGGGCTGGGCGCTGTGGCGGGACGCGGAGGCACTGCCGGAGGAGCTGGTGTTCCGGGTGAACTACCTGGGCGGCGACATGCCGACCTTCGCGCTGAACTTCTCCCGGCCGGGCGCGCAGGTGGTGGCCCAGTACTACACGTTCCTGCGGCTGGGCCGGGAGGGCTACCGGGCCGTGCAGCAGGCCGCCCGGGACGTGGCCACGAACCTCGCCGGACGAGTGGAGGCGCTCGGTGACTTCCGGCTGCTGACCCGGGGCGACGCGCTGCCGGTGTTCGCCTTCACGACCCGGCCGGAGGTGACGGCGTACGACGTGTTCGACGTGTCCCGGCGGCTGCGGGAGAGCGGCTGGCTGGTGCCCGCGTACACCTTCCCGCCCGACCGGGAGGACCTGTCCGTGCTGCGGGTGGTGTGCCGCAACGGCTTCTCCGCCGATCTCGCCGAGCTGCTCGCGGAGGACCTGGAGCGCGCGCTGCCCGACCTGCGCCGGCAGCCGCACCCCCTGACGCGGGACAAGGGGGCGGCGACCGGGTTCCACCACTAGGCCCGGCCGGCGCCGCCCGGAGGAGGGCCGGGCGGCGCCGCTCCCTAGCGGCTCAGTCTGCCGAAGCGGTGCACGGCCAGCGGGAAGAACACCGCCAGCAGGGCCAGGGGCCAGAGCACCGCCGCCCCCACGTGCCCGGTCTCCGCTCCGGGGGTGCCGAGCAGGTCCCGTACGGCCGTGGCGGTGTGGGACATGGGGTTCCACTCGACGACCGTGCCGAGCCAGCCGGGCATCGACTCCGGGGTGGCGAGGGCGTTGGACAGGAAGCCGACCGGCCAGACCAGGATCTGCACGGCCTGGACCATCTCCGGCCGGCCCGCCACCAGCGCCAGGTGGATGCCGATCCACAGCATGGCGAACCGGAAGAGGAGCAGCAGGCCCAGCGCGCCCAGGAGGGCGCCCGGGCCGGCGTGGATCCGCCAGCCGAGGGCGAGGCCCACACCGGTCAGCACCAGCAGGGTCAGCGCCGACTGGAGCATGTCGGCGGCGGAACGGCCCACCAGCACGGCCCCGTCGGCCATGGGCATCGAGCGGAAGCGGTCGACGACCCCCTTGTTGAGGTCCTGCGTGACGGCGATCATCGTGCCTTCCAGGCCGAAGGCCATGGTGAGCGCGAGCATGCCGGGGATCAGGTAGTCGCGGTAGCTGCCGCTCACCCCCCGGCCGCCGCCGACCAGGTAGCCGAACATCAGCAGCAGCATCACCGGGAAGACCAGGGTGACGACCAGCTGGACCGGCTGCCGCGCCCAGCGGGCGAGTTCACGGCGGGTCATGGTCCAGGAGTCGGTCAGGGCGTGGACGCTCACGCGGCCTCCTTCATCCGGTGGCCGTCACCGGTGAGGTGCAGGAACACCTCGTCCAGCGTCGGCCGGCGCAGGGCGACGTCCTCGGCTTCCAGGCCGGACTCCTGCAGGGCCCGTACGACCGCGGCGAGCGCCGCCATGCGGTCGGTCACCGGGGCGCTCAGCAGGCGGCGGTCCGGGTCGACGGTGACGCCGGTGAGGGGGAGCAGGGCGACGGCGGTACCGAGCAGGCCCGCGTCCCGCAGGACCACGTCGATGCGGTCGCCGCCGGTCGCCGCCTTCAGTTCGTCCGCCGTGCCGTCGGCGATCACCCGGCCGGAGTCGACGACCGAGATGCGGTCGGCGAGCTGGTCGGCCTCCTCCAGGTACTGGGTGGTGAGCAGGACCGTCGTACCGTCGCCGACCAGGGAGCGGACGGAGTCCCACACCTCCGCGCGGCCGCGCGGATCGAGACCGGTCGTCGGCTCGTCGAGGAAGAGCACCTCCGGCTCGGTGATCAGCGAGGCCGCGAGGTCCAGGCGGCGTCGCATGCCGCCGCTGTACTGCCGGACCGCCTTGCGGCCGGTGTCCGCGAGGCCGAAGCGCTCCAGGAGTTCGTCCGCACGCGCGCGTGCCCGCCGCGCGCCCAGATGGTGCAGCCGGCCGAACAGCTCCAGGTTCTGCCGGCCGCCGAGCTCCTCGTCGAGCGCGGCGTGCTGGCCGAGCAGGCCGATGCGCAGCCGTACGGCGTACGCCTCGCGCACCACGTCGTGCCCGGCCACCTCGATCCGGCCCTCGTCGGGCCGCAGCAGCGTGGACAGGACCCGCACCAGCGTCGTCTTGCCCGCGCCGTTCGGGCCGAGCACCCCGTGCACCGTGCCGCGCGCGACCGTCAGGTCGAGCCCGTCCAGTGCGTTCCCGCCTCCCTTTCCGCCGTACTTCTTGCGTGCGCCTTCGACGGTGATCGCCGTGTCGGCCACTCGGACCCCCTCGCTAGTCAAAGTTGACTACATGCTCAAGGTAACCCGCCTGCAGACCGCTCGTCAAATTTGATTAGAGAAGGTCCCTCGGATGCCGCTCCCCCGTCGCGTACGGGTTCTCCCCGTCCTCGGCCAGGACGCCGACGAACGGGTCGCCCTCGTCGGCGAAGGTGTGGGCACCGCCCTCGATCCGCTCGATCAGGCCGTGGGTCCACTCGGCCTCGGAGTCGGCCGTGTGGACCCACATGTTCATGATCTCGCCGATGTGACCGAGCTGCCCGGGCCCCCCCTCGGGCACGTAGTGCTCCAGGACCGAGGCCCGCCACTGCTCGATCCGCAGGGTGCGCTCCCTCAGCAGGGCGACCGCTTCCGCCCTCGGCAGGTCCACGAGGAAGCCGACCGCGGCCGTCTTCACGTCCCCGCGCTGGTCGTAGGTGACCAGCGCCTCCCTCAGCAGCCGGAAGTACTCCTCCGTGCCCCGCTCGGTGATCTCGTACTCCGTGCGCGGCGGGCCGCCGGCCGTGGACGGGGCGGTCTCGTGCGCCCGCAGCAGTCCCTGTTTCGCCAGCTGTTTCAGCGCGTGGTAGATCGAGCCGGGCTTGGCGTTGGACCACTCGTGCGCGCCCCAGTACTCCAGGTCGTTGCGCACCTGGTAGCCGTGGGCGCGACCGTGCACGCGGACCGCGCCGAGCACGAGGAGACGGATGGCTGACATGCGGCCAAGGTTATGACCCGGCCGGCGTCCGCTGCTCCTCGGCCACCAGCTCGAAGGCCGTCCTGCCGTCCAGCGACTCGCGGATGATGTCGGCGTGCCCCGCGTGCCGTGCCGTCTCGCGGATCAGGTGGAGGCACAGCCAGCGCATCGACAGCCGCTCGTCCCGCGGGTTCCAGGACGTCGCGGGCAGCTCGAAGGTGTCGTCGAGGCTGGGCACCGCGCGGATGAACGCCTCCGTCCCGGCGGCCACCTCCTCGTAGTACGCGAGCTGCGACTCCACCGTCTCGTCGCCGGTCAGCCGGAAGCACTCGTGCCAGTTCGACTCGTCCCGCTGGACGGCGGGCGGCTCGCCCCCGGCCCGGGCGATCCAGCCCTGCTCGACCTCGGCGACGTGCTTGAGCAGCCCGGCGAGGGACAGCTCGCTGACGGTGGGCCGGGAGTTCGCCTGCTCCTCCGTCAGCCCGAGCACCGCCCGCCGGATACCGCCGCGCTGCTCGGCGATGAAGGAAAGAAGCGCTCCGCGCTCGTCACCGGGTGCCTCGGGTCCCACGTGCGTGACCATGTCCGGCCGCCTTTCGTCCGGGTGTCCGCTGCCTGACAGCGACGAAACTACGGACCCTTGCGGTCGGCTTCCGTCCGCAAGGGTCCACATGGCTCAGCCGGGGTCCGGCCGGCCACGCGAGGTCTAGAAAGGGAAGCCGCTCCGGCCGTGCTGCACCGAGATCCACTTGGTCGTGGTGAAGGCGTCCAGCATCGTGTCGCCGTTCAGCCGGCCGATGCCCGAGTGCTTCTCCCCGCCGAACGGGACGATCGGCTCGTCGTGGACCGTGCCGTCGTTGACGTGAAACATGCCCGTGTCGATCTGCCGGGCGAAGGCCACGCCCCGCTCGACGTTCCCGGTGTGCACGGCGCCGCTCAGCCCGTACGGGGTGTCGTTGACCAGCCGTACGGCCTCCTCCTCGCCGTCGAACGGGACGAGGAAGGCGACGGGTCCGAAGACCTCCTGCCGCAGCAGCGCCGAGTCGGCGGGCACGTCGGTCAGCACGGACGGCTCGACGAGGTTGTCCGTCCGCCCGCCGTGCACCAGGGCCGTGGCGCCCTCGGCGAGGGCCTGCTCGACCACGCCCGTGATCACTTCGGCCTGGGAGGAGTTGATGACCGGGCCGATGACGGTCTCCGGGTCGCGCGGGTCGCCCGTCCTGAGCGTCTTCACCTTGGCGACGAACTTCTCCGTGAACTCCTCGGCCACCGACCGGTCGACCAGCACACGGTTGGCGGCCATGCAGACCTGCCCCTGGTGGACGTAGCGGCTGAAGACGGCCGCGTCGACGGCGTAGTCGAGGTCGGCGTCGTCGAGGACCACCAGCGCGCTGTTGCCGCCCAGTTCGAGCACCGAGCGCTTGAACAGCCGGGCGCAGACGGTGGCCACGTGCCGGCCGACCTGGTCGGAGCCGGTGAAGGAGATGACCTTGGGGACCGGGTGCTCGATGAAGGCGTCGCCGATCTCCGCGATGTCCGTGATGACGACGTTGAGCAGCCCGCCGGGCAGCCCCGCGTCCTCGAAGAGCCGCGCGACCAGGGCGCCGCCGAGGATCGGCGTGTCCTCGTGCGGCTTGAGCACCACGGCGTTGCCGAGCGCGAGGGCCGGGGCGACGGACTTGATCGACAGCAGGAACGGGAAGTTGAAGGGGCTGATCACGCCCACCACCCCGACCGGCACGCGGTAGACGCGGTTCTCCTTGCCGTCCACCGGGGAGGGGATGATCCGGCCCTCGGGCGCCAGCGCGAGGTGCACCGCCTCGCGCAGGAACTCCTTGGCGAGGTGCAGCTCGAAGGCGGCCTTCAGGCGCGTGCCCCCGAGCTCGGCGACGATGGCATCGGAGATCGCCGCCTCGCGCTCCTCGACGAGCCGCAGAGCCCTCTCGAAGACGGCGCGGCGAGCGTAGGGGTTGGTCGCGGCCCACTGCTGCTGGGCGCGGGCCGCCGCCCGGTACGCCTGATCGACCTCGTCGGCCGTGGCTATGGTGATCGACGCGAGCTTCTCATGGTCGAACGGGTTGAGGTCGATGATGTCCCAGGAACCGGTGCCCGGGCGCCACTCACCGTCGATGTACTGCTGGGCAAGGTCGGTGAAGTAGGCCGACGACATGTGTGATCCCTCGATCCCTGGCAGACCTCTGATCGCGCCCTTGCGATCTGATCACACGTCATCGTACTTGTGGTTCACAGGAGTTGAAGGAGCTCTCGGAGAAGATCCCGGCTCTCCGAGGGGCCCGGGCTGTCGCTCTGGAGCTCCTTGAGGGCCCGCTCGTACTGGGCGACGTCCTCGGCCTTGTCGAGGTAGAGCGCGCTGGTGAGCTGCTCCAGGTAGACGACGTCCGAGAGGTCGGACTCGGGGAAGCTGAGGATCGTGAACGCGCCGCTCTCGCCGGAGTGCCCGCCGAGGCTGAACGGCATGACCTGGAGCCGTACGTTGGGCCGCCCGGAGATCTCGATGAGGTGCTGGAGCTGGCCGCGCATCACCTCGCGGTCGCCGTAGGGACGGCGCAGGGCGGCCTCGTCCAGGACGATGTGGAAGTCCGGGGCGTCCTCGGAGACCAGGTACTTCTGCCGCTCCAGGCGCAGCGCCACCCGCCGGTCGACGTCCGCCTGGCTCGCGCCCTGCATGCCCCGCCGGACGACGGCGTGCGCGTAGGCCTCGGTCTGCAGCAGGCCGTGCACGAACTGCACCTCGTACACGCGGATCAGCGAGGCGGCGCCCTCCAGGCCGACGTAGGTGGGGAACCAGCCGGGCAGCACGTCCGAGTAGCTGTGCCACCAGCCGGCGACATTGGCCTCCTTGGCCAGCGAGAGCAGGGAGGCGCGCTCCTGCTCGTCCGTGATGCCGTACAGCGTCAGGAGGTCCTCGACGTCCCTGGTCTTGAAGCTCACCCGGCCCAACTCCATCCGGCTGATCTTCGACTCGGAGGCGCGGATCGAGTAGCCCGCCGCCTCGCGCGTGATGCCCCGCGCCTCACGCAGTCGCCGCAGTTGTGATCCGAGCAGCATGCGCCGCACCACCGATCCCGGCTCTCCCGCGCTCACGTTCGCCAGCCTCCCCAACGTCTCCAGGTGCCGAAGTCTGCCACTAAAACACTCCGAGCAGTACTCGTCCGATTACAGAAACGGAATCGAAACGGGCGGCGCACGCAGGCGCGTTGTGAATATCGACGGGAGAACGACCTCAGGGCGACCCGAAGATGACGGAAAAAATGACCGACAAGCGGTACGGGCCGCCCTATTCCGGTCAGCTGCACGTGCATCTGCCCTTGCATCTGCTGTACGCATCCGAAACCATGGTCCCGCACCACCGCCGCATCGCACCGACCGCGAATTCCCGGGAGTGCCTCGCATGGGGACGAATGGATCGACCATGCTCCAGCCGTTACGGCAGGGCCTTCCGCCGCTGGATCCCGCGGCCGCGTCCGACGCCGCCTCCTGTGCCCTTCCCGCCCGCTGCGAAGCGGTGCGCGAGGCCCGGCGCTTCACCCGCAGGATGCTCGACCAGTGGCAGATGGGCGACCGTTTCGACGACGTCTGCCTGGTGGTCTCGGAACTCGTCACCAACGCCCTGCGCCACGCCGTGCCGGCGGACTGCGCGCGCTCCGGCGTCCAGGAATCCCCGGTGCGGCTGTACCTGTTGCGCTGGACGGAGCGGCTGGTGTGCGCGGTACGCGACCCCAGTCACGACACTCCCGTGACCCGGGAGGCCGACGACTTCTCGGCCGAGTCGGGCCGCGGCCTGTTCCTCGTCGACTCCTTCAGCGACAGCTGGGGCTGGCATCCCATGGCGGGCGCGCTCAGCGGCAAGGTGGTCTGGGCGCTGTTCCGGCTGCCACGCGACGCAGCCCGGCCGAACGGCACATGAGTGACCGCGGCGCTTCCTCGCGCCGCGGTTCCACGTGCGTCGCCGCGCTCGCCGTGCCGATGGCCCCGGCACCGCCGGGGCGGGAGGGAGGGTCAGCCGCCCACGAGGTGGTCGAACTCGCCGTCCTTCACGCCGAGCAGCATCGCCTCGATCTCCGCCCGGGTGTAGACCAGCGCGGGGCCGTCGGGGAAGCGGGAGTTGCGGACGGCCACGTCACCGCCCGGCAGCCGGGCGAACTCCACGCACGACCCCTGCGAGTTGCTGTGCCGGCTCTTCTGCCAGGCCACACCACGCAGCCCGGCGGCCGCCATACCGTTGTACACGTCGTGGTCCACAGGTCGCTCCCCGATGGTGCACTGGCTGGTGTGGCCATTGATGCAATGGTCAATTGACCCGGATCATAGCCCCGTTCATGTGCAGATGCATGAGCAGATGCACGTGCACGCGGGGTGGTCCCCCGGTTACAGCTGCGACGACCGCGCGAGAGGAGTTCTTCACTGCTTGACGACCCTGCCTCTTCGCGCGTTCCCCGGGACCGGGCGTGAACGCGTCGGGTTCGGCGGAGGTCAGGTGGAGGCGGAGCATCCGCTCGACGGCGGGGGCGGGCGGCCCGGCTGCGGGGCTTGCCGGGCCGCCCGCATCCGGAAGCGGAGGGGGCGGCGGGGAGCAGGGCGGAATGGGCCGGTTGGAGGAGCGTGACCTCGTCCTTCGGTCCGGTGACCGGGTCGGACCATCGACGGACGCGGGTGCGGCGAACGGGAGCCGGCAGGCCGCCGGCCGGTGGTGCGCCCCCGGAGGGGTCCCCCGCGCGTCGAGCGGGGGACCTCCCGGATTCAGCGGCTGCCGTACGGAAGCAACGCCATCTCCCGGGCGTTCTTGACCGCCTTGGCCAGCTGCCGCTGCTGCTGGGCGGAGACGCGGGTGACACGGCGGCTGCGGATCTTGCCGCGGTCGGAGACGAACTTCCGCAGCAGATCGGTGTCCTTGTAGTCGATGTACGTGATGCCGTCCCGGTCCAGGGGGTTGGGCCGGCTCTTGGCGGGCGTGCGGTCGTGCTTGCGGGGCATCGCGGGTCAGACCTCCAGGAGGGTGTCGAAGGCGTGCGGCAGCCGCTGCCAGGCGTCGGGCCCGGCGGCGTACTCGGCGTCGGTGAGCAGGCAGGACTCCAGCAGCCGCTCCACGCCGTCCCGGTCGAGGCCGGGCGAGGTGAGGACGAGGTGCTGACAGCGGTCGCCGTGCTCGGGGTGCCAGTCCAGCGCGGCGGCGGCCCGGCGCACCGGCGGGACCATCTCCCAGGCGGCGTCCGGCAGGGAGGCCAGCCACGGGCCCGCGCCCTCCACGCACAGGGCCCCGCCCGCCGCGTCCCAGTGGAACAGCGTGTCGGGCTTGTCGGCGAGCCAGAACCGGCCGCGGCTGCGGGCCGCGGCGCAGGTCAGGTCCTCCAGGGCGGCGTAGAGCCGCTCAGGGTGGAAGGGACGGCGCCGGCGCCACACCAGGGTGGAGACGCCGTGCGCGTCGGCCTCGGCGGGGAGCAGGGCGCAGGCGGGGTGCTGGGCCGCGGCCGCGGCCTCGACGTCGAAGCCGGCCAGGGCGGCCCGGGCCAGCGGCGGCAGCGGACCGCGACGGGGAGCGGGCGCGGTGAGGTCGCCCCCGGCCGCGCCCACCGGGCCGCCGGCCGTCCGCCCGGTGGCCGGGCCGCCCTGGCCGATGGGGACGTGGCGGGCCGTCGGGTGCAGCTGGGCGAGCAGCTCGCGGTCCTCGTCGTCGGCCTCCGGGGAGTCGGCGATCGCGAGGACGGGGGCGTACTCCAGCTGGCGCGCGAAGGTGTCCGCGACCGTGCGCTGGTCGGTGGCGGCCGCGGCGAGACCTCCGTCGGCCAGGTCGTCGCCGTTGGCGAGGTACGGCAGGACCAGGGCCGGATCGACGGCGGTGATCACGCCGGTGACGGTGAGCCCGCCGGCCGTGACGACCTCGGCCATGGCCTTGGGCTCGACGGAGTCCCACAGCTCGACGACGGCGAGCCGGGTGCCGCCGGCGTCCCGCAGCCGCTCCAGCTCCGGTACCAGGTCCTCGCGCAGGGCGCAGCAGGCGCAGTCGTTGACGAGCGGCGCCTCGCCCGCGTCCAGCAGGCCGGAGGCGTCCCGGATCGTCCGTACGACCGTGCCGGCGGCGGCCGTCGCCAGGTCGTGGTGGAGGACGACACTGCCGGGCACGTCGGCGAGCAGCCGCGCCACGGCCTCCTTGCGGGCGTCGGCGTGCAGCCCGCCGACGATCACGACGGGGAGCCCCGGGGAGACGGTCACGGACTCAGCCCTTCCTTCCGTACCGGCGCTCGAAGCGCTCCACGCGGCCGGCGGTGTCCAGGACGCGGGCGGTGCCCGTGTAGAAGGGGTGGCTGACGTCGGAGATCTCGACGTCCACGACCGGGTACGTGTTGCCGTCCTCCCACTCGATCGTCTTGTCGCTCGTCATGGTCGAGCGGGTGAGGAAGGCGTAGTCCGCGGCGCGGTCGCGGAAGACGACCGGGCCGTAGTCCGGGTGGATTCCCTCGCGCATGGTCAGCGCTCCTCTCGGAAGTCGACGTGGCGGCCGGCGACCGGGTCGTACTTGCGCAGGGTCAGTCGGTCCGGGTCGTTGCGGCGGTTCTTGCGGGTCACGTAGGTGAAGCCGGTCCCGGCGGTGGACCGGAGTCTGATGACCGGCCGGAGTTCGTTGCGTGCCATGCCGCTATGCTACTGAAAATGAATTCCATTTACATCACCTGATCGCAGAGAGGTACGTCACCACCCATGTCCGCGCACTGCATGCTGACCGGCGCACAGCCCGGCTTCGGCAACCGCATCTCGCACTCCCACCGGCGCACGTCACGCCGGTTCGACCCCAACATCCAGTCCAAGCGCTACTGGCTGCCGAGCGAGGGCCGGTACGTCCGCCTCCGGCTGAGCGCCAGGGGGATCAAGACCGTCGACACGATCGGGGTCGAGGCGGCCGTCGCCCGGATCCGGGCCCGGGGAGGGAAGGTCTGATGGCGAAGAAGAGCAAGATCGCGAAGAACGACAAGCGGCAGGAGATCGTCGCGCGGTACGCCGCCCGGCGGGCCGAGCTGAAGGAGATCATCCGCCGTCCCTCGTCCACGGACGCCGAACGGCTGTCCGCCCAGGGGGAGTTGCGCAGGCAGCCGCGCGACGCGAGCGCGACGCGCGTCCGCAACCGGGACCAGGTGGACGGCCGGCCGCGCGGGTACTTCCGGGCGTTCGGGCTGTCACGGGTGAACCTGCGGGGGCAGGCGCACGCGGGGTATCTGCCGGGGGTGCGGAAGGGGTCCTGGTAAGGGCTTGACGGTTGACACGGGGGTGGGGCGCCCGGCGCCGGCGATGTGGGCGGCTGTGGTCGGGCGGTCGGCCGAGGGGCAGGGCACCCCGCGACCATGCGGAGCCGGCCGAAGGCGCCGCTTCGCGGTGGCGCTAGCCCGCGCACTCCTCCGAGGGGAGGCCGTGCGTCCCGCCTCCGTGCGGGACCGCGGGTCGTTCCGTCCTGAGTGGCTCTGGGGCGGCTCGACCGGCCCTGATAGCTTGCTGCGATCGTGCCGGCCAGGGTGGGTCGGCTGAAGGTTGGGGGCTTGCAGTGACTTCGGTGACCTTCTGGCGTCGCACCGGCGCCGTGCGCGTCGCGGCGGCGGCCGCCGGGCTGGTGGGCGCGCTCGCGCTGGCCGCGTGCAGCGGCGACGGCGACCCGGGGGACGACTCCGCGTCGAGCCCGTCGCCGTCCGCCTCGGCGTCCGCCGGAACGGGCGGCGACGGTTCCGGCGAGGGCTCCGGCGGATCCGCCTCCGGTGAACTGGAGGGCAGCTGGCTCGCGACCACCGACGGTAAGGCCGTCGCCCTGGTGGTCACCGGCAGGCAGGCCGCGCTGTTCGCCACCGGTGGCAGCGTGTGCAGCGGCACCGCCGGCGAGGCGTCCGGCAGCCGGATGATCCGCCTGAAGTGCGCGGACGGTTCCGAGAAGCGGGCCACCGGCAGGGTCGACTCCGTGGACGGGAGCAGTCTGAAGGTCACCTGGCAGGGCGGCCTCGGCGAGGAGACGTACACCAAGGCGGAGGGCGGCAAGCTGCCGACCGGCCTGCCGACGGCGAGCCTCGGAGCACCGTAGGGATCCGACTCGGAGGGGGCGCGTGCCCCTGCGGCGCGCGCGTGCGTGATGATCCAGGAGCCAGACGCCGCTCACGCCGACCACGCCCGGAGGACCCCGTGCGCACCTTCCCCCTCCCCTTGGCCACCGCCCTCGCCACCACTCTCCTGCTGACCGCCTGCAGCACCTCGGAGAAGGCCGGTGACGACGTCGAGAACGCGGACCGGCCCAGCACGTCGGCCTGTGCGCTCGACGACCTGGGCGTGGAGGTGGGGGCCGGTGCCGCCCCGGCGGCCGGGGACACCGGCAACGTCACCGTCACCCTCACCAACCGCGGTGCCCGGTGCACCCTGAAGGGCTTCCCCGCGGTCGACCTGCTCGCCGACGACGGGACGACGCCCGTGCCCACGGAAGAGGCGGCCGGCGCGCAGCCGCTGACGCTCGTGAAGGACGCCACCACGTCCTTCACGGTCACCTACGTCCGGGGCGAGGCGGGTTCCGAGCGGAGCCTCGCCGTGCGGAAGGCGTCCTTCACCCTGCCCGGCGCCACCGCCGCGGCACACGAACTGACCTGGTCCTACGGCGAGGTGGCCTACAAGGGCGAGGGCGGGCTGGACGCCTCGGTGAGCGGCTTCGAGTCCTCGGCCGGCTGACGCCGGGTCAGCGCAGCGGCGGCCGGTGACGGACCCGGGCCCGGTCCGCCGCCCGCTCGCCCTCCGTCCAGCCGGCCGCGTCGCGCACGCCGCGCAGCCGGGTCGTGGTCGTCTCGGGGAACAGGCGGTCCAGCCGTCCGGTGACGGCGACGTCCCGGGAGGCGAGGACGGGAAGCAGGTCCTCCGTCACCTGGGTCTCGGCGGCGGCCGCCAGACGGGTGCCGATGCGGTGGGCGTAGGCCGCGAGGAAGGACTGGCGGAACGTCCTGGTGCGCTTGCGGCCCCCGGCGCGCTGGGCGGCCTCCGCCTTCGTCATCGCGGTCGTGGCCTGCACCAGCAGCGAGGTGTGGAGGAGTTCGACCACCTCCAGGTCGGTCTCGAAGCCGACGACGGTCGAGAAGCCCAGGGTTTCGTTCCACACCGCCCGGCAGTGGTTGGCCGTGGCGACGGCGTCCAGCAGCACCGCCTTGGCCTGCTCGTACGGCGGCTCGACACCGATCCGGCAGGCGCCGGGCGTCTCGGGCGACGGTGCCCGGGCCGCGAGCAGGGCCTCGTCGACGCTGTGCCGGGCCATCAGCTCCTGTGCCTTGGCGGTGAGCGCCTCGGCCTCCTCCGGGAACCCGGTGGCCTCCGCCTTGGCGAGCAGGGCACGGATACGGGTGAGCATGCGCGACTCGGGCCGCGCCTCCCCGGGTGCCTCCGCGAGCTCGTCCAGCGCTTCCAGGGAGGGCAGGCGCAGCAGCAGGCGGTACAGCTCCAGCACGGCGGTGGCGTGCGAGAAACGGTCCGCGCGGGGCGGGGCGCCGGCGGGCAGCTCCGCCAGTTGCGCGTTCCAGCGGCGGCCCCGGGCCCGGTCGGCGGGCACCTGCGCGCGTATCAGGGCGGCCACCAGGAGCACGTGGACGTCGTCCAGCTCCCGCCGGACGATCCGCACGACGTCGGCCGGCTGCCAGCCCCGCCGCCAGAGCGCCGCCACGAACTCCTGGCCGCGCCGACCGAGTTCCCCGTCCGCCGCCGGATCGGAGGCGAGCAGGGACGCGCCGCTGTCCAGGGCGGCCTCGCCGGTCTCGTAGAGGGCGATCTCGAACGCGCGGTCGACGGTGGTGGACGTACTCACGGGGCGATGGTGTCACGCGGCACCGCCGGGCCGGGTTCCGGCCCGGAGAACGACCCTCCCACTGTCAACTACCGGGTGACGCGCATCGGGGCGCAACAGACCGCCCTGGCAGACTCGCGGCATGGCCGACCGGTGGGCGCTCGCTCCGGCCGAGGACGGTGGCGTCGACGTCGCCCCCCTCGGTCCGGACGGCCTGCCCGCCGGACCGGTGCTGCGGGAGGCGGATCCCGCCGAGGCCGTACGGAGCCGTCCCGCTGTCACGCGGTGGGTGTGGCGGTCCACCGCCGAGGTCTACCCACGTCTGCTCGCCGCGGGGGTGCGAGTCGACCGGTGCTACGACGTCGAGGCCGCCGAGACGCTCCTGCTCGGCCACGAGGGGCGGTACGGGGAACCCCGCTCGGCCGGGGCCGCCCTGGCCCGGCTGCGCGGCGGCCCCGTCCCGCCCGATCCGCCGCCGCGGTCCGCCGAACCGGGCTCGCAGTCCTCGCTGTTCGAACCCCAGGGCGTCCCACTGCCCCTGCCGGACCTCCTCGCGGTCCACGCCGAGCAGCTGACACGGCACGAGCGGGCCGAGCACCCCGACCGCATGCGGCTCCTCACGGCGGCCGAGTCGGCGGGGACGCTGGTGGCCGCGGAGATGAACCGCGCAGGGCTGCCCTGGCGCGTGGACGTGCACCGCGCGCTGCTGCACGACCTGCTCGGCGAGCGGTACGCGGGCGGTGGCGAGCCACGCCGCCTGGCCGAGCTGGCCGACGAGGTCTCCGCCGCGTTCGGCCACCGCGTCCGTCCCGACCTGCCGGCCGACGTGGTCAAGGCCTTCGCCCGGGCCGGCATCAAGCTCTCCTCGACCCGCCGCTGGGAGCTGGAATCCGTCGACCACCCGGCCGTGAAGCCCCTGATCGAGTACAAGAAGCTGTACCGCATCCGGGTCGCCCACGGCTGGTCCTGGCTCCAGGACTGGGTGCGCGGGGGCCGGTTCCGGCCCGAGTTCCTCGCGGGCGGCACGGTGACCGGGCGGTGGGTGACCAAGGGCGGGGGCGGGCTGCAGATCCCCAAGGTGATCCGGCGGGCCGTGGTCGCCGACCCCGGCTGGCGGCTCGTCGTCGCCGACGCCGACCAGATGGAGCCGCGCGTCCTCGCCGCGATCTCCCGCGACCCGGGGCTGATGGAGGTGGCGGGCCGGGAGACCGACCTGTACCAGTCCGTCTCCGACCGCGCCTTCTCCGGCGACCGCGCCCAGGCCAAACTCGCCGTGCTCGGCGCCGTCTACGGCCAGACCTCGGGCGACGGCCTGAAGAACCTCGCCGCGCTCCGACGCCGTTTCCCGACGGCGGTGGCGTACGTCGACGAGGCGGCCCGGGCCGGTGAGGAGGGGCGGCTCGTACGGACGTGGCTGGGACGGACGTGCCCCCCGGCGGCCCGGGCACCCGACGACGCCAGGCCGGAAGCGGGCATTCCATACGCCGAGGAGGACACCAGGCAGTGGGTCCCCGGCTACGCCTCCACCAACGCCCGTGCCCGCGGCCGCTTCGCCCGCAACTTCGTCGTCCAGGGCAGCGCCGCCGACTGGGCCCTGCTGCTGCTCGCCGCGCTGCGCAGGACCTGCGCGGACCTGGCGGCCGAGCTGGTCTTCTTCCAGCACGACGAGGTGATCGTGCACTGCCCGCGGGAGGAGGCCGAGACGGTGGTCGCGGCGATCCGGGAGGCGGCGGCCCTCGCCGGCCGGCTGACGTTCGGCGAGACACCGGTGCGGTTCCCGTTCACGACGGCCGTGGTGGAGTGCTATGCGGACGCCAAGTAGCCGGCGTGGCGCAGTAGTTGGGGGGTGTGCGGTAGTCGGGGGTAGCCGGGAGCGACACGGGCGCAGGCGGGCGCCGAAGCCAAGTAACCGGCCAGCGAAGCCAGGTAACCGGCCAGATCCACATGGGTGTTGAAGCCGAGTAGCCCGCAGACGCCCGGCCGGGCAACCGGGGCGACCCGGGCGCCCGGCCAGACGACCGGGGCGGGCCGAGTGGCCGGCCGGACGACCGGGGCGGGCCGGGACCCGGTCAGAGGACCGGCGGCCGGCCCAGGCGGGTCAGCCGCCACACCGTGCGCCAGCGCATGGGCCGCCGCTCCCCCGCCGGCTCCCGTACGCCCTCCAGGAATCCGCCGAACCACGCCCGCAGCCCGGCACCCGACCGGTTGCGGGCCAGCGTGAGCAGCACCCAGACGCCCAGGTGGACCGGGACGAGCGCGAGGGGAAGCCTGCGGCGGGCGAGCCAGACCCGGTTGCGGGCGTTGACGCGGTAGTAGATGGCGTGCCGGGCGGGCGAGGTCTTCGGATGCCGGAGCAGCAGCTCGGGCGCGTAGAGGATCCGCCAGCCGGCTTCGGCGGCGCGCCAGGCGAGGTCGGTCTCCTCGTGCGCGAAGAAGAACTCCGCGGGCCAGTCGCCGATCTCGTCGAGCATCGCCATCCGCAGCGCGTGCCCGCCGCCGAGGAACCCGGTGACGTAACCGCCCCGCAGGGGGTCGGAGTTGCCGACCCGGGGCACGTGCCGCTGCTGCGTCTCCCCCAGTTCGTCGGCGATGCGGAAGCCGACGATGCCGAGCCGGTGGTCGGCGGCGTACAGGTCCCGCACCCGGCGCAGCACATCGGGGTCGACGAGCAGCCCGTCGTCGTCCAGGTCGACCACGACGTCGACGTCGCCGAACTCCCGGAGCTGGGCGAGGGCCGCGTTGCGCCCGCCGGGACACCCCAGGTTCTCGTCGAGTTCGACGGGGGTGACCTCGCCGGGCAGCCCCAGCCGCTCGGCGAACTCGGGCAGCGGGCAGCCGTTGCCGACGACGACGATCCGCTCCGGCGGCAGGTCCTGCTTGGCCACGGAACGCAGCAGGGCGTCGACCTCCTCGGGCCGATTCCCCATGGTCACCACGGCGACGGCGATCCTGGGCGCCCCCATGTCCTCACCTCGTCCCGGTCGGCGGCTGACGGATCGACGGGCGATGCTATCCGTTCACGTTGAGGACCCCTCGTTCCTGCCTGCCGGACGGCGATGCGGCGTCGCCGTCCAGCCGGCCGCCCTCACCCCCTCGGACCGGAACTGTCCCGGCGTTCGACGCGTCTTGTACACGGAGTCCGGGCGAGGGGAGTCGGCATGACGGTGACCCTGGCGGAGGAGATCATGCTGCTGTCACCGGACGACGAGTCCGGGGCGGTGCGCGAGCGGCAGGCCTGCCAGTGGGCCGTGGCGGGCGGGATCGTCCTCGAACTGGTCATGTCCGGCCGTCTGTCCGCGGACGACGGGCGGATCACGGTCGGCGACACGACACCGACGGGAATCCGGCTGCTCGACGACCGGCTCCAGACGATCGCCGCCTGGGCGGCGGGGAAGAGCAGGCCGCCCAAGGTCACGGAACCCTGGCCCAGTTCCAGTACGGGCCGTCGTTGTACTCGAACCCGCCCGCCTCCCCTACGGCGGCACCGTCACTCGAAGCCTTCCGGTGCCGTGCCGCCGGCGGCTGCGCGCATCTCCGCGAGGAGTTCCGCGTCCACCAGTCGGGGGCCGGTGCCGGAGTCGGGCCGAGGAGTTCACCCAGGATGCCGCGACGTGATTCGGAAGCGTCCTTCTCGCTTTCCGGAGCGTGATCTCGCCCGGATTCACTCATGACGCTTCGATGCAGTGGAAGAGAACGGGCTTGTCGGCCACCGGTACGGGCTACGCGGCCACGGTGTGCGTGATCGGCCGCGACCTGCTTCCGGTTCCGCCTGCCAGGACGAGAGCCTTCACGGGGTGCACTCCGCGGCGATCTCGGCGATCAGGTCCAGCTGCCTGCGCTGGACGCGCCGCACGAGTTCCTCGATGCGGCGGGCGTGTTCGGCGGTAGGGCACCACAAGGGCTGAGCCAGTACGTAGCGCCCTTGTCCGGGTACGACGACGAGATCGGGCCAGAGCGGGCCGGGTTTCTCGGCCGCTCGGGCGATCTCTGCGCTCAGGTCTCCCTGCCAACCGAGCGGTGCAGTGAACTGCGCCGTGGCCTGCATCCGTTCGTACCAGGCGATGGTGTCGGCGGCGTAGGCTTCGCGGAACGCGGCTTCGTGGCGTTCGTGTCGAAGCTCTCCCAGCGCCGCGCGCGCGTGGCGCGGGTCGTCGAACACAGCGAGTTGCAGGCGGTGCCTGCGCACCGTGCGGTGCCGGCGGGTGCCTCTGTCGTCGAGGAGGAGCGCGCTGCGATCACGCACGGTGCTGAAGCGCACGCTGTCGTCCGCCATGCGCAGCCACAGGTCCCAGTCCTCCAGGCCGTCTCCCGGACGCCAACCGCCGACCCGGTCGGCGAGCCGGCGGCGGTGCGCCACCCTTGAGGGCTCAAACATCGGGCCGAGCAACTGGATCTCCGGATGCCAGCAGAGGTCGAGGACATCGGAGCGGGAAGTGACGCCCTCGGACATGTCCCTGCATTCGAAGCCGGTCGCCACCAGATCGGCCCCGGTGCCGAGGACGGACAGCAGGAGCTGAAGGTGCTCCTCGCGCCAGCGGTCGTCGTGGTCCAGATAGGCGACGAACTCGCTGCGTGCTTCGGCCAGCCCGATGTTGCGGGGGCCACTGGGATGGCCGTGCCGCTCGGCGCGTATCAACCGGATGCGCGCGTCTTCGTCGGCGGCCCGGCGTACCCAGTCGTCCGTGTCGTCGGTGCTGCCGTCCGAGACGACGAGCAGCTCCCAGTCGGTGACGGCCTGAGCCCGTACCGAGTCGAGCGTGCTGGTGATCGCCCGGGAGCGGTTGTAGGTGGGGCATACCACCGAGATGCGGGGGGCCGATGGGGTCTTCGTCACTGCTCGGCCCTCGGCCGGCCACCCGGCCGGGGCGTCAGGAAGGGCAGTGCGAGGTCCTTGCCGCCCAGGACAGCGTCGACCGCGAAGAGCACTCCCGCCGCGCCGGTGGCGAGGTCGGTCGACAACCGCAGGCACTGGTCGCCGAGGAACGCGAGGTTGTCGGCATGCGGGATGGCGTGCCAGCCGAAGGCCGCCAGGTGCTGTCGCAGGGTGTCGTCCGGCCCGGCGGACCTGCGCAGCTGGTGTTGGGCAAGTACGGCACCGGCGCGGCCGGTGAACAGTCCCGCGTGGGCGAAGAAACGCGGGGCGATCGTCTCCCGCAGGTCATCGAAGGCCTTCCCCAGCTCCTGATCCGGAGCGTGCGCGAGCAGTTCGTGAAGGACCAGGGCTGTCCCCGCACCGGCGGTCAGGACGGGCGTACGCCACGGAGCGTCCTGCGCTGCGGACTGCCCGGACGCCCAGCCGCTGTGGACGAGGTCGTGCCTGAGCGCGTCGACGGCCTGGTCCAGGTGCTTTCGGTCCTGTGTCTGTTCGTGCAGGCGCAGCAGGAACAGCGCGCTGCCCGAGCCACCGTGCATCAGGCCCGGCCGCTGCCGTGGCCCGGAGACGTGCTCTGCGTGGCCGGTGATGCGATCGGCGAGGCGAACGGCGCGCTCCAGGAGTGCGCTCTCGCCATAGCGGCGGGCGAAGTGCAGGAGGGTGAGCCCGATCCCGGCCCTGCCGCTGAAGAGGCTGTGGTCGACATCCTCGTCAGGCAGGTCCGCGACGCGGCCGAGGAGTTCTCGTGCCTCCTGGGTGCGGCCGAGCCGGTCGAGGGCGTAGGCGACACCGCTGAGGCCGTCGTAGAACCCCGGCCGTGGTTCTGTCACACGACTGGTGGAGTTTGTGAGCCAGTCGATGTGATCGTCGGAGACGGCGAGGCCGACCTCGGCCAGTGCCCAGAGGACACCGGACGCGCCGAAGGCGAAGTTCGCCCCGCCTCCCTGGCCGTGGAACTGCTCGATGTCTCCGGGAAAGAGCCGGTCGTCGCGCTCGGGAGTCGCGGCGGCGACGATGCCCTCAGCGATGCCCGAGCGCAGCGCGGGCCAGTCCTCCCGCCCAGGGCCGGCCACAGGCCAGAGTGGCCGCGGCGCGAAGCCGGGTTCGCTACGGTCGGGAGGGGTGGCGGGGCCGAGGTCACGCCGGACCTGTTCGGCGTAGTCCGCGGGAACCGGGAAGATTCCGGCGATCAGCTCGATGAACTGATCGACCTTGACAGGGCTCCAGGGCAACGCCTGCGTCAGCGGAAGGAAGACGCCCAGGCGCAGGCAGCCCAGGGCATAGCGGTCGATGTCCGGGCCGCTGTAGCCCGCCGGGGCCTGGAAGCCGGGGGCCGCCAGGGCCTGCTGAGCGGCGGAGCCGGACTCCCTGCTGGCCTCCAGGTCGATGAAGGCGACCGTTCCGTCGGGGCGTACGAGGACGTTGTTCGGGTGCAGGTCGCCGAAGACCACTTGCCGTTCGTGCAGTTCCTGGATGCCACGTTCGACTTGGTCGAGTACGGACTGCGCCCACTGCGTGTAGTCGGCGAGGTCGTCGGCGGTCGGCGTGCGTGGGACGAGGAGGGGATTGCGCTGCTGCATCTCGCGCGCCAGGGGCTGTCCCTCGACGAACTCGCGGGCCAGGAAGTAGTGCTCGCGCCCCTTGCGGAAGTCCACCAGCGCGGGCATGCAGTCCAGCTGTTCGAGACGCTGAAGAGCCCAGTGCTCCCGGCGCAGGCGTTCCAGCGCGTCAGCGCCCTCGGCATCCAGGCCGGCGAGCGGACGAGCCTCCTTCAGCAGCACGGTGTCGCCCGACCTGATGTCCGTGGCCTCGTAGACCCCTCCGCCGTTGGAGAAGTGCAGGGCCTTCGTGGGACGGAACGGGAAGTCGTCCAGAGTTCCGGCGTTGCGCGCCGCCAGCGACTCCTCGAGGCAGGCGGGCAGGGTCACCCACGAGGGAGGGCGGAACCCGGGGCCGCGGACATCCGGCACCCACTTGCCGTCCGGGTCCTGGATGCAGTGCACGAGTTCACCCGACTCGGAGCGGACGAGGTGGGCCACGAATCCGCCGTAGCGCACGTACAGCGGGCCGGAGCGCCAGCGCAGGTCGCTGAGGATGTACGGGCCGGGCTCACCGTCGAGGAGTTCGCCGAGCTCGGTCAGGATCTCGGCCAGGTGCGCCTCGTCGAGCGGGTATACCGTGACGAACTTGCCGCTGCTGCCGCGATCGCCGTACTTGCTGTTGCGGCGCATCAGGACGCCGCTTCCGCGGAGGAACTTGAAGGTCACCTTGCGTGGCAGGCAGTACGCGCTGACCACCTCGATGATCCTCTCGGCGTTCCCGGGGGTAGCGGACACATGGATCTTCCAGCCCTGGAACGGGAGTTGAACGCCGGGGGGCGTGAGTACCACCCAGTCGTCGTTGGTGCTCCTGCGCCAGCCGTCCGGGAGAGGGGCGCTCGCGGCGGCGAAGTCCCCTTCCGAGGAAGAGGTGTCCGGCACGTCGTAGAAGGAGCCGCCGGGCTGGCAGAAGGTGAAGTACCGGAAGTCCATGCGTTTTCCTTGCCGTTCTCTCGCTCGTCTACCAGCGCCAGGCCGGAGCGACGTACCTGGCGTACAGCCACGCCCCGACTGACCTGGTCCCGGCGTCCACTTGGGCCACACCCACCCGGTCATCGGGGGTCTTGCTCGTCGTCAGCGGATAACTGACAGCGGGCGCGGGCAGCGCGTCAGTGCGCACAGGCAGGAACACCGACAGGGGAGCGGTCGTGTCCGTGCCGTCGTCACCGGCGACGACGGCCTGGCCGGTTTCCGTTCGGACGGCCACACCCGCCCGGTACAGGCGCACTGTGGTGTTCTCGCGCATCACCGATTGGTCGGCCGAAGGGGCGAGGATGAGCTCGACCTGCCCTCCGTCTCGCACGAGATAGCCGCCGCTGACGGAGTACGGCACCTTGACGAACGTGAGTGCTGCTCCGGCCACGGCCACGGCCAGCGTCACCACGGCGCCGATCCGCAGGGCATGGGCTCCCCCGGTCCTCGCCTCACGGACCACGCGCACCAGACCGCGCACCAGGTGATAGACGAGGTAGCAGATGCCGCACAGCACCAACGACGCGCCGAAGGCCCCGAGGCGCTGCAGCGAGTCCGCCCACAGCCGCATGGCCGTGGCGACCATGTAGAGGGGGAAGGCCATGCAGGCGAGGCCGAAGGGAATCGCCCACCGCTGAGGAAGTCGGCGTTCGTAGCGTCCGCCGAACAGGATCCGGGCTGTGAAGCGCCGTGCGTCGTCCAGGGCGCGGTCCCGCAGGTGCGGGATGTCGAGATGGCTCATCAACGCGATGTAGCCGTCCAGCTTGACGAACGGAGTCAGGTTGAGCAGCCCGGAGATGTAGGTGACGACGGCGAAGACGATCAGGCCGTCCCGTACATGCGCCTCGGCGAACAGCGAGGCCATGGCTGCCGCGCCGGCGATGACCACCTGTGTGGCGATCCCGGCCAGGGCCACCGCGACACGCTGCTGCCTACGAGGGAGCCGCCAGCCGTCGGAGACGTCGCAGAAGAAGGCGGGCGACATGTAGAATAGCATGACGCCCATCCGCCCGGGGCGGCCGCCGTGGTGGCTGAGGACGGCGCCGTGACCGAACTCGTGGACCGCTGTGGTGGCGAGGACTCCGCCGACGACGGCCAGGTACGTGGACAACGGCAGCGGTTGCCCCAAGGCCATCCTCACCTGGGGTGCCTGAGAGGCCAGCGCCAGCAGACCGCACAGCGCGAGCGCGACGGCCGCAGCTCCCCCCGCTCGGCTCGTCAGGAGCCTGACGAGCGGCGAGAACCGGCGCAGCAGGCGCTCGGGTCTCAGCACGGTGAACTGCACGGTCAGGGGCGGGACGAACTTGACCCACCGACCGTGCTGCCTGACCCGCTCGCCGTTGTCGAGCAGCCGACCCTCGGCGAGTGTGTCGACGGCAGTGCCGACCGCCTCCACGGTCCACGGCGGTCCCAGGATGTCTGCCAGGCCGGCGTGGTCGCGTGTTCCGTTGACGGCGAGCGCCAGTCGAGCCAGGTCGGGCTGGACACGAAAGTACTTGTGCTGGCCGCGTTGGATGACCCAGGGGGCTCCTTCCTCGGCAGGCTCGTGCACCGACACGTCGGCAGCGAGCCTGGGCCGGGCCAGGAGCTCAGGAGCGATCTCGACCGGCGGCGCGGTCCTGGAGGACATGATGGTTCGCCTCACGTGATATCGCGGGAGCGGAACAGCCTGTGCGCCGCGAACCCTGCCGCGCTCAGCCAGCCCGCTATGACCAGGAGGGCGATCTCGGGGGAGAGCAGATCGGTGTGCACATCGCGGTAGACCGAGCTCATGGCGATCGTGAGCAGGTACTTCGCGAGATCGGGTATCAGGCGTTGCAGAGCGGGGTCGAGGAGCAGGGTCAAGGCCATCAGTGCCCCAACGGCGCCGATCTGGTGCCGGATGATCCAGCCGATGAAGACACCCCACGGGGCGGCCAGCACATTGCAGGCGAACACACCGAGGGCGATCAGCGAGGTCTCCGAGGTCCACTCAGGACTGCGGTCGTACCCGGCGAGCGTCACCCAGCTCGATACGGCCGCCAGCAGGACGGCGAGCAGCCCGGACAGAGCGCCCACGGCCGTGCCGACCAAGAGCTTCGCGGTGAACAGGCGACTTCTGCCGGTCAAGAGCACGGAGCGGCTGACGGAGCCGGAGGTGTACTCCCGGGTCACCAGAAGCGCGCCGAACAGCGAGGCGAACAGGAAGGTCATCATCCACGAACGCACCACGTCGTCGGTGATGGCCGCGATGTCGGTCTGGCCACTGCCGATCTTCTTGTCGCCCTCGGATGCGTAGCCGAAGCTCGTCAGGAGGGACATGAAGACGGCGATCGAGGTCAGCACGGCCCAGGCGCGGCCGGTCCATGCCTTCGTCCACTCGCCCCACAATGCCTCACGCATGCGTACTCCCTCCGCCGCCCGCTCCCGCCAACTCGAAGAATCGGTCCTCCAGACGCTCCGTGCCGCTGGAGGTCAGGGCGCTGAGCTCGCCCGCATAGCGCAGGGTGCGCTGCAGGATCACCACGTCGTCCACGGTCTGCTCGACCTCGGCGAGCAGATGGCTGGAGAGCAGAACGGTGCGTCCCTCGGCGGCGAGGGAGCGCAGCAGTCCGCGCAGCCACCGAATGCCGTCCGGGTCCAGGCCGTTGACCGGCTCGTCGAGTACCAGCAGCTCGGGGTCGGCGAGCAGTGCCGTGGCCAGGGACAGCCGCTGTTTCATGCCGGTCGAGTAACCCTTGACCTTGCGATCGGCGCTGTCGGTGAGGCCGACCAGGTCGAGCACTTCGTCCACCCGGGCCCTGGACAGACCCAGCGTCCTGGCCCAGACCAGGAGATCGCGCCGGCCTGTGGTGCCCGGGGTGGGCCCGATCGCGTCCATGCTGACACCGACCCTTCGGGCGGCATGGGGCAGATCGCCGTAGGCGTGGCCGAGTACGGTCGCACTCCCCGCGGTGGGTCGGGCCAGTCCGAGGAGCATCCGGAGCGACGTGGTCTTGCCGGCGCCATTGCGGCCGAGCAGGCCCACGACCCGTCCGGGCCGGACGGTGAAGGAGAGGTCCTCCACGGCCGAGACCGGCCCGAACCGTTTGCTGACGCCGCGGAACTCGATGACGGGAACCTCACTCACGACGGCTCCGTGCCAAGGCGGCTCCGACAACGGCCATGGCGCCCGCCAGCGCGAGGACGAGTACGGCGGTGACGCCGATACGTACCCCTCCGGACAGGTTCATCGTGGCCATCACCACTCCCAGTGCGATCAGCGCACAGAGGCCGGCCATCGCCGAGGTGATGCCCAACTGGCTCCTAGTGTTCATGCCTGCTCCTCATCCACCGCTTGGTGCTACTTTCTGTGTGGCAGCCGGGAGTCCGTGGTGGCGGATGATGCCCGCCACCACAGACTCCCGGCTCAGTTCCCGTAGCTCATCACGTGGCGATGCTGACGGCCACGCTGACAGCGGCGCTCGCGGCGGCTGCACCGCTCACGGCGACGCCGTACGAGAAACCGGTCCAGAAACCGGGGGCCTCCATGGCCTCCAGCTCCTGCATACCCAGCTCCAGCATCGGCTGGATCTTCTCGATCTCCTGCATTGATGACACCCCCTCACATTCAGGTCCGAACGTTTCCCGATCGTGTCGTCACCGGTTGCTCCGGTGACCTGACGACAACGGGATCAGGTGATCGCCGCGGCCGAGAGCGCGGCGCTGCCGTAGGCAGCGGAGGCGCTGACGATGATTCCGACGCTGACACCGGCGGCGGTCCACCAACCGGGCGCGTCCATGGCCTCGAGCTCCTGCATACCCAGCTCCAGCACGGGCTGGATCTTCTCGATCTCCTGCATTTCCCCTCCTTCTCTTGTCGAAGTTCTTCACTTCCCCCGCTTCGAGCCGCTGGACTGCGGACCGAAACGGAAGTCCTCAATGGGCGCACGTGGCGCTGTTCAGGCTGCCGGGGGCAGCTCCTGGAGCGGAGGTTCCCCTCCGGCGGCGTCGCGCAGCAGGCTCAACAGGTCGTCGGCGGCGAGACCACCGAGCATGGGCAGCCCTGCCCCCCAAGCCCGTACGATCCGCAGCGCAATGGCCCCGGCATGGTCAGGCGTCAGGAGGACGCTCCGGTCGATCCCCCACGAGTCGATGAGTGCGGCCACCCCGTAGGCCGGGTCTGCGGGAAGTTGCCCCGGTCCTTCCGACCGGAGCAGGGACCACAGCCGTCGTAGCCGCCGGGCCGAGCCCAGCCGCCCCTCGCCAGAGTCGATCGCCCGCCACAACGGTGGCAACAGGGCGGCCACCGCTGTCATCTTGCGGATGGCGAGTGCCGAGGAAAGCTCGTTGGCGACAAGCCAGCCCTTGACCGCGTACGGATCGCGGCCCGAGTGGAACCACTCGTCATGACTGCTGCCGCTCAGCTCGGCGATCTCGAGCCGAAGCTCGTCGGAGCACCGCTGTCCGGCCCGTTCCGCGTCTCGCACCTCGTACCCGAGCCGCACCAGTCGCCTGGCGGCGTCCTCTACGCGTGCGTCCTGGGGCGGCAGGTCGCCGTGGTCGCCGACATACGGGCTGGCCAAGCGGAACAGCGCTTCCAGCACACCCTCGGCAACCAGCTCCTGCGGCAGCGTGACTGTGGCCTCAGGGTCGATCACGGCGATCTCGGGCCGCAGCGCCTTGCCCATGACCAGCCGCTTTCCCTGCGGGTACGTCAGGCATGCGACAGCGCTGGACTCCGACCCCGTGCCCACGGTGGTGGGTAGGGCGATCAGCGGCACAGGCCGGAGTGGCTTGGGAGCGAGCACGATCAGGCCACTGCGCTGGGGCACCGTCAGCCGGGCGCACACCTCGGGGCCGGCCACCGCCAGCGTGGCCAGTTTGGCCTGATCGAGCAGGGAGCCACCACCCAGCCCGACGACCAGTTCCGCACCGGCCAGACGTTCCGCGAGAGCGAGCACGCTGCGCAGATCGCCGGATCCGTGGAACACGAGGGTCTCGGCACAGGCCCCGCCCAGGGCGCCCGCAACCCGCCGGTGGATCACGCTGTCACGGACCGCGTCGTCGACGAGAACCGTGACGTTCCGGCCACGGATGGCGTCGTCGTTCCTCAGCAGCCGCGCCAGTTCGTCCGTTCCCCTCAGCGGCTGCCGCTTGTCGTCGCCCATGGTCGTCATCCCCGGGCCTCCGCTCGCGCGGCGACCCGGTCGGCATACAGGCCGAGACCGGCCCGGACACACGCGAGGAGTTCGTCCAGTTCGGCGTCGGTGTAGGTCAGTGCGGGGAAGAGCTGGATACCGTGCAGACCGGGGTGCACGATGGCACCCGCCTCCCGGACCGCGGCGACGAGCGAGGGGACCTCGGACTGCGGCAGCGGAACTCCGCTCCCGTCGGCCGCCGTGACCCGAACCGACCGGAAGCAGCCCACGCCCGTCGTGCCGGTCACCAGGGGATGCTCGGCGACAAGCGTGCTCAGTTCCTCGTCCAGCCGGCCGGCCAGCCTCCGCCCCAGGGCGACCGCGTCGAGCCTGCGCATCTCGGAGATGGTGGCCAGGATGGTCGCGCAGGTCACCGGCGTTCCGGCCTGCGTCTCGCCGTGGCTGAGGACCACGCCCGTGTCATCGAAGACGTCTGCCACCGACTGTGCGGCCAGCACCGCGGCGGCGGCGCTGGTGCCGTTGGTCAGGCCCTTGGAGGTGATGAGGAGGTCGGGCTGGGCCGGCCACCGCTGGGAGGCGAAGAAGTCCCCGGTGCGGCCGAACCCGGTGGCCACCTCGTCGGCCACCAGCAGGAATCCGTGCTCCTCACGCAGCCGCAGCAGCTCGCCGACGTACTCCTCACTGAGCGGCACGGCTCCCGAGCCCAGCACCGGCTCGACCACCACCGCCGCGACCTGAGCACCCTGGCGGGCCATGAGCGTCGCCAGTTCCCCGGGCTCGTTCGGGGTGACGTGCCGGACCAGCCGCTGGTCGACCCCGTAGACCTGCTGCCCCAGGTCCTCACCGGTCAGGGCGAAGCCGCCGAAGGTCAGACCGTGGTAGCTGCCGCGCAGGCCGACCACGACCTTGCGCCCGCCCCTGCCGCGCAGGGCCTGGTACTGCCGGGCAAGCTTCATCGAGAGATCGTTGGCCGCGCCGCCCGAGGTGGAGAACAGCACCCGCCGGTAGTGTCCGGCACCCGCGAGCTCCACCAGGGCATCCGCCGCACGTCGGGCGTACTCGTTCTCGAAGCGGAAGACGCTCAGGTACGAGGCCGTGAGCAGTGCTTCGGCAGCGGCCTCGGCGATGGCCTGATTGCCGTATCCGAGGTTGGTGTTCCACAGGCCGCTGGTGCCGCAGAGCAGTTCCCGCCCGTCGGCGAACCTCACGCGCACGCCTTCCGCGGACACCGCGCACAGGTCGTCCCGGCCATGCTGATCGGGTGTGAGCAGCGAGGGCCACAGTGCGTTCCGCTGCGAGGTCACGCGGTCACCTCCGCCTCTATCAGCACGCTGTGGTGGCGCGCGCCGACGTCGGGCAGCAGACGCCGGGAGCACACGGCGAACCCGCTCTGGCGCAGTTCCTCTTCGAGCTGATCGGCCGACAGGACGCGGATGGTGGTGGTGCACACGTCGACCTGTTCCCCTCCGATCACCGCCGGGAACACCGTGACGGTGCGGGCTTCCGCTCCGGGCGTCCAGTACTCGAACATCCGGTAACTCCGGCCGCTGTCGGCGGTGAACTCGACTTCGGTCTCGGTCGGCGCCTGATCACCAGCTGTCAAGTCCACGGTGGACAGCAGTAAGCGGCCACCGGGTGCGAGGTGGGCGCGTACGGAGTGGTACAGGCCCTTCCGGCCAGGGGCGTCCAGGAGCGACACGGACGTCGTGCCCAGGACGATCACACCGAACTCCCGCCCGAGAGCGAAGTCGCTCATGTCGGCCTGCACCGGTGTACACCGGTTCCGCAGGGCCTCGGGCGCCTCGGCAAGCCGTGCGGTCAGCAGCTTCAGCATGCTGCCGGAGAGCTCCAGTGCGGTGACGTCCCGCCCCGACGCGAGCAAGGGCATGGTCAGGCGTCCGGAACCGGCCGCCAGGTCGAGCACCGGCCCGGGTACGGTCCGCACCAGTGTGAGTAGTTCACGTACCTCGTGTGTGTCCTGCCCCGCCAGGTCGTGGTAGACGGGCGCGCCGACCTCGTCGTAGAGGTCGCAGCACACCGCTCTGTCGCCGAGCTCCGCCAGGAGCGCGCCGGCGCGGCCGGGGATCAGGGGTCTGTTCAGTGTCATGTCCATCATCACGTCCCCGCAGCACTGAGAACGGGGGAGCCGAGCTCGATGCCCGCACGGTCGAACAGCACTCGCACCTGTTCGAGGTTCTCCCGGTCAGCGAAGCGAGCTGCGGCCTCCACTGAACCGCACGCCAGTAGAGCCTCCGTCACCTCGGCCGTGACGTGCTCCAGTTGAAAGCTCCGCCCGTGGGCTGCGCTGTGGGCGTACACCGAGTCGTCTGTCCACAGGAGGAGTGGCAATGCGGGATCGACGGCGTCCGCCGCATCGGGCAGCTCACTGAGGGCGGCCACGAGGCGACGGCCGAAACCGGACACCCCGGTGATGTTCAGACCTCGCGCTCGGAGATCACGAATGCCGTGCAGGGCAGCGAGATACCGTCCGAGCCATGGCCGTTCGGCCAGCGCGGAGGCCCGGGTCGGCTCGGGCAGCGATCCGCCCAGGCACACCGCGCAGGGCTGTGCGCTCTCGGAGTTCACGCGCGCCCACTCGGCGGCGACCTGGTCCAAGCTGTCACCCACGGTGCCCAGTCGCTTGCCACCCGGGGAAGTCGACAACTCCCCGGACCGCCCCACGTGCAGCCGGAGCACGGGGCCGTCGTCCTGCGGACCCGCTCCCAGGGCGGGCAGATCCGCGAGCTGGATCACCGGGTTGGTCAGGAACTCGGCGAACACACCCTCGTGGCGTGCGCGGTCGGCATCACGGAGATAGATCTCGAAGTCCGTACCGTCCGCCACCCGGATCAGAGTGGGGCCGACCACCGACATGTACTCGCTGATGCCGTATGCCTGGATCTGAAGGTAGAAGCCGGGATCGTGGGAGAACTCCGCGCCCGGTTCACTGAGTGAGCCTTCGTAGCCGACGACCACAGGACCGTCCGTGCCGCCCGCATGACCGGGCGCAAAGACCATCGTGCTGGCGTCCACCACGTCGGAGGCAAACAGAGCCGACAGATGCTCAGGGTTCTCGAGAACCACCGTCAGGGCGGACTCCCGCCCACGAGGGAAACGCCCCGCGCGGCCGGTTGCCCAGCTCATCAGGTGCTCTTTCACCGCAGACATGCATTTCCCCTGTTCGCACACTCAGTTGACGACTCGAATTGATCTGAGGATCCAAAGGCTCGGAGACAAGCTGAACCGTTGCTGATCTGGCCAGGCTCGTGCCCTGGACCAGGGCAGCACGCGTCGATGCACCGACATCCGCTGTCGACGGCGCGCCTTGTGAGCTGGAGCGGCTACGCGCCTACCGGGTCAGAGCAGTCAGAAGCGTCTTCAGGTCGGCCATCGCCGCCTGTGCACCGACCAGGTTGTACACGCCGGTCAGGTTCAGGACGACTTCATCCACGCCCGCTGTCTCGTACGCCTTGAGCTTTTCGAGCAGTTGGTCGGTGTCACCGCTGAGGAAGGCCCCGCCGTCCACCAGAGCCCTGGCGTCGGCCGCCGGGTCCCGGCCCTCGGCCTCCACACCCGCCCGGCGCAGCATGTCGATGTAGTGCGGCCCCTTCAAGTGGGCGGCATTGCTGGCTAGCGCCAGATCCGCCGGCTCGTGACCAGGGTGCTCGAGCGCAACCGGTACCATCGCGGTCAGGCGCGGCACCGGCCGGCCCGCCGCTTCCGCCCCAGCACGCATCGCCGGAAGCACAACGTCCCGCAGATAGACGGCAGGCGTCAGCCAGGTAATGGCGACATCGGCGAGCTCACCGGCGAGCCGGGCCATGCCCGGTCGCAGAACTCCGAGGCCGACCTCCACCGGTGGCGCCGGGAAGGGCGGCAGAGAGCCGTGGCAGGAGACGTACTCACCCTTGATGTCGACGATCTCGTTCGCCAACAGCCCGCGCACGGCGGTGAGATACTCCCTCGCCGCGGTCAGCGGGCTCGCGTAGGGCGCGCCGAGCAGGCTCTGCTGGAGGGACTTCGCTCCTGGACCGAACCCGGCTGTCACGGGCTGACCGGTGGTCATCGCCAATGACCGAGCCTGCAGCGCGGCCTCGAAGGGATGACGCAACGGCATGAGCGTCACACCGAGCCCTGTAGGCACTCTGAAACCCGAGCCTGCCGCGTGCGCAAAGCTTTGGTGAGGCTCCACAAGCAGGGCCTGGCCTTGCCACAGTCGTTCTGCCTGGGTCCAGTGGACAAGGCCCGCGTACGGCAGCACCTGCTCGGGCCGACGGGGCACGAAAGGCACAAGAACCGAGTACGACGTCATGCCGAAACCGTGCCTGTACATGTCACGACACCCTCGTGGAAGGGATCGAAGTCGTTGAACCTGAGAGGTGCGGCGATGGTCAGCGCCGCAGAGCCACCCAGGCGGATGGTGTGGCTGTACATGAAGGAACTCCCCCGTTGTTGACACACAACCCTGCTCGTCCAAGGTTGCTGCCGACCGCAGTTGTACGGTGCCGCGCACGATCATGGCGCACGCGTTCGGTCCTGTAAAGACTCTGTCCGATCTTGTGAAGAGTCCGGGGTCAGGTATATGCCCACCACCGGATCCGTCCTGTCGGACGGGCGAGACCGGGGAGGTGGAGGTAGCGGCGGACGGTACGCCTGACCTGCGCTGTGGGGCGGGCCGCGGGCGACTGACGGTGATCCCGTTCACGTGCTGGTCGCCCGGTGCCCGGTGAGGTGACCGGCTACCTAGCCCGCCTGCGCAGGTCGTCGAAGTGGGGGTGTTGTTCAGGGGATCTTTCACCGTCGGCAGTGGGGGGCGGGACGCCGCCGATGCGCCTCGGATCCCCTGCGCGGCGGGAACCTCGGCGAGGGCCGTCGACCGGAGGACGACGCTCACGCCCCCCTTGTACGTCGCGTCCAGGTACTCCTCCACAGGGCCCGCCAGCTCCTTGTGGGACGGCGTACGGTCGGCGGGCTGGAGTACCTGGGCGCAGATGGTCAGTTCGGCCACGCGTGCGTGCGGGGTATCGACGATGTGAGTGAAGGACCGGCCTGCTCGGCGACGCCTGTCCGTTCGTCTTCGGGCAGCAGCCGCAAGGTCAGCACGCCGGGACCACCAGCTCGGCCCAGACGGTTTTGCCCCAGCCCGTCTCGTCGTAGCCCCAGCGGTGTGACAGCGCGTCGACCAGTACCAGGCCGCGCCCGGTGTCATCGCCGCCGGCGATCAGATCCATTCTCGGCAGGGCGTGGGATTCGTCGGTGACGCCGATCCGTACGAGATCGTCCGTGACTCGCCGGACGGATACCCGGTCCAGACGGCACGAGGTGTGGCGGACCGCGTTGCCCACGAGCCCGGAGACGATCAGCGCGCCCGGGTCCACCAACTCCGCTGTGTCCCGGGTGTTCAGCGCGGCCGAGGCGCGGCGCCTGGCACGGCGGTCCGTCTCGGGCCCGCAAGGGAGGGTTTCGCCGTAGCCGGGCGGTCCGACTGCGGTGGGTCTGGTCATGACGCTCACGGGGTCGTCTCCTCGGGGCTGGGACGTCCCGCGCGCCATGGGGGCGCGGGCGGGACTCTCCTCCACTGCCGCCGAGGAGAAGCCTGGAGCTGCCCGGTGACTCCAACGACCTTACGGAGAGCTGGAGTTTCGCCTCAACAGAATTGCGGGGAATTGCGCGACGTGATCCGAGGGAGCTGATCGCCGTCTCAATCAAGGCGCGGGCAGCGTTGCCGTGGACGGGGTCTGGAAGAAGCCAGGCATGACGTCGGAGACGTACGCGCGGGTGACGCCGCTCCGCGCGTAGCGGTCGTAGATGTCCTCCTGGGTCTTGCGCATGCCCATCCGCTGGCTCCTGCGCCACTCCACGTTCATCGAGTCGACGGCACGGGCCGTAGCGAACAGGGGGTCCGCCCGGCCGGCGGCACCACGGGCAGCACACCAGGCACGGATGTCCCCGTCAGCTGTACCTCGCCCTTGTACCTCGCCCTTGTGGAGAGGGTGGTTCTCGCAGGGTGCCAGCCGCACCGGGCGGAACGTTCCTTCCCGGTGGGGCCGGCGTCCTTGCGCAGGTGCTCGAACTCCTCGGCCTCATCACCGACGCCCTACGCGTCGCGCATCTCCAGATGCACGGCGCTGCGGCACGTACCGGCCAGCAGCTCAGCGAAGCTCGGCACGCCGTTCTGCGACATCCCACGCCTCCCTCAGAACGGGCACCATGCGAGCGGGGATGCGGATCACCGTCTCGTGGGCGGGGATTCCCACCGCATGACCGGCGACCCACTCCGTACCGCTGACCAGAGCCTCCAGCGCTTCCTCGGCCTTGATGCCCTGGAGGACCAGGTCGGCCGTCTCCTCCGCCACCGACACCGCCGGAGCAACACAAAAGGCCAGGTCACGGACTATGCCACCTGGCCTTTGCCGGAGCCGCCTTCGGGATTCGAACCCGAGACCTACGCATTACGAGGGCTGACAGGATCGTGATCGTGGATGTCAGTACCTGACGCGGCATCCTGTTTTGCCAGGTCAGAGAGGTGCGACCGTGGATCCCCATGAGACCCAGTCCACCGAGTGCCGCACCGTCCGCTCACGCATCGCTCACGCGTTCCGTCACGCTGTCCCGCCCGAGACTGGCATGCCCGCTCAGCCTGTACACGTAGGTGGGGCTGCCATCAGCCGACCCGCTGCATTGCCTTCCGGCGCCGTTCCGCCACTGCCGAACCGGACTCTCGGCGGGCCATCCTGCGCAGGACGGAGGGGGCGAGCGACAGTCCGGCGACCGCCCAGACGCCCAGCACCCCTGCCGTCTCCAGATGTCGCCAGGACTCGCCGATCTCAGCAGCGACAGCGTCGGCCGGAAGTAGCGCCGAGCGGAGGCCGAGCCCGAGCCAGTACACGGGGAAGACCTGCCCGACGGCCTGCAACCACTCGGGCAGCTTCGTCAGCGGAAAGTAGATTCCGGAGATCACGACCAGGCCCATCACCGGGAGCATCAGCAGCCCGACGGTGCGAGGGCTTTCCACAAGGGCCCCGATGACGGCGCCAATCGGCAGGCTCGCCAGGAGACCCAACGGCACGACCCACAGCAGCATCAGCCATGCTCCGCCGCCCTGCCGGGCCACACCGTCGACCAGGAACACACCGGCAACCAGGGCAAGAGCCATGGAGACCAGCGCCGTACCCGACACCAAGATGATCTTGCCGACCAGGTGACCGACCATGCCGTGCGGCACGGCCTTCGCCCGCAGCAGGGTGCCGTCCTCACGCTCGGCCGCGAGCAACTGCGCCGTGGTCATCACCCCAGTGAACGCAAGCGTCATGCCCAACATGCTCGGCAGCATGAACGCGCCGGCCGAGATGCCTGCGCCCTTCAGCGGATCGTCCCTGACCAGGAACATCGGTACGATCAGCAGAACCGTCCACAGGGCGTGCCCGAACAGGTCCTGACCCGTGGTGAAGGTCTGGCGCAGCTCCGTCCAGCCGCGCCGCACCCCGGCTCGCGCCGCATACCACACCGGGTTCACCGCGATCCCTCCCCAAATGTGTGCGCCACCCGCTCGCCGGAGACGTTCCCCGCCTCCCACTGCCTGACCATCGTCAGGTAGGTGTCTTCCAGATTTGCCCGGCGCACCTCCAGGTCGCCGATGGCGCCGCCGTGCTCCTCAAACAGTCGACGGACGAACTGAGTGGGCTCCGTCGTCTCCTGCTCGAAAGGCCGCCCGTCCCGCGTCCAGCGCACAGTGGCCTCGGCCGAGGCCTGTCGGGACAGGTCCTCGGCGGACCCGTCAGCGACAATCCGGCCGCCGGCCAGGATGAGGATCCGGTCAGCGAGTTTCTCCGCCTCGGCGAGATCGTGGGTGGTCATCAAGACCGTGGTGTTTTCGTCCGCGAGCCCACGCACCAGGCCGTGGAACTCACTCCTGGCCTCTGGATCCAGGCCGGCCGTCGGCTCGTCAAGGAACAGCAGTTCGGGCCTGCCCACAATGCCGATGGCCACGTCGAGCCGCCTGCGCTGCCCCCCGGACAGCGCTCCGACCCGCTTGTACGCCTGCTCAGTCAGCCCAACGGCGGCGAGGAGTTCATCGACGCCCCACGGACGACGCACGAACATGGTCGAGTACGGCGCGTAGTATGAGCCCAAATGGGCCAGCAAGTCCCGCACCCGCCACTTACCGTGGTCGCGCCAAGACTGCAGCACGATACCGAGCCGCGCTCGCCACCGCTCGTCCCCGTGCGCCGGATCGGCGCCCAGCACCGCGACGTCACCGGACGAGCGCATCCGGAAGCCTTCCAGGATCTCGATCGTGGTCGTCTTACCAGCGCCGTTCGGGCCGAGCAGGACAAGTACCTCACCCCGCCGGGCCGTGAAGCCGACCCCCTTCAGTACGTCCTGACTGCAATAGCCCATCCATAATTCGCGTACGTCGATGACCTTGTCGCTCTGCGGCGGTGCACCGCCCCGTCCGTCGAGCGACGCGTGAACAGTCGTCATCGGTGTTCCCCATTCTGACCCACGGACCGTGGTCCGTGGTTGTCGGTGTGCCTGGTCAAGAGCCCCGTTGGCCGTGGTCCGGGGCCGCGGGACCGTGTCTGCGGCCGCGGCCGCCTACCCTCCGCCACCCTCCCCGAACCGAACACACTACCGAGCGTCATGCGTGGCTTACGGCGCTGCCGGTGCTGTAGGTGTCGTCACCGCTGCGGTGGTCGAGCACAGGCAAGCAGGCTTGGCTTACAGCAGTTCACCGGCAACAAGCATCGCCACCGCCTTACCAGATGTCACGCAACCCGATACCGGTATCACCCCGCGCCTGGAAGGTATGAGAGACATTAGCCGACTCCGACAACCCGCTTCACTCCAGGAGAAGCATAAAGACTCTCCTCCACCAAGGCGTTGCGCAGACGCGAAGGGACTTAATAATGCATCAACGGTCGCGTGACAAATTCCAGCAAGTGCAGCAGGGTGAGCATAGCGGCCATGAACGGCACCCTCACCAATGCAGGGACCGGTCCAGAGCTCCGGCCAAGGGAAAGTTGACTTGAAAGAGTCACACACCAGACTTCTCACTCGACTCACTCTTGCGTTTCCCCTCTCCCCGCATAGCATTGACCTGCCAGCTAGCGCCGACACAGGCGCCGGCTTCAAGGAGCCAGGAACCATCCAGTGCATATCTCTCCAGGAAACCCCAGGTGATTCCAGATGAACCTCAAGCCATCAAAACGAACACTCTCGACAATCGCTGTCGTCATCGCTGCCTTATCTTTCTCAGCGAACTCGGCGGCAGCGAGTCCCGCAAGTTCTGCGGCTGCTCCGGTCGAGTGGTCGGCAACCCACAGTTCGGCTAGCGCGTCCGGTACCCGCTGGACCGAACATGACGGCAGCGGGACAGTCCTCGTGGCCAAGGGAGAAATCCGGAACACAGGCACCGGATGCTCTTCGGTCTGGGTCCAGTGGACCCGTGACTTCATTCCTTCCCCCTCTACCAAACATGCCACCCAATGCGGAGACGAAGTCTCTCCCGTCAACCTTCGGCTGAGCCCCTATCGACCGACCACCACCGGCCGGCTGAAGGTGTGTCGGGGCACCGCGGACACCAGAGACTGCGGATCGGCCACATCCCTCACTACGTGGCCGATCAACAACTCGATGAAGGCCACCTCCCACACACAGTCGCCGCCGCGTTGAGGTCCCGGGTGGGCCGGCAGACCAGGACTCTGGAACGCTGCGCCACCTGCAAGTCCCCCCATCGAAAGGCCCCCACATGCCACAGTCCCTGTGGAAACGCCACGGCCTGGTACTGGCCGCCGGCGCCGCGTGCATCCTCGTCAACGGCAAGGGCATCGGGCCGTTATGGCTCGTCGGGCTTGCCCTGCTGGTGACAGGTCTGCTGATGCGGCGGGCGATGACGCGTGCCCAGCGCCCGCCGAGTGAAGAAGCCCCACCGTTGGCACTGGACATCCCCGTGAACGGCCGCTGGATGGCCCGCAACGGGCCCGCCACCAAGGTGCCCAGCCACACCCACAACCTCGCGCAGACTTACGCGATTGACCTGGCCCGCCGCCCGGCGCCCGAACCCGTGTGGCTGTGGCCGCTGACACGGCGCCCCGAGTCCTACCCGTCCTTCGGTGAACCGCTGCTCGCCCCCGCGAACGGCCAGGTGGTCGCTGCCAGAGACGGCCAGCGTGACCACCTGACGCGTACTTCCCTGGCCGGCCTGCTTTACGTGCTGCCTGAGGGCTTCATGCGCTCCCTCGGCCTTCCGCGCCACCTGCTCGGCAACCACTTGATCCTCGACTTGGGCAACGGAGCGTACGCCGTCTTCGCGCACCTGCGGCGCCACTCGCTGAAAGTGGCTGTCGGGGACCATGTGACGGCCGGTCAGTCACTCGCGGAGTGCGGCAACTCGGGCAACTCCTCCGAGCCCCACCTGCACTTCCAGCTCATGGACAGCCCTGACCTCACCACCGCCCACGGCCTGCGCTTCACCTGGCGGTACCAGGACGACGACGGCCACGAGCACGAAGGCGTACCCGCCGACAACACCTGCTTCGTCCCCGTCCGGCGCGCCCCAGCCGACTCGTCGAACCCCTACGCCGCGTCATAGCCGGGATCGAGCGCGAAGCGAACCGACCGGACACGGCCGTCCGAGGCGAACTCGCCGAAGGCGAAGACCTCCTGCGGCCGCGCCGGATTCCCGTCCCTGCTGGTGGTGTAGCGGGCCGCGAAGCGGTTGCCCTCTCGCAGCGTCTCGTGAACCTCCACCGGATAGGTGTGGCCCAGCTTGCGCCCCTCCTCCAGCGCCTTCAGGACGCCCGAGCGCTGCATCACCTTTCGCCCGACCTGGTGCAGCGCGTCGGGGGTGTGGAAACGGTCGTGCGCCTCGGCGGCCGGCACCGTCACGTCGTACCCGGCCGCGTAGTAGGCCCGCAGGTAGTGCGCCGGGTCCTGGGCGGGAGTCGGTTCCTCTCCCTCGGCGGGCGGCAGTGCGGGCGAGGTGCCCGGCGCGGGGCGGGCCTCGCTGTCGAACGGCTCGTCCCGGTCCCGCCCCGACCAGCCGGGCCGGGTGGCGGAGAAGGAGATCGTACGGGCCACCCGCCCGTCCTCGGCCAGTTCGGCGAAGACGGCCGCTTCCGTAGCAGACTGGATCTTCCCCAGCATGGGCGTGCTGATCGTGTACCGGGCGGCGGCGCGAGATCCTTCCACGGTCACTTCGTGGATGTACAGCTCGTACGGCGCCCCGAGGGAACGCCGGGAGCGGAGGCTGCCCAGGATCTTGTCGCGGTCCCAGATCCGGCCGTTGACCTGGTGTGTGCCGTCGGGCAGGTGATAGCGGTCCCAGACCTCCGCGACCGGGTCGCCGCCGTCGATGGCATCGGCATGGTAGGCGCGAAGATACCCGGCGAAGTCCTCCGCGGCGGTGGGGCGGTGACTGATGCTCATGACGCTGTCCTGCTTTCCTCTGTGGGGGTCGAACTGTTCTGTGTGGGGGTGAGTCCGCCGTCGGGTCCCAGGGGCGGCACGGCGGTGATGTGGAACTCCCGGTGCAGGGCGGCCATCGCGGCGAGGTGGCCGCACATGCCGTGCACGCTGGGGCCGGGTGGTGTAGAGGCCGAACACAGGTACACCCCGGGCAGCGGGGTGCGGTACGGATTCCAGGCGGGTACGGGCCGGAACACCGACTGCGTGAGTGTGATGGCTCCGGCGCCGATGTCCCCGCCGGGATAGTTCGGGTTGTAGGTCTCGTACGCGGCCGCCGACACGCCGCGCGCCGCGATGACCGTGTCGGCGAAACCGGGCGCGTACCGCTCGACCCTTCGGGTGATCAGCGGCACCGGGTCCCGGGTATCGCCGTTCGGGACGTGCGCGTACGCCCATATCGGGCGGCGCCCGCCGACGGCTCGGCCGGGATCGGTCACGGCTGGGTCGACCAGCAGGACGAAAGGCTCCTGTCCGGCCTGGCCCCGGGCGGCGGCGTTCTCCGTCGCGAGTGTTTCGGCACGGGTACCGCCCAGGTGCACGGTCCCGGCTCGCCCCACCTCCGGATCGGCCCACGGAATGGGCTCGCTGACCAGGAAGTCGGCCTTCGCCGCGCCCGGACCGTAACGGAAGCGATCCAGCGCCCAGCGGTATCGGGGTGGCAACCGGTCGCCGGCCAGCGCCAGCAGACCGCGCGGCGTGGTGTCCAGCATGATCACCCGTGCGTCCAGCTCCGCGAGGTCGGTGACCCGTCGGCCGGTGTGCACAGCGCCGCCATGCGCCGTCAGGTCATCAGCCAGGGCCTCGGCGATGCGGTGGCTGCCGCCCTGTGGCAGCGGCCAGCCGGTCGCATGGGCCAGATGGCCGAGCAACATCGCGATGGCGCCAGCAGGCAGGCTGGGCAACCGACCCACCGCGTGCGCCGCGACTCCCGTCAGCAACGCGCGGGCGGCCTCCGTACGTAGCCCGTTGCCCCGCAGGAAATGACCCAGCACCCGCGGGCCCAGGAACAGCGGTACAGCGGGGTCGGGCGGCAGGGACCGCTGGCCGGAAAGCAGGAAGTCGGTCACGCCTGGGCTGTGTCTCACCAGCGGCGCCATCAACCGGTACCAGCGCTGCCCGTCCGGGCCCAGCCGGTCGCGCGTCTCGGCGAGGTCGCGGTACGCGAACGCAGCGACACCACCATCCAGCGGGTGTGCGTAGGAAATCGGCGGCTGCAGCAGCCGTACGCCGCGGGCCTCCAGGTCGAACGCGCGGAAGAACGCGGAGGCGGCCGCCATCGGGTGGACGGCAGCGCAGAGGTCGTGCCGTACCTCGGAGTCAAACAGGGCTTCGCCGCGCAGCCCGCCGCCGATGGCGGCAGCCTGCTCGTGGACCTCCACGGTCAGCCCGGCGCGCGCCATGGTGACGGCGGCGGTCAGACCGTTGGGGCCACTGCCTACGACCGCGACATCGACCCGTGTCATGCCAACGCGTCCTCGATCGCGAACTGCCCACTGGCAAGCCGCCGGTAGACCGCGTCGGATTCGATGAGCTCTCGGTGGGTGCCGGTCGCCCGTACCCGTCCCTCCTCCATCACGATGATGCGGTCGGCCTGCACGATGGTGGACAGCCGGTGCGCGATGGCAAGCACGGCGCATTCACGGCCGGCTTCCATGATCGCGTCGCGCAGTGCCGCCTCGGTGTCGCTGTCGAGGTGGGCGGTGACCTCGTCGAGCAGGATCAGCTCCGGACGCTGCAGCAACGTCCGTGCGATGGCGAGCCGCTGCCGCTGGCCGCCGGACAGGCCGGCGCCGCGCTCACCCAGCTCAGTGTCGAGGCCGTCGGGCAACGCGGTGATGAACTCCTCCAGGCTGGCAAGCCGCAGCGCGCGAGCGATGTCGGCCTCGTCGGCCTCCGGGTTCGCGTACGTCAGGTTCTCGCGGATGGTACCGCGCAGGAGCGGTGCGTCCTGCTCGACATAACCGACCAGCGAGCGCAGTTGGGTAAGCGGAAGGGCGGCGATGTCGTGGCCCGTGACCCGGATGGTGCCGGTGTCCGGCTGGTGAAAGCCCTCGATGAGCTGGAACGTCGTCGTCTTGCCCGTGCCGGAGGCGCCCACGATCGCGGTCAGGCCGCGACGCGGCACGGTGAACGAGACGTCCCTCAAGACCGGGGCATTCTCGTGGTAAGCGAAGCCGACGCCCTCGAAGCTGACCGCCGGCTCCGATTCCACGACGGACGCGCGCTCCTGCCGTTCCGTTGGCTGCCCGTCCTCCTGCTCCTCCTGCGGGATCGTCCCCAGCTCAGTCACGCGCTGGATGGCGGCGCGCCCCTGCTGGATCTGGGCGATCGACATGAAGAGCATCACCAGCGGTGCCACCAAATAGAAGAGGTACATCACGAATGATGTGAGGTCGGCGGGCGTGAGCGATCCGGTGGCGACCCGGGCCATACCCCAGGTGATGACGACGGCGAGCGAGAGCTGCGTGCCAACGTTCATCATCGGGGTGAGCAGAGAGCTGAATCCAGTGACCCGGATTCCACTGCGTCGAGCCCGGTCGGCCAGGCGTATCAGCTGCTCGGTCTCCCGCCCTTCGGCGCGGGACGCCTTGACCGTTGTGATCGCACCGAGCACCCGTTGTAGGCCCGAGCCGAACGCACCGATGTTCTGCCGGTTTTGCAGCGCGGCGATTCGGACCTGACGAGCCAGCAGGAGCGCGCTGACGCTGGCCAGCCCCAGGCAACCGAGCGTGGTGAGCAGCAGCTTCCAGTCGAGCCTGGCCATCAGCGCAATGCCGCCGATCACCATGAAGACGGAGGTCACCACCTGTGCCAGGGCCTGGGCGATGATCAAGCAGGCGATGGAGGTGTCGGACACCGTGCGCGAGAAGACGTCACCGTGCTCCCAGCGCGAGAAGTGCGGAATCCGACTGCGCAGCAGACGGCCGCCGAGGATGCTTCGGGCGTCGAACACGATGTTCTCGCCGGCCCTGCCGATGGCATAGGTATGGCCGGCGCTCAGCGCCGCGTCCGCGACGAAGAACAGCGCGATGAACGTGATGGGCCAGGCGATCGGCTTGTCCAGGGCCACGGCCTCGATCAGTCGGCCCAGCATCCAGGGCTGGGCGAGGGTGGCCGCCGCGCCGAGCAGGCCCATGCCGATACCGGCGATCAGCAGGCCCCGGTGGCGGAGGACTATCTCCCTGAGGTTCATGCCGGCTTGGTGTAGGTGGCGATGAACAGGCCGGTCGCGGGGACGTACTCGGTCCGCTGCCAGTCACTGTAGTGACCCTCGGTCTGCAGCCCGGCGTCCTGCGCGTAGCCGTCCACCTCGTCGGGCGTGAGCAGGCGGGCGACTTCGGTGCCGATGCGGTGGGTGCCGTCGGCCTCGAACCACACGGTGGACACCTGCCAGATCCGGTTGTCCATCAAAAGCGTGGCGTGCATCTGGATGCCGGTGTTCGGCTCCGGGTAGGGCACGAACATCGTGGTGCGCGTCAGGCCCTCGTGCTGAGAGACGACTCCCGGGCGGTTGTGGGTCTCGACCACCAGTCGGCCGCCGGGCCGGAGGTGTTCGGCCGCGCGGGCGATGGCCTCGCGCTGTCCCTCGGGGTCGAGGACCAGCGCGAGCGTGGAGCAGACGCAGTAGACCAGGCCGTATTGCCGGTCGCCACGGTAGGTCCGGATGTCGCCGAGCTCGGCGATCACCTGCCCTTCCCCCGCCCGCTTCTCCAGAGCCCTGAGCATCTCTTGAGAGGAGTCCACGCCGGCGACCAGGCCGACGCGATGCGACAGTGGCAGTGCGATCCGGCCTGTCCCAACGCCGAACTCCAATGTGCCCCAGGCAGGGTCGGGGTGGAGTCCGGTCAGGGCCTCAACGGTGACCCGTGTGGAGGCGTCGTCCTGGAAGATGCGGTCGTACCAGCCCTCGAACTGTTTGCCATAGCCAATGTCCGCGATTGTCATCGGCTCTCCGTTTCTCTTGGGTGAGGACACTCCTCGTAGCGGGAGTAGTCGGTCTCAGGCGGCCCGCAGAAAGACTGGTGGCGCAGCGTTCATCGCCTGATAGGTGGAAACGTAGAGAACCTCCGGATCCTCACTGTCGTCATGACCTGCGGCACGGACCACAGCGAATTGGAAGCCACGGACATCGGCTACATTCGGGGCGTCCCTGATCTGCCTCCGGATGAATTCAGACAGGACCCGGAAGGGTGGAGTGCCGGTCGGGTCGCTGCCCTTTGCGATGTTCTTGATGATGGCAGTACAGATATCGAACACCGCTTTTTCCGTCCGGCGGGACGAGAACCAGAACGCTTGGATCATCCTGCGGTTCTGGATCAGGTCGAGTTCGATCCAGGGGGATGTCTCATGGCTTTCGTCGAGGGTGCGGTAGAGGTAGTGGTAGTCGTGCGTCGCGGGGTTCGGCGCGAAGAACTTCCAGTTCGGCACGAGAGAGAAGAGGTCCTTCTCCCGTGCGCGCTCGAAAGCCGGATTCGGATGCTGCGCGGCCAGGGTCGTCACCAGCAGGGCGGCGCCTGCGAGACGCGTCACCGCACCGGGGCCGGTGAGTGCCTCCTTGAGGGATGCGGAGATGCTCACTTCTCCTCCCCGGCCTTGTCCGCGAGCTTCCCGGCCGGGGCCACCACGGTCGGCGCGCAGTGCTGGTCCACGAAGGCCGCGATCAGGTCCGCGGCGGTTCGGGCGTGGCGAGCGTCGGTCAGGATGGTGTCGTGACCGGCACGCTCCACGACGGCGACGTCCCCGTGCCGGCTCGCCGCCTGGTGGGTGCGGACGATGTCGTTGTACATGAGCAGCTGTTCGGGATCCATGTCCACGGTCACCTGCGCGGCGACGACCAGTCCCGGTGCCGGCACCGGGGTCAGGCTCTCGTCGAAGGAGCGGAACTCCTCCCTGACCACCTCCCACTCCCGCGCCGCCGCACTCCACAGCCGCGCGTCGGTGTAGAGGGCGAAGACCTTCTGGCGATAGGCGTACGGCAGGTCGTCCACCCAGCGAGGACGCGACATCAACGCACCGCTGCCCAGCTTGGTCCAGCGCGCCATCTCCGTCAGGGAGTAGGTGAACATCTCACTGCCCTTGCGCTGCTTCTCCGACCGCACGAGCTGCCCTGGGTGGGTGGGGTCGAGGTAGACGACGCCCGCCACCCGCTCACCGAGCTGCGCCGCCGCCCGGCGGTTGAGGTCCGCGCCCAGGGAGTGCCCGACCAGCACCACCTTGCGGTCCTCGGGAAGTGCCTGGCGGACGAGGTCCTCCAGGTCGTCCACGGACTCCTGGATGGTGTACGGGGCCTGCTTCACCCGGCGGCTGGGGCCGTAGCCGGCGCGGGCGTACGTCACCACGGGGTGTCCGAGGTCGAACGCCAACCGCTCGACCATCCACGCGAAGTGCTCGGGGGTCGAGGCAAGGCCGTGGTTGAACACCAGGACCGGGCGGTCGTCGAGGCCCTGACCTCCGGTGTCGTAGAAGAGGACGTTGCCGTTGCGGGTGGTGACGGTCCGCGAGTTCGGCCAGCCCGCCACGGCCCGCGCGCGCCGCTGGGACGCCAGCACACCCGCACCGGCGACACCACCGGCCAGCAGCACCAGCGCGGTCCTGACCATCCGGTCGTCCCGCCCGGCGACCGCCGGGAGCGTCCGAGGCGCCGTCGTATAGGCGATCATGGGATGCATGGCGGGAAACGCGGTCATGAACCGGCCCAGCCCCATGACGAACGCATTGGCGACATGGAAACCCGCGGCCGAACCGATCATCGGTCGCGTCAACTTCCCGCCTGCCAGATAGACGACGGGGAAAAGACATTCCATCGCCAGTACGGCGTGCTGCGTCACCTTGCTGGCCCTGGGATAGCGCTGCGTCAGCCGGTACGCGCGCTCGAAGCCGTAGGTGCGGGTCCGCAGCACGCCGGGGAGAGCCGAACCGTCACGCCACTTCGTTCCCGCCAGCTTGGCCCAGCCGGACGTCGCGTAGGACATGTTGGCCTGGATCGCCAGGTACCACATCAAGGCGTCACTGACCTGCGGACTCTTCGACATGCGAGCAAGTCCGGTGACCGTCTGCACCTGTGTGGCGACCTGGTCCGAGCCGTCGGTGCCATAGCGGTGACGGGCCTGCAGAAGGGTGGTGGTGGCGGCGAGGTAGAGGTTGCCCGCCGCCCGCCACGTGCCGTTGCCGGGCAACAGTATTCCGAGGCTGCAGGCGACGCGCGTGGCGTGCAGAGTCAGCGTGGTCCGCCTGCCGCTCACGGCGTTGGTGAGCTTCTGGATCACCGGGATCTTACTCTCCGGCGTCTGCTTCATGATCTCCCAGTCATTGAGACCACCCGGCGCCAGGTTGCGATGCTGGTGCAGGTATTCGAGAGAAGAAGAAAGGCTGGAGAGGGCCGCGAGGCGTTCGGATATCCCTATCGCGCGATCGCGGGAAATCGGAATTGGCGAAAATACTGAAGAAGCAAGTCTCTTTATTCGCATCATGCCGAATTTTTCCTCCACGTTGAACCTGTTGAGGGTAGGCTGGAAAAGCTGTCGGGCCGCGATTCCGCCGCGGCCCGACAGCCTGTCGTTCCCCGGAAGCAACTCCCAGGTGGCAGCACACTCAGAAGCCCGCCGGGCTCCTCAGCAGGTGATGCTCAGTCGGGTTGAACCGATCAGTCGTTGGCGCCCGCCTCGTACGCCTGCACAGTGACCCACGCAACACCGGCGCCGCCGGCGAAGCCCACGCCGAACGCGACCAGCGTCGGGGTGGCCTGAACGGGCGCCATCGCGCCGAACTCGCCCTGACTGTCGTCCGTCAGGTCCGTCGGGGTGACGGCGACAACACTGTCTACGATCCTGCTCATGGCATTTCTCCTTCGAGATTGATCGTGGTGAGAGGTTCAGCCGACGACGCGGCCGGTGACGTAGGCACCCACAACAGCGGCCGCACCAGCGGCCGCACCGCCGACGTACCAGCAGGTGGCGACGGCCGCAGCGGGGGTGGCCAGGACCGGCATCGGGGCGTCGTCCCGGTAGCCCTGCTCCAGCGAACCGAGGTCCTGCTCGTTCATGAACGCGGCGATCTTCTGTTCCATCGCGTTGTCTCCCGTCTCTCTATTGCGTTGCGGTGCATTCCGATTCTTGCTGGTGGTACTGCCGGACCAAGACATGGACCGACCATGCCTGACGCGAAACGTCAAGCAAGTCTGTGAGAGGTATTGCAGGGGGCCGCGCGGCTTTGTGTATCAACCTCGCGAAATCGGCTGCTACGCGCGTCACACCGAAAGTGGATAATGCGCCGTAAAATTTCTCGCCGAGGCGTGGGCGGTCTTGAGATCCGGAGTCTCCTGGCTTTTTTTTTGTGCGCGACCTTCAACTGGCAGGGCTTATATAAGAAGACATGCCAGGTAGTGGGACACTACAGACCCGCATGCTTTCCCTGCATAAAGGGAATGTTCGCAGCACCACGGGCGTCAATACCCGTATCCAGATTCGACCTCACGTACCTATCCCCCATTTCGGTCATCTCATGCCTCAGATTTTCGATATTTCCGGGACAATTCACAACCGATGGACCCGTGATGGTCAGCCACTAGCCCCTATCGGCTGTCGAGCAGGACGACATCCCGCATGACTCGAATGCAGTAACCAAGCGGCCTACCCGCAGTTCCCTGCAAGAAGGCCGCTGCACTTCCCGAAGGCAACGCCACACTAGCGACTGTTGAACAGGGAGAACAGGCCATGAAGCCATCCTGGCCGGAACCGAAGCATGCCGGATGACGGCAGCCCCGGCCTCGGCATGGTGATCGACCTGGGATTTCTCCAACGACACCCACGCGCCACGAGTAATGTCCAGGTAATGGAGTGACCGGTTCTCCTCCATGAAAGGACCGTGGAATCCTCAAATCCGCTTACGTCGCCCCCCATGCCGCACTGCTGCCAACCCTCCGCATCCGCCACCGGCCCATCCATGAGCAGTGACGCCGCATATGGGCCGACGCGGCCACCACAGGGCAAGCTCAAGCACCACAGCGGCCGATCGGACCAGCGGTGCGTGCCGATAGGGCTCGCGAAGCGCAGGTTGTACGTCATCACGTTGAGTGCGCCCGCATGCTCGCCGGCCGCGGCGGGCGGTGTGAACCCCGACGTCGTCAGCAGCGGTACCGCGATGGGGGCCCCCGACGCTGTCCTCAGTCCTGGCGGCGCGTCAAACGTCCGCCGTTCGGCACGCGGCCCCCCTCCCCTTGGCACTCAGGATGACGGTGCCTACGCGTACGTGATGCTGGCCTCTGCCCCTCCTCGCTTCAGCATCGTGAAGAGTTCCACCAGTCGGAGCACGTCGCCCACAGCCGGAGGTGAGCGGCACTGATCCGGCGCAGCTCCCTACTCGCTGCGGTGAGCGGGTGCAGGAGGCGACGAAGCGAACTGGCTGGTCCATGTCTCTCCCCGGACCGTGTACCTGCGGAACCCGTCCCTGCGGCGGAACTGCACTGGCTATGCCGCCGGAAGCGCTCCGTAATCTGCCGCGCGTCGCCTCGGGAGCGGTTGCACTCTGCAAGGCAAGAGCCATCGCTGTCCTCCACACCTCACGGGCAGGGAAGTTGCTCTCGGCTCCGCACCTCAGGCGCGTCCGCCGGCTTCCCTTGGTTGCTCGGGTTTGGAGACGACCGTAGGACGGCTGTCTCTCAACCCCCAGGAAGATTGCGCGAGTTTGCAGCAAGTCGATTGGATCAAGAGCTTCACCGCCCCGATCATGCTCGTCACGGGCGCTGCCGTCGGGGCCGGTGGCCGTGTGCACGATGTCGCGTGCCGCGCTGCGCAGGGCGTGGGCGGCTCGGTCTTCCGCCCGGATCTGGGAGCGCTGGGCCCGTGCGAACGCCTTGGAGGCGGCGTGGAGTTCGGCCTGCAGGTGGGCGGGTGCCGTCTGGGCGGTGGCTTCGATCAGTTCGCCGAGGGCGGTGATGTGGGCCTGGGCGTGTGTGTCGTGGGCGAGGTCGGTGTGGTCGCTGTTGAGGGCGTCGGTGGCTTGGTGCCAGGGAGTGCTGGGGTGGTTGCGGCGGGCGGTGGGGTGTTCCTCGGATCGGCTGGATTCGAGGCGGGCCTTGATTTTGGGCAGTGAGAGGTCGGGGGAGATCTTGCTTCCGGGGTGGTAGATCTGCTCGCCGGCCTCGTTGACGTCGCCGGGTCGGCCGGTGGCGTAGCCGAGGAGGTCTCCTGACGGGCCGCGCCGGACCTGGACCTCGACGCCGCCGGCCTCGAGGTAGGCGATGAATTCCTCGGCGTCTGTCACGTGGGGGATGGCGGCGCGGATGCGGTCCTGGAGCCATTCGGGGCTGGTCTGGTTCCAGCCGAGGCGTTCGGCCTTGTAAGGCCGCAAAGAAGGCCAAGGCGAAAGCCGAGACCAGGGCCAAGAAGAAGGCCAAGCGGAAGAAGCCCAAGAAGTAGGGCACCGGACCGCTCCGCTCACGCATCGCTCACGCAAGCCATCTCGCGGCACCCCGGCCGTGTGACGCATCATGCCCCGAGCAGCAGAAAACCCCAGGTCAGCGGCTATCTGTCCTGGGGTTTTTCGGAGCCGCCTTCGGGATTCGAACCCGAGACCTACGCATTACGAGTGCGTTGCTCTGGCCATCTGAGCTAAGGCGGCGCGCTGTCCGCACTATGGTGCGACCAGCAACGACGGTAAGTCTACACAGTTTCCGGGGGTGCTCCGTACCGGCCCCGGAGGCGGTCCCTCCGGGGCCGGGCGGACCGGCTACGAGCAGCGCTTTCCGTCCTGTGGAGGGGTGCCGCGGACGAGGTAGGCGTTGATCGTGCGGTCGATGCAGGAGCTGCCCCGGCCGTAGGCCGTGTGGCCGTCGCCCTCGTAGGTGAGGAGCCGGGCCGAGGAGAGCTGGCCGGCCAGGGCCCGGGCCCAGCGGTAGGGGGTGGCCGGGTCGCGGGTGGTGCCGACGACCACGATGGGCGCCGCGCCCTTCGCCTCGATGCGGTGCGGCTCGCCCGTGGCCCCCACGGGCCAGTACGCACAGTTCAGGGACGCCCACGCCAGGCCCTCGCCGAAGACCGGCGACGCCTTCTCGAACTGGGGCAGCGCCCTGCGCACCTCGTCGGGGGTGTCGAAGGCGGGCGGCAGGTCCAGGCAGTTCACGGCCGCGTTGGCGAACATCAGGTTGCTGTACGCGCCGTCCGCGTCCCGCTCGTAGTAGCTGTCGGAGAGGACCAGGAGACCGGAGCCGTCGTTCTCCTTCATCGCGGACGTCAGCGCCTCGCGCAGTTGCTCCCAGGCGCCCTCGTCGTACATGGCCGCGATCACGCCGGTCGTGGCCAGCGACTCCGTGAGCCTGCGGCCGTCGCGGTCCCCGGTGGGCACGGGGCGCGCGTCGAGCCTGTCGAAGAACGCCTTGAGGTTCGCGCCGACCTTCTCGGGCGGGGTGCCCTTGCCGCCCAGCGGGCAGCCGGCCTGCCGTACGCAGTCCTTCGCGAACGACCGGAACGCCGTCTCGAAGCCCGCCGTCTGCTCCAGGTTCAGCCGCCGGGCGGGCAGCGAGGGGTCCATCGCGCCGTCCAGCACCAGCCGGCCCGCCCGGTCCGGGAACAGCCCCGCGTACGTCGCCCCGAGGAACGTGCCGTAGGAGGCGCCGACGAAGTTCAGCTTCTCGTCGCCGAGCACCGCACGGACGATGTCCATGTCCCGGGCCGCCTCCACGGTGGACACGTGCCGCAGCAGCTTGGGCGCGTCGGCCCCGCAGCCCTCGGCGAAGGCCCGGTACGCCGCCGTCAGACCGTCCGTCTCCCCGGCGTCGTCGGGCGTGGTGTCCGTCTGCGTGTACGTGTCCATCGCCGGCCCGTCCAGACACTCGACGGGCTCGCTGCGGGCCACGCCGCGCGGGTCGACCGCCACCATGTCGTAGCGGGCCCGCACCTCGGCCGGGTAGCCGATCCCGGCGTACGACTGCACGTAGCCGATCGCGGAGCCGCCCGGCCCGCCCGGGTTGACCAGCAGTGAGCCCAGCCGCTTGCCCGGGCCCGTGGCCTTCTTGCGGGCGACGGCGAGCCGCACGTCGCCGGCGGACGGCTCGGCGTAGTCGAGCGGTGCCTTGACGGTGGCGCACTGGAAGCCCGGCACGCCGCAGCCGCGCCAGGACGGCTTCTGCGCGTAGTACGACGAGAGTGCCGGGGGCGTGGCCCGTGGCAGCGCGGCCAGGGCCGCCTCCTCACCCGGCGCGGCGGAGGCCGCGGACGTCGTGGAACTTCCGGAGGAGCAGGCGGAGACGAGCAGCGCGGCCACGGCGAGCAGGCCGGCCGCGGTCCTGGCCGTGCTCCGTGTCCTGCGGTGGAGGCCACCGGAGCGGGGGGCGGAGCCGGAGGCGGTGCGGGGGGAGCGCCTTGTGTGCATCCAGTGAGCGTAACTCTGCGCGATGGATTGGAAGCCCTGCGTACAGGGCGTGCCTCGGACGAGTTCCGGCGTCGATGCGGCGCCGCCGTGCCGCCGTCCCGTCTGCTCACCCGGCTCTGAGGGCCATGGTCATGGCCTCCACGGCGAGCAGCGGCGCCACGTTGCGGTCGAGGGCGTCACGGCAGGCGGCGATCGCCTCGATGCGGCGGAGCGTGGACTCCGGTGAGCTGCCGCGGGCGAGGCGCTCCAGGGCGTCCTCCGCGTCCCCGTTGGCGATGGCCACGCGGGAGCCGAGCTGCAGGGCGAGGACATCGCGGTAGAAGGCCGTGAGGTCGGTCAGGGCGAGGTCGAGGCTGTCGCGCTGCGTGCGCGTCCTGCGGCGCTTCTGCTTGTCCTCCAGATCCTTCATCACGCCCGCCGTGCCGCGCGGCATACGGCCGCCCGGGGAGGCGCCGAGGGCGGCCTTCAGTTCCTCGGTCTCCTTGGCGTCCGTCTCCTCCGCGAGCTGCCTGGCGTCCTCGGAGGCCGCGTCGACCAGCTCCTGGGCGGCCTTGAGCGCGCCACCGACGTCCTCGACGCGCAGCGGCAGCCGCAGCACGGCGGCACGGCGCTGGTACGCGGCCGGGTCGGTGGCCAGGCGGCGCGCCCGGTCGACATGGCCCTGGGTCGCGCGGGCCGCCGCCGCGGCCACCTCCGGCTCCACGCCCTCGCGGCGCACCAGCATGTCGGCGACGGCGTCGACCGACGGCGTGCTCAGGTTCAGGTGGCGGCAGCGGGAGCGGATGGTCGGGAGCACGTCCTCGATGGAGGGGGCGCACAGCAGCCAGACCGTGCGGGGGGCGGGCTCCTCCACGGCCTTGAGGACGGCGTTGGCCGACTTCTCGTTCAGCCGCTCGGCGTCCTCGACGAGGATGACCTGCCAGCGGCCGTTCGCGGGCGACGTGAACGACTTGCGGACGGTGTCGCGCATGTCGTCGGCGAGGATCTGGGAGCCGATCGCGGCGACGGTGGTGACGTCGGCGTGCGTGCCCACCAGCGCGGTGTGGCATCCGTCGCAGAAGCCGCAGCCCGGGGCGCCGCCGAGGGCCCGGTCCGGGCTGACGCACTGCAGGGCCGCCGCGAACGCCCGCGCCGCCTGGTTCCGCCCGGCGCCGGGCGGGCCCGTGAACAGCCAGGCGTGCGTCATCTTGGACGCCTCGGGCGGCGGGGTGGCGGTGGCGGCCGCGGTGACCAGGGCGTCGGCGTCCCGGGCGGCGGCGTCCAGCTGCGCGCTCACCCTCTCCTGCCCGACGAGGTCGTCCCACACGGTCATGGGTCAGGCCGCCCTTCCGTCATGTTCTGCGGTGCGGGTTCCATTGTGCGGGTGGGCACTGACAGTGCCGGACGGGCGGGTACCGCGGGGCGGCCGTCCGGGCACCGCGGACCACGCGACGCCCACGGCCGCGGGCCCGGACCGGTTCGCGGTTCGGTCCGGGCCCGCGTCGGTCAGGCCTGCTCGCGTGCCGGGGGTCTCAGCGGCGGCCCCGGCCGCCCCTGCCCCGGCGTCCGCGTCCCTCGTCCGGGTCGTCGTCGCGCGGTCCGAGCAGTTCGTCCGCCAGGGACGGCAGGTCGTCCAGCGGCGTCTCCTCGGCCCAGTCGGACCGGCGGCGGCGCGGTGCGCCGTCGGCGTCGACCTGGGGCAGCTCCCGCGTGCGGTCCTCGCCGGCCGGGGAGGCCCGGTCGTCGTCCCGGAAGTAGCCGGGCGGCACCCGGTCCGCCGGTCCGTCACCGCGCACCGGCGGCAGGACCGCCGTGTCCTCGGCGTCTCCCGGGCGGACGGGCGGCAGGACCGCCGTCTCGTCCGCCGCCCCGGAGGGCACCGGCGGCAGCACCTCGGTCTCGTCGCCCGCGCCCGGCACCGGCGGTTTCGGCAGGCGGGCCGTCACCTCGGCCTCGGACACGCCGGTGCCCCGGTCGTGGCCGGAGGCGTCGCCTACCGCGTCAACACCGCGGTCTTCCCGCTGTCGACGTTCATCGTCGCGGACGGGGCGCAGCACGGTCGTCTCGTCCGCGGAGCGGTCCGGGGCGTCCCCGGGAGAGCCGCCCCGCGGGGTGGTGTTCCTCGGTCCGGCCTCCGCCGCCGCGGCGGCGGCCTCGGCGAGCCGCCGTGCCTCCTCGGCCCGCAGCAGCGCCTCCTCGGCCTTGCGCTGCTTCTCCAGGCGGAGCGCCTCGGCCTCGGCCCGCAACCGGGCCTCCTCCTCGGCCTGCTTACGGCGCCGCTCCTCCTCGGCCTTGCGGCGGGCCTCCTCCTCGGCGCGGGCCTTCTCCTCGGCGAGAAGCCGTGCCCGCTCCTCCTCGGCCTTCCGGCGCGCCTCCTCGGCCCGGCGCCGGGCCTCCTCCGCCTGCCGCTCGGCCTCGCGCCGCTGCGCCTCCTCCAGCTCGCGCCGCTTGCGCTCCTCCTCCTCGGCGCGCAGCTTGGCCAGCTGCTCCTGGCGCTCGCGCTCCAGGCGCTCCTCCTCGGCCCTGCGGGCGGCCTCTTCCTCGGCCTTGCGGCGGGCCTCCTCCTCGGCCTTCCGCCGGGCTTCCTCGCGGGCCTCGATCTCGGCCTCGGACAGCGGCAGCACCTGGTCCAGCCGGTGCCGGATGACGGTGGTGACGGCCTCCGGCTCCTGGCCGGCGTCCACCACCAGGTAACGTCCGGCGTCGGCGGCCGCCAGGGTGAGGAAACCGGCCCGCACGCGCGCGTGGAACTCGGCGGGCTCGGACTCCAGCCGGTCGGGCGCCTCTGTGAACCGCTCGCGCGCGGTCTCCGGGGCGACGTCCAGCAGCACGGTCAGATGCGGAACCAGTCCGTCCGTCGCCCAGCGGTTGATCCGGGCGATCTCGGTGGGCGACAGGTCGCGGCCCGCGCCCTGGTAGGCCACGGACGAGTCGATGTAGCGGTCGGAGATGACGACGGCGCCCCGCTCCAGGGCGGGCCGCACGACGGTGTCGATGTGCTCGGCACGGTCGGCCGCGTAGAGCAGCGCCTCCGCGCGATGGGACAGGCCCGCGCTCGACACGTCGAGCAGGATGGACCGCAGCCGCTTGCCCACCGGCGTGGCCCCCGGCTCGCGGGTGAGCACGACCTCGTGGCCCTTGCCGCGGATCCACTCGGCGAGCGCCTCGGCCTGCGTGGACTTGCCGGCCCCGTCGCCGCCCTCCAGGGCGATGAAGAAGCCGTGGGCCGCGGGTGCCTGCTCGGGGTCGTCGCCGCGCAGCAGCGCGTCCTTGAGGTCCTGCCGCAGCGGAACGCCGGAGCGGTCGTCGACCTTGGCCAGCACCAGCGCGGCGACCGGCAGCAGCAGGGCGCCGGCCAGCATCAGCGTGAACGCGGCGCCGCCGTGCGCGAAGACGAACTTGCCGCTCTCCAGCCGGTGCGGTCCGATCGCGGCCGCGACCAGCGGGGCGGTCACGGCGCCGAGCGCCACGCAGACGCGGACGACCGCGTGCAGGTGCTCCGTCGTGCGGGGCCGCCGGTACTCCTCGGTCTCCTGGTCGAGCAGGGTGTGCCCGATGTTGGCGGACAGGCCCGCGCCGACACCGGCCAGGGCCAGGATGAGCAGGACGGTCGTGACGTCCGGGACCAGCCCGGCGGCCAGCAGCGCGACGCCCGTGAAGGCGATCGTCAGCGCGAGCAGCCGGCGCCGCGACAGGGCCGGCAGCAGGGCGGGCGCGGTCCGTATGCCGACGACGACACCGCCGGTGAGCGCACCCGCGAACAGGCCGTACAGCACTGGCCCGCCGCCGAGGTCCCGGGCGTGCAGCACGGCGACGGCGACGGCCGCCGAGACCGCGGTGGCGACGGCGGCGCACGCCAGCACCAGCAGCGTCACGGCGCCGGTGCGGCCCTTGTCGGCGCCCGTGCCGGTCTTCGGGCGGCGCAGGCCCTCGAGCGGGGAGCGCGCGCGGGGGGTGCGCGTGCCGGGCAGCTCCAGGAAGGTCAGCACCGACAGGGACGCGGCGAACAGCCCGGCCGCGACGTAGGAGGCGAGGGCCGCCTGGTGTTGGCCGAACCAGTCGATGCCGGCGCCCAGCACGTTGTTGAACAGGGACGCGACCACCAGCACCACGGCGGCGAGGGGGATCGCGACGAAGCCGGTGCGCAGCGACAGGCGGCGCAGGGCGTCCATGTGGTCGGGGAGCGGGCGGACCGTCGCGCCCTCCGGGGGCGGGGCGGGCAGCAGCGCGGGGGCCGCGCTCTCCCGGCACACCGTCCAGAACCGCTCGGCGACTCCCATCACGAAGGTGGTGACGAGGAGCACGGTCAGCGCGTCCTCGGGCATCCAGTCGATCCACAGCGGCGCGACGATGAGCAGCGCCGCACGCAGCCCGTCCGCGCCGACCATGGTCCAGCGGCGGTCGAGCGGGCCGTCCTTGGAGGTGAGCGCCGTGAGCGGGCCGAGGAGCACGGCGCCGAACAGGAGCGTCGCGAGGACGCGCACCCCGAGAACGGTCGTCACTGCGAACGCCACGCCCCGGTACCCGCCCCCGAACGCGCCCTCGGCGACAGCCGCCTGCAGGGCGAGGAGGACCAGTACGAGAAGGGCGAGGATGTCCCCCACACCGCCCACGAGCTGTGCGCTCCACAACCTTTTCAGCTGCGGTCGGCGCAGCAGGGCGCGGACGGCACGCTCGCGGGAGTCCGCGACCAGGGCGTCGTCGGGGGCCGGCTGAGGGGCCGTTGGATGCTCGGCTCGCGTCATGCGTTCAGCCTATCGGGCGGCACCGTCACCCCGGGGCGCCCGGGCTGACATGCGCACGCCCCGACACCGAAGTGTTGCCGGGGCGTTCGCTTTCCAAACCCGGGTGAAGAGGAGAACGCCGGGGGCAGGCAAGCGTCCCCCGGAGCCGAACGGGCTCAGTCCTCCGCCGGCTTCGAGGCGGTCGCCGTCCCCGCGGCCGCCGTCCCCGCGGCCGCCGTCCCCGCGGCCGCCGTCCGCGCGGCCGTCTTCTTCGCGGCGGAGGTCTTCTTCGCCGTCGTCTTCTTCGCGGTCGTGGTCTTCTTCGCCGCGGTCTTCTTGGCCGTCGCCGTCTTCTTCGCCGGGGCCTTCTTGACCGCCTTCTTCGCGGTCTTCTTCGCCGGGCCCTTGGCCCGCTTCTCGGCGAGCAGCTCGTAGCCGCGCTCGGGGGTGATGGTCTCGACGCTGTCGCCGGAGCGCAGGGTCGCGTTCGTCTCCCCGTCGGTGACGTACGGGCCGAAGCGGCCGTCCTTCACCACGACCGGCTTCTCGCTGACCGGGTCGGTGCCCAGCTCCTTCAGCGGCGGCTTGGCCGCGGCCCGGCCACGCTGCTTGGGCTGGGAGTAGATCGCCAGCGCCTCCTCCAACGTGATCGTGAAGAGCTGCTCCTCGGACTGCAGCGACCGCGAGTCCGTCCCCTTCTTCAGGTACGGGCCGTAGCGGCCGTTCTGCGCGGTGATCTCCTGGCCCTCGGCGTCCGTGCCGACGACCCGCGGCAGCGACATCAGCCTCAGGGCGTCGTCCAGGGTCACCGTGTCCAGGGACATCGACTTGAACAGGGACGCCGTGCGGGGCTTGACCGCGTTCTTGCCCGTCTTCGGTGTGCCCTCGGGCAGGACCTCCGTCACGTACGGGCCGTAGCGGCCGTCCTTGGCGACGATGGTGTGGCCGGTGGCCGGGTCCGTGCCGAGCTCGAAGTCGCCGCTGGGCTTGGCCAGCAGCTCCTCGGCCAGCTCCACGGACAGCTCGTCGGGCGCCAGGTCCTCGGGGATGTCGGCGCGCTGGTGCTGGTCGGTGTCCTTCTCGCCGCGCTCGATGTACGGGCCGTAGCGCCCGACCCGCAGCACGATGCCGTTGCCCACCGGGAACGACGAGACCTCGCGCGCGTCGATCGCGCCCAGGTCCGTCACCAGCTCCTTGAGGCCGCCTAGGTGGTCCCCGTCGCCGTTGCCCGCCTCCGCCGCGCCGCCGATGCCGTTGGCCTCGCCGAAGTAGAAGCGCTTCAGCCACGGCACGGCCTTGGCCTCGCCGCGGGCGATGCGGTCGAGGTCGTCCTCCATCTTGGCGGTGAAGTCGTAGTCGACGAGCCGCCCGAAGTGCTTCTCCAGGAGGTTGACCACGGCGAAGGACAGGAAGGACGGCACCAGGGCCGTGCCCTTCTTGAACACGTAGCCGCGGTCCAGGATCGTGCCGATGATCGACGCGTACGTCGACGGGCGGCCGATCTCGCGCTCTTCCAGCTCCTTGACCAGGGAGGCCTCGGTGTAGCGGGCCGGGGGCTTGGTGGCGTGCCCGTCGACCGTGATCTCCTCGGCCGACAGCGCGTCGCCCTCGGCGACCTGCGGCAGCCGGCGCTCGCGGTCGTCGAGCTCGGCGTTCGGGTCGTCGGCGCCCTCCACGTAGGCCTTCAGGAAGCCGTGGAAGGTGATCGTCTTGCCGGAGGCGCTGAACTCGACGTCCCGGCCGTCGGCCGCGGTGCCGCCGATCTTCACCGTGACGCTGTTGCCGGTGGCGTCCTTCATCTGGGAGGCGACGGTCCGCTTCCAGATCAGCTCGTACAGCTTGAACTGGTCGCCGGTCAGCCCGGTCTCGGCGGGAGTGCGGAAACGATCACCCGAGGGGCGGATCGCCTCGTGGGCCTCCTGCGCGTTCTTGACCTTCCCGGCGTACGTCCTCGGCTGCGGCGGCAGGTAGTCCGCGCCGTACAGCTGCGTGACCTGGGCGCGGGCGGCGGAGACCGCCGTGTCGCTCAGGGTCGTGGAGTCCGTACGCATGTACGTGATGTAGCCGTTCTCGTACAGCTTCTGCGCGACCTGCATCGTGGCCTTCGCGCCGAAGCCGAGCTTGCGGCTGGCCTCCTGCTGCAGCGTCGTCGTACGGAACGGGGCGTACGGCGAGCGCCGGTAGGGCTTGGACTCGACGGAGCGGACGGCGAACCGCGTCTGCTCCAGGGCGGCGGCCAGGGCGCGGGCGTTCGCCTCGTCGAGGTGGAGGGTGTTCGCGCTCTTCAGCTGTCCCAGGGAGTCGAAGTCGCGGCCCTGCGCGACCCGCCTGCCGTCGACGGTCTGCAGGCGCGCGACCAGCGACGACGGGTCAGACCGGTCTCCGGCGCGGCCGGTCGCGAAGGTGCCCGTCAGGTCCCAGTACTCAGCGGAACGGAAGGCGATTCGCTCGCGTTCCCGCTCGACCACGAGACGGGTGGCGACCGACTGGACACGGCCCGCGGACAGCCGCGGCATGACCTTCTTCCACAGGACCGGCGAGACCTCGTAGCCGTAGAGGCGGTCGAGGATGCGGCGGGTCTCCTGGGCGTCGACGAGCTTCTGGTTGAGCTGGCGCGGGTTGGCCACGGCGGCCTGGATCGCGGCCTTGGTGATCTCGTGGAAGACCATCCGCTTGACCGGGACCTTGGGCTTGAGGACTTCCTGCAGGTGCCAGGCGATGGCCTCGCCCTCGCGGTCCTCATCGGTGGCGAGGAAGAGCTCGTCGGAGTCCTTCAGTAGGTCCTTGAGCTTCTTGACCTGCGCCTTCTTGTCGGCGTTGACCACATAGATCGGCTGGAAGTCATGGTCGACGTCCACACCGAGGCGGCGGACTTCGCCGGTGTACTTCTCAGGCACCTCCGCGGCGCCGTTGGGAAGGTCGCGGATGTGCCCGACGCTCGCCTCGACGGTGTATCCGGGGCCGAGATAGCCCTTGATCGTCTTCGCCTTGGCAGGCGACTCGACGATGACGAGTCGGCGGCCGCCCTTCGCGGTCTCGCTGGTCGGGGACAACTTCGCTCTTCTCTCCGGTCGACGCTGGGTCCTCCCCGGGGTCGCTGTTCCGGGGCTGGGTCGTGGTGACGCTGCGGAGTGTGACGGTACAGCCCGCCCCCGTGTCAAACGGGAAAAGCCCGCAACGGCCACTCGAACGGTAACCCGACTACCACCGTTCCTGCCGCCCGGAGTGCCCGGCGCACTCCGCCCCTCTCGCGGAGCGCGACCCCCCGGTCACGTTCCGGAGCGTCGCCGCTTCCCGCCTCAGAGGCGCGTGAAGCACCAGGTTCCGACCACCAGGGCGAGCACCGCGATCACGCTCGCGACGGTCGCCGACGCGACCGGGCTGACACCCTCGGCGACCGGCCGGTCCTGCCGCACGCGCGTCACGGTCCAGGCCAGCAGCCCGCCCCCGAACAGGGAGAACACCGCTCCCGCGAAGATCGCCGGTCCGCTCTCCATGACGCCCCGCGCCCCTCTTCCTCCACCCGCCCATGCCCAGCCCCGGGAGGCTGACACGCGCGGGCGGCGGGCAGGCGAACCCCGGGTGAACGCCGGGCCGCCACGTCAGTGGATCAAGGACGTGCCGCCCTCGCGGCCCGTTCCGGACGAGGTGTCCAAAACGACTCGAAATTATTGGCCGACGTCCCGCGGGCACCTTCGCGAACCCGTAGATCCCCCCTGCCCGTAGATCCCCTCTGCCCGTAGATCCCCTCTGCCCGTGGACCCCTCTGCCCCTGGACACCTCTGCCCGTGGCCTCCTTGCGACAACCGTGCGCGGGCCGGTGAGCGGCGTCGCGGGCGGAGCCGAGCCGAGGGCCCTCATCGTCGGCTTCGGTCGGCCGGCTCCAGGAAGCCCTGCTCCACCAGCATCCGGATCTGTGCAGGGGTACGGTCGCGCAGCAGCACCGGGTCCTCGCCGACCAGCTGGGCGATGGCGTCGAGGATGCGGCCCGCGCTCATCGTTCCGTCGCACACCCCGGCGAAGCCCGCGCCCACGGTGTCCACCCGGGTGGCCCGGCGCATGCCGCGGTTCTGGCGCAGCACGACATGCTCGGGGTCCTCCGCGCCGGGCAGCCCGACCTGCTCCTGCACGATCTCGGCGGCCAGCCGGAAGTGTCCCTCGAGCAGGGCGGCGTCGTCGTGCGCCCGCAGGTAGTCGAGCCGGTCGAAGTGCTTCCGGATCGTCTCCCCGAGCGGCTGCTCGACCGGATGCGGCCATGCCTCCACGGTGACGGAGGGCACGGCGGCACCCGTCCTGCGCAGGGTGATCCAGCCGAAGCCGACGGCCCTCACCTTGCGCGCCTCGAACTCGTCGAGCCATGCGTCGTACCGAGTCTGGTACTCCGCCACGTCCTCGCGGTGGTCGCCCGCGTCCCGCAGCCACAGCTCGGCGTACTGATGAACGTCCTGCACCTCGCGCTGCACGATCCACGCGTCGCAGCCCCGGGGCACCCATGACCTGAGCCTGTCCTGCCAGTCCTCCCCTTCCACGTGCTGCCAGTTGGCGAGGAACTGCGCGAACCCGCCCTCGTTCAGCCGCTCCCCCGCCTCCTGAACGAGTGTGCGGCACAGATCGTCCCCGCCCATCCCGCCGTCTCGGTAGGTGAGCCGGGCACCGGGCGAGATCACGAACGGCGGGTTGGAGACGATCAGGTCGTACGTCTCGCCGGCCCGGACCGGCTCGAAGAGGGAGCCCTCGCGCAGCTCGGCTGCCGGGGCTCCGGACAGCGCCAGCGTCAGGGCGGTGATGTGCAGGGCGCGCGGGTTGAGGTCGGTGGCCGTCACGTGCGTGGCGTGCAGCGTGGCGTGCAGCGCCTGGATGCCGGAGCCGGTGCCGAGGTCGAGCACGGTGGCGGCGGGCGTGCGGACGGTGATGCCGGCCAGGGTCGTGGAGGCGCCGCCCACGCCGAGGACGACTCCCTCGTGGCGCCGGCCGATCCCGCCCGCGCCTCCGACCGCGCAGCCCAGGTCCGACACGATGTACCAGTCCTCGCCGCCCGGCCCGCCGTAGGGCCGCACGTCCACCGTCGCGGCGAGCTCGTCCTGCGCGGAACGGGTCAGCCACCCGCTCTCCAGGCACGCGTCGGCCGGCAGGACCTCCGCCACGCGCGCGTGCGGCACGGGCTGCTGCAGCAGGAACAGCCGGACGAGCATCTCCAACGGCGTGTCCCCGCGGGTCGCCCGGAGCGCGGGCACGGTCTCGCTCCGGGCCAGCGCGGCGTACGCGCCGGCCCCGAGCAGGTCGAGCAGTCCGTCGGCGGTGAAGGAGGCGGCGAGCAGGGCCTTCCTGAGCCGGGCGGCGACATCGGGGCGGTCGGAGGCGGGCAGCGGGGGCAGGGGTGACTGGCTGGCGTTACTCACGCCCCCATTGTGGCCGCCGGACCGGCTCCCGCACGCGCGCATGCCCGGCGTCCGTGGTCCTGACCCTGTGTGCCGCCGGACCGGCTCCCGCACGCGCGCGTTCCCCGCTCCCGCCTCATCCGGCCCTCGCCTGAGCCGTCCCACACGGCTCGGCCGCCGCACCGTCCTCGACGGGTGGCGGCTGTCGCCCGGGTCACGGCGGCGCTCAGCTCTGCGTGGCCCCCGCGGACTGCGTGGCCGCCTTGCAGCTCGGCTGGCGGGCCATGGCCTGGCCGACCTCGCCCTCCTCCAGGTTCGCCAGCGCGTCGTTGCCACTCTGGCTCAGCTTGTCCAGCTCGGTGGCGATGTCCTTGAGGCCGTCGGCGAACTTGCCCTGTTCCTTGGTGTCGAGGTCGTCCACCTGCTTCTTGAGGTCGGCGTACGACGCGGAGATCGAGTTGAGCTCCTTGACCGCGTCCTTCTGCTTCTTCTCGCCGTCCTCGACGTCCGGTGCCCCGGCCTTGGTCACCGCTCCGCCGATCGCCTTGTAGGCGTCGGACATGTCCTGGAAGGCCTTCGCGTCCGTCTTCTGGACGTCCTCCGGCGTGCTGTTGTCCGAGGTCACCTTCTGGATCGCGGCATTGGCCGACTCGATCTTCTTGGCCTGCGGCTGCACGGCGTCGCAGACCTGCTTGGCCCAGGAGTCCAGCTTCTCGTTGTCGTCGTCACCGCCGCAGCCCGACAGCGCCAGTACCAGTACCGCACCGCCGGACAGTGCGGCCGCGAGCTTCTTGTTCACCGGTTTGGTCCCTTCCATGGCTCTCGGCCCCGGAACATACACGCCGGATGCACCCCACCCGCACGCCGGACGTCCATTAAGACCCTTTCGTTACTTCTTGCACCAAGCGAGAGAAGGCTCACGATGAGACGGCGTCCCCACAGCGGTGCGGGCGGGCGGCGCGTCCATACGCGC
>NZ_JBHYQH010000033.1:0-73972 GCF_042746715.1 Streptomyces sp. NPDC058741 | reverse complement strand
GGTGCGTGCAACGCACCCGCGCCGGGATCCACCGGGAGCCCCGCTCGATCCGCCGGTCACCACGTCACCCCGGTGATGCCGGCGGCAGACGCGGTCGCCCGCCCGGCGCGTCGTCGAACCGCCGGGCGGGCACCGGCAGGGGCAGCAGCCGCGGAGCGGCCCGCCCCCACGGAAACCCGTGGTGCAGGTGCAGCACGGGCGAGGCGTCGGTGCCGGGGCCGGTGTCGGCCAGCACGGCCACCGCGGCGAGCACATCGGGCACCGGCTCCAGTTCCAGGAAGCGCCACCGCAGCTCACGGTCGTCCCCGGGCGGCCGGAAGGCGGTCACCCCGCGGTCCTCGGCCAGGCTGAAGGAGAACGAGTCGAAGGGCAGGCCGAGGCCCAGCCCCCGGGCCTTGGAGTAGGCCTCCTTCAGCGTCCACAGCCGCAGCACCCGGCGGTCCCGGGCCCGGCCCGGCGCGGCCCGGGCCACCCACCGCTGCTCGTCCTCGGCGAAGGACGCCACGATGGCATCGAAGCCCTGGTCGCCGCGGTCGAGTCGCTCCACGTCCACCCCGATCCGGTGCCGGCGCACCACGCCGAGCAGGTTGTGGCCGTTGGAGTGCGAGAGGTTGAAGTCCAGTTCCCGACCGCCGCGCGGCAGCCCTTGGGGCGGTTTCTGCAGGAACGGCCTGCCGCGCGAGGAACGCCAGATCACCGCCTCCGCCTCCGGCACCCCGCTCTGTGCGAGCACGTCCACGAGATCGGTCAGCAGGTCGGCGGGCGGCGCGGCGGATGCCGCCGTCGTGAGCGATGGACTGTCAGGAAGCATGGTGCGACTCCGGTGAGGGGCCGTCCCCGCCGTCCGGCGACGGACGCGGAGACGTGCGGAAGGGGGGCGGCGGGACGGGAGGACGCCGAGCGCGTCCCCGTACCGGCCGACGTCCTGGCCGCCGGCGGCGGCACCGTCCGGGTGGGGACCGGTGCGCCCTGCGCGGGGGCCGTCGCCCGGGGCCCTCCGGCCCGCACCGCGGCCGGGCCGGGGCGGCGACGTCGTGGCGCGCCGGGTGCCGGCGCGGAGCGAGGGCGGGCGGCAGGCAGACGCCTTCCTCCTCGGGATGGGAAGGCGTCCCCGCGGCATGACGACCCGTCAGCCGATGCGGGTGAGACGCTCGCTGCTCCCGGCGGGCGCGCCGAGTGCCTCGGGCCCGGACACCAGGATCGACCGCTGCATCCGGCGCAGCCCGGCGGAGGGCTCCATGCCCAGTTCCCGGACGAGGGCGGTGCGCAGCCGCTGGTAGACGTCGAGGGCCTCGCTGCGGCGGCCGGAGCGGTGCAGCGCCAGCATGAACTGGCCGTGCAGGGTCTCGTGGGTGCGGTAGCGGCTGACCAGGACGGTCAGTTCTCCGAGCAGCTCGCGGTGCCGCCCGAGCCGCAGGTCGGCCTCGATGCGCTGGTCGAGCGCGCACAGGCGCGTCTCCTCCAGCCTCCGGGTCTCCATGTCGAGCTGCGCGCCGGTGTGCACGTCGGCGAGGGCGGAGCCGGTCCACAGGGAGAGGGCCTCCCGCAGCTGCCGGGCCGCGCCCGCGAAGTCACCGGCGTCCATGGCGCGGTATCCCGTGCCGGCCAGCCGCTCGAACTCCCGTACGTCGCTGGCGCCGTCCGAGGTGTTGAGCAGGTAACCGCCCGGCGAGGTGACGAGCACGCCCTTCGCGGTGCGCGCCGGGGCGTCCTGCGGATCGCGCTCGATGGCCGCCGAGATGAGCTCCCGGAGCTGGAGCACATAGGTCTGGAGCGTGGTGCGCGCGCTGCGCGGCGGCTGCTCGCCCCAGAGTTCCTCGGTCAGCGTGGCGACGGGCACCATCTGGTCCGCGTGCAGGGCGAGCAGTGCCAGCACCTGACGAGGCTTCGGTGCCGTCGGGGTCACCGATACCCCGTTCTCCCTGACGTCCAGTGCGCCCAGTACTGCGATGTCCATGGCGTCTCCCCCTGTCCTCGCTACCGGCTTGACCTCCAGTAAAAAACAGGGCGGATGGTTTGTCAATACCAAACCATCCACGCTGTTTTTTCCCCCAGCCCCACTCGAAGGGTGCTTGGACAGGCACTTCCTCACGTCAGGACAGGGGAACCCGGCACCGAATCAGGGCGGTCCAGGGTCACCGCACCACACAGAGGACCCCCTAAAGAACCGCACGGTCTGTTTCTGGGGGTCTCTGCGGACTGCGTCCCGTCAGCCGGGGCAGCAGCAGCTCCCAGAACCGCGTGACCCGCGCTTCCGACAGCCACGCCTTGTCCGTGCCGCCGAGCACCTCGAAGCCGACCGTGGCGGCCACGACGGCGGTCGCGGCGTCCTGCGCCGACACCTCGTCGGCGAGCCAGCCGCCCTCGTCGGCCCGCAGCAGCACGCCCTCGACCCAGAGCTGCCATTCCCGCCGGACAGCGGGCCCCTCGCCCCGGCCCGGACCGTCGGGCAGCACGAAGGCCGCCCGTACGACGGCGTCGTCACCGATCCTGCTCATCAGCCGGTGCGTGGCGTCCACCAGGGACTCCAGCGGGTCACCCTCGCGCGCCCCGGCGTCCCGCACGATCTGGCGCACGACCTCCAGCGCCTCCGCCACGATGGCCTGCGTCAGCGCCTGTTTGTTCTCGAAGTGGAAGTGCAGCGCGCCGTTGCTCACCCCGGCCCGCCGGCTGATCGTCGTGAGCGAGGCGCGGCCGAGGCCCTCCTGCGCGAACACTTCGGCTCCGGCACGGATCAGAGCCCGGCGCGTCAGGGCCGCGCGCTCCTGCTTGACCATCAGTCGTCTCCTGGTCCGGGCCGCGGTCCCGGCGCTCCCGGGCGGAGGCGCCTGCCGTGTCCCGTCGTTCGTCGGTTACATCGGCGGGTTGCCGTGCTTGCGGGAGGGCAGGTCGGCGTGCTTGGTCCGCAGCATCGCCAGGGCGCGGACGAGGACCTCTCGGGTGTCCGCCGGGTCGATGACGTCGTCGACCAGACCGCGTTCGGCCGCATAGTAGGGGTGCATCAGCTCGGCCTTGTACTCCTTGACCAGGCGGGCCCGCACGGCCTCGGGGTCGTCCGCCTGGGCGATCTGCCGGCGGAAGACGACGTTGGCCGCGCCCTCCGCGCCCATCACCGCGATCTCGTTGGCCGGCCAGGCGTACGTCAGGTCGGCGCCGATGGACTGGCTGTCCATGACGATGTACGCGCCGCCGTAGGCCTTGCGCAGGATCAGCGAGACGCGGGGCACGGTCGCGTTGCAGTACGCGTACAGCAGCTTGGCGCCGTGCCGGATGATCCCGCCGTGCTCCTGGCCGACACCGGGCAGGAAGCCCGGCACGTCCACCAGCGTCACGAGCGGAACGTTGAAGCTGTCGCACCACTGCACGAACCGCGCGGCCTTCTCGGACGCCTCGATGTCCAACACCCCGGCCAGCGCCTGCGGCTGGTTGGCCACGATGCCCACGACCTGCCCGTCCAGCCGCGCCAGCGCGCAGACGACGTTCCGCGCCCAGCGCTCGTGGACCTCCAGGTACTCGCCGTCGTCGACGATCTCCTCGATCACCCCGGCCATGTCGTACGGCCGGCTGCCGTCCGCCGGCACCAGGTCCAGCAGGGCCTCGGAACGACGGTCGGCGGGGTCCGAGCAGCCCGTCCGCGGCGGGGTCTCCCGGTTGTTCTGCGGCAGCAACGACAGCAGGTACCGCACCTCGGCGAGGCAGGTCTCCTCGTCGTCGTACGCGAAGTGCGCCACCCCGGACGTCTCGGCGTGCACGGCCGCACCGCCCAGACCGTTCTGGGTGATCTCCTCCCCCGTCACCGCCTTCACCACGTCCGGACCGGTGATGAACATCTGCGAGGTGTCCCGCACCATGAACACGAAGTCCGTCAGAGCGGGCGAGTACGCCGCGCCGCCCGCACACGGGCCCAGCATCACGCTGATCTGCGGGATCACCCCGGACGCCCTGGAGTTGCGCTGGAAGATCCCGCCGTAGCCGGCCAGCGCCGGCACGCCCTCCTGGATCCGGGCGCCGGCGCCGTCGTTCAGCGACACCAGCGGGGCGCCGGCCGCGATGGCCATGTCCATGATCTTGTGGATCTTCGTCGCGTGCGCCTCCCCCAGGGCACCGCCGAAGATCCGGAAGTCATGGGCGTAGACGAACACCGTCCGGCCCTCCACCGTCCCCCAGCCGGTGATCACACCGTCGGTGTACGGCTTCCTCGCCTCCAGCCCGAACCCGGTCGCCCGGTGCCGCCGCAGCTGCTCCACCTCCCGGAACGAGCCCGGGTCCAGGAGCAGCCCGATCCGCTCCCGCGCCGTCAGCTTGCCCTTGGCGTGCTGCGCCGCCGTCGCCTTCTCGCCCGGCCCGGCCAGCGCCCGCTCACGGATCTCCCGCAGCTCGGCCACGCGCCCGCGGGCGCCGGCCGCCCCGCTCGGCACGGGGGCAGTCGTCATCGCCATATCTGGTCCCTCCTGGGACAGGCCGAAGCGGCCCCGCCCGGCCCCTGGGAATAGTAACAAACCGAATGTGCGGTTTCTTCAATGTCGGCGGATCCTCCGCCCGGCGCGACCTCAGCGCCAGCTGCCGGGAGCCACATAGCCCGCCGGTTCGTCCCACCAGGCGGTGGGACCGGCCGGGTACTCCCCGCCCGTCTTCGGGCCGCTCCCGCGCAGCGCGATCAACACCGCCGCCAGGGCCGCCAGCTCTTCCTCGCTCGCATGACCGCGCTCCACCCGAAGCAGCGCCTCCGCCCGCTCCATCCGATCGCCCCCTTCCCGGGTCAGAGGAAAGGGTGGGCCGGGCCGCTCAAGAACGACTCCGGACCTGCTTGAGGGCACCCCCTTCACTCGCCCGCGTCCGCCCGTCCGGCCGGAGACACGCGGTACCGGGCGGCGAAGGCACCGGCACCGTCCCGCTCGCCCCAGAAGGAATCCCAGGCCGCACGCCTCTTCTGTCGACGAGAGAGGCGGACGCGCCCCCGAAAGGACGGGCCGATCGGAAGGGGCACGCAGTCGGAATGCTTCCCACCGCTAGAAATTAAACCGGATGGTATGTATCTTTACACGCCTGAGCGGCCCTCCACATCACTGTCACACCACTGCGGCCCAGGGGGAACAGATATGTCTGCGAGCACGTTCCGCGTGGCACAGCCGATATCCGGCATGCGGCCCGCCGAGGAGCACGACACGACGTCGGCGCGCTTCTTCGTCGTCCCGCACTTCCCGTCTCTGACCACGACCGTCCCCAAGGAACTGGTGCACCGCGCCAGCGTCTCCGAGGTCATGCTCACCGACTGGGCGCGCGTCGACGACGAGCACTACACGGTCGCCGCTCAGTGGCCGCGCGGGCACAGCTTCTTCACCACCGTGGACGGCTGCCACGATCCGCTGATCGCCGCCGAGACCATCCGGCAGGCCGGCATCCTCCTGGCGCACGCGGAGTTCGGCGTCCCTCTCGGTCACCACTTCCTGGTGAACGACCTCAGCGTCCACGTCGAGCCGCAGCACATCCGGGTCGACTGGACCCCCGCCGTGCTGGAACTCCGTGTGACCTGCTCGGAGGTGAAGCTGCGCGGCACGGAGCTGCTGGGCTTCCGCATCTCGGTGGAGATCCACCGCGACGGCCGGCTCGCCGCGACCGGCGGCGGCTCGCTGACCTGCATCACACCCCGGGTCTACCAGCGGCTGCGCGCAGGCCGCCATTCCGGGGACGGCATGCCGCAGGTCATCCCGCTCAGCGCGCCGGAGGCCCCGCAGGTCGTCGGGCGCACCTCGCCCACGGACGTCGTCCTGTCCCCGATCGGGGAAACCGACCGCTGGCGGCTCCGGGTGGACACCCGCCACCCCGTGCTGTTCGACCACATGGTCGACCACGTGCCCGGCATGGCGCTGATGGAGGCGGCCCGCCAGGCCACGAACGCGACCCTCGGCCGCGCGCCCCTGCCCCTGGACGTCGTCAGCGAGTTCAAGCGCTACGTGGAACTGGACGCCCCCTGCCTCATCGAGGCGCGGCGCCTGCCCGCGTCGGGGCGCAAGGAGTCCGTGGTGGTGACCGCTCATCAGGACGACGCGCTCGTGTTCCGCTGCACGGTCTCCCTGCCGTCGGTCACGGGCTGACCGGCGACGGATGAGCACGGCCCGGCGGCACCCGGACGGCCTGGGCGCCCGATCACCCGGTGAGCGGGGCGAAGGCGTCCAGGTGGTCCCGGGCCCACTGGCGGAACACACCCGCCGGACGCCCGGTCAGCGAGGGCAGCGCCGCGTCCACCCCGGCCTTGGCACCCGCACGCTGCCGCTCCGCGCTGGCCAGCAGCGCCTCGACGACCGGCTCCGGATAACGCCGGCCCAGGCCGGCCCGCGCCTCCTCCCGGCTCAGCTCCTCGAACCTGAGCGGAACGCCGAGGAGCCGGCCGAGCTGCCGGGTCTGCTCCACGGGGGTGATCGCCTCGGGGCCGGTCAGCGTGTAGGCGCGTCCGCCGTGCCCCTCCTCGGTCAGGACGCGCACGGCCGCCCGGGCGATGTCCCGGGGATCCACCACGGTGCTGGCGGCCGTCCCGTTCAGCGCGCGCACGACGCCCTCGGAGCGGACGGACGCAGCCCAGGACAGCGAGTTGGACATGAACGCGCGCGGCCGCAGCAGCGTCCACTCCAGGCCGGAGCCCCGCAGCGCCTCCTCGCTGGCCCGCTGCCACCGGGTGATCAGGTCATCGGCCCGGTCGTCGAGGACGGCCGCCGCGGACAGCTTGACCACGCGCCGGACACCGGCGCCGCTCGCCGCCCGCAGGAAGCGCTCGTCGTCCCGCCCCCCGACCGCAGTGGTGACGAGGAACGCCGTCCGCACCCCGCTCAGCGCCCGGTCCAGCGACCGTGCGTCCGCGTAGTCCCCGGCGACCGTCTCCACCTCCGGCCGGGTCGCCGGGACGCGCCCGGGGTCCCTCGCCATGACCCGTACCCGCACCCCGACGGGCAGCCGCCGCAGTAGCGCCCGCCCCACCGTGCCCGTGGCCCCTGTCACCAGGATCACCGCAGGTCCTCCCCCACCGTGCCGTCCGCCTTTCCGGATTCTTTCAAGCCGGGGGCGCTCAGGGGCTGCGCGAAGCCTCGCCACCTGTAAGATACATACTGGACGGTTTTTTCTTGGGTCTCCGGGCTCATCGAAGGGAGGAGGCCGAAGTGGCGAAGCAGGACCGGGCGATCCGGACACGTCAGACCATCCTGTCGGCAGCGGCGAAGGTCTTCGAGGAACGCGGCTACCAGGCGGCGACGATCAGCGAGATCCTCACCGTGGCGGGGGTCACCAAGGGAGCCTTGTACTTCCACTTCCCTTCCAAGGAGCACCTGGCCGAGGGGGTACTGACCGAACAGGACCAGTACCTGCCCATCCCCGACCGCCCCTGCAAGGTCCAGCAGCTCGTGGACACGGTGGTGCTGCACGCCCACCGCCTCCAGACCGAACCCATGGTCCGCGCAGGCGTCCGTCTCTCCCTGGACCAGCAGGCCCAGGGGCTCGACCGCAGCGGCCCCTTCAGGCGCTGGAGCGAGGTCGGCAGCGAACTGCTGGAGAAGGCCCAGGCCCAGGGCGAGCTGCTGCCCCATGTGAGGCTCGCCGAGACCGCCGACGTCCTGGTGGGGGCCTTCGCCGGCATCCAGGCCATGTCCCAGGCGGTGTGCGAGTACCAGGACCTGCCCGGCAGGGTCAGCTCCCTGCTGCGGCACATCCTGCCCAGCGTGGTGACGCCCTCCGTCCTGGCCTCCGTGGACATCACCGAGGACCGGGGCGCCCGGGTCCACGCCGAGCTGCTGGACCGCGCCCGGCCGGCCGCCCCGGTCCCCGTCAGCTGAGGGCCCGGGCGAGGACACCGTCCCTCGTCCCGTGGCCGGCGGCTCCCCCGCCCTCACCGAAGTACGCCGTGAGGGCGGCATGCAGCGGACCGCCGCTCGCCGCCCAGGCGATGTAGCCGTCGGGCCGTACCAGCAGCGCCTCACAGGGCAGTTCGGCGACCGGCTCGGCGTGCACCACGCGCAGCAGCCCGGCCCAGCCGCGCGCCTGCTCGGCGTAGGCGCCGTCCTCCCCGGCGCCCAGGAGCAGCAGAAGCGGCCGGCCCGGCACCAGCAGGTCGATCACATCCGTCCGGCCCTGCCGGGTGGTCAGGCCGACATTGTGCAGAAACCTTCCCTCCCACGGTGAGGCGTCCGCTGCCCGCGCGGGCAGCACCGTGTCCTGGGCACTGACCATGGACGCCAGTACGCCGCCCCCCTCGCCGCCCAGCAGCTGACCGAACAGAGCGCGCAGCGGGTCGAGTTCGGGAGCGGGACGCATCAGGGCGAGCTGGGCCCGCGTGTTGTCGATGACCCGCTGGGCGGCGGGCCGCCGTTCCCGGTCGTAGCTGTCCAGCAGCCCCTCCCCCGCCCTGCCGCGCGCCGTGAGCGCCAGCTTCCAGCCGAGGTCGACGGCGTCCAGCAGCCCGGTGCTCAGCCCCTGCCCGCCGATCGGGAAGTGCACGTGCGACGCGTCGCCCGCCAGCAGGATCCGCCCCTTGCGGTAGGACCGGGCCAGCCGCGCGAAGTCACTGAACCTGCTGAGCCACTTCGGAGCCCCCATCGGCACGTCCCGCCCGACGATCCGCGACACCTCCCCGCGCAGCTCGTGCAGGGTCGGCGGCCGGTGCCGTGCGCCGTGCGCACCCGCGCAGTTCAGCGTCCGCAGACGGGTACCGCCGCCCGGGAGGTGCTTGGCGACGACCCAGCCGCGCGGAGTACGGCACCACCCCTGCTCCAGCGCGCCCCCCTCCTCCAGCAGGACGTCGCCCGCCAGCGCCGACACCGTCGCCGGATACGTCCGGGAGTCGAACCCGGCCTGCTCGCGCACGACGCTGCGGGCGCCGTCCGCCCCCACCAGGTACTGGGCCGAGCACATCACCGGGCCGTCCGGGCCGTCGGCCCTGACCCGCACCCCGTCCGGCCCCTGCCGTACCTCGGTCACCCGGTGGCCGCGCACGATCAGCGCCCCCGCGGCCCGGGCACGCTCCTCGAAGTGGCGCTCCAGGTCCTCCTGCGCCCGCTTGAGGACGGGCTCCGGTTCGGCCGCCGGGGCCGAGATGCCGAGTCCCGGGATCCCCGCGAAGTGGAACGGACTGGTCGCCCGCCCCTCCTCACCCCCGCAGTGCGGCAGCCCGTCCAGATAGCCGCGCCGGACCAGGCACTGGACCGTCCGGGCGTGCAGGGTGGTCGCCTTGGGCCGCCGGGACACGGCGCTCTCGGCCTCCACGACCGCGGTGGCCACCCCGTATCCCGCCAGCTCGCAGGCGAGCACCATCCCCACCGGCCCACCGCCGGCGATCACCACCTGTGCCTGTATGAGGTCCGCCATCTCGGATCTCCCCCTGTTGTCGACCGGAACCCGGACACGTGGAGCAACCACTCCCGGGCCGGCGCCCGGAGGTGACGCATCGCACTCGCTCAGCTGCACGGGTGCCGGGAAATATACCGGTTGGACGGTTCTTTGCAACGCCTTGTGGAGTACCCAGAGGGGCCCGACACGTCCGGGACAGACGGCCGGAGGGCTCTCACAACGGCCGCGTGATCCCCAGCTCCCGCATGGCGAACGACGGCGGCCCGCCCTCCGACCGCTCCGTCTTGCACCCCTTGCCGCCCGGCGCGAGCGTGCGCGGATCGACGGCCTCGGCCGGGGCCCCGATCGCGTACAGCCCCTCCGGGTCGGTGTCGCGGTCGTGCGGCAGGAGCCAGAACACCCGGCGCCGGAACGTGCCCGAGGAACGCGACGGCTTGGCACCCGGCCCCAGCAGCGCGTACCCGACCATGCGCCCGTCGCGGTGGTACGCCGGCCTGCCACGCCGCGTCGGCAGCCGGTCCAGGCTCTGCCGGACGTAGTCGAGCCGCGAGATGTCCTCGAGCCAGACGAAGTCGCTCTCGTGAACGAGCTCGTCCTCGGCGATGAGAGCGCTCATGCCGTCTCCTCGTCGAGCACCAGTCCGATACCCGGGTAGTACTTCCGCTGGTTGGACAGGAGCATCTGCTTGGGCGACGCCAGTCCCACCACTTCGCGGACCCGGGCTGCGAAAGCGCGTGGCGAGATGGCCGGGACCCCCTCATTCTGACACCACGTCCGGTACGCCGCGTAGAACCGTGCCTGCTCCGCTCGCAGACCTCCCCCCAGCCGGCATGACTCGGCGAGGAAACGCCCGGTGTGGTCCTCGGTCTCCGCGTACGCCGTGGTGGCGATCCGCACCCGCTCCGGGCCGGTCAGGTCCCGCTCGCCGCTCAGATAGCGACTGGCGCCCAGGATCAGCCAGTTGAGGATCCCCGGGCCCTCCTCGGTGACGAGGATGTCCGCCAGGTTGTCGATCTTGCGGTCGTCGGGCACCACCCGTTCGAACGGGATCAGCCGCATCCGCCGCCAGAACGCGAACCCACCCGAACCGACCTCCGGCCGGTGATTGCCCAGCAGCCACAGTTTGTGCGTCGGCTCGAAACTGAAGAAGTCCTGCCGCATCCGCCGGGCCTTGATCCGGTCGCCACCCGTCAGCAGCTTCACCCGCGCCTCGTCGAACCGGTCCCCCGGCTTCACCTCACTGCACACGATGACGCGCCGGCCGTGCAGTTCCGCCAGATCGGTCGGATGCCCCTCGTAGGGCCGGGCCATCAAGAACCCCGGCGGCGCGGCGTCCGCGTAGTCCCCCAGCAGCTTCATCAGCACGTCCAGCAGCACCGACTTGCCGTTCTTGCCGGACCCGAACAGGAACGGCATCACCTGGCCGCCGACGTCCCCGGTGATGGAGTACCCCAGCAGCAGATGCAGGAAGCCGATCATCTCCGCCCCCTCGCGGCCGTCACCGAAGGTGTCGGCGAGGAACCGGTGCCAGCGCGGGGTGGGCATCGGCCGGGGAGCCGCGGTCGTGGAACGGGAGTGGAAGTCCCGGTTCGGATCCGGCGTACGGGTGGCCCCGGTCCGCAGGTCCACGATGCCGGCCGGAGTGCACAGCGCGTACGGATCGGCGTCCAGCCGGGAGGCGTTGAGCACCATCCCCGGAGCGGACCTGGCCTGGGTGAGCATCGCGTTCATGCCGCTGGTGCTCAGCGCGCGGCGGCGGTGCTGCTGCAGCGCCGCCGCCGTGAACACCCCGCGCGGATCGGTGCCCGCAAGGGACTCCGCCAGATCACCGGCGGCCCACATCACGGTGTCGTCCTCGTCGACCTGCCACCGCGTACTGTCCCAGCGGAACCAGCCCAGGCCGGGCACATGCCGGTAGTCGTTGGCGTACAGCTTCACGAACAGCTTGGCGTTGCCCCGGTCGCTGAGCGTGTCGGGCAGCAGCCCGTCGGCGGTCGCCTCACCGTCCCGCCCGGGACCGGGCGCCCCCGTCTGGGCACCGGACTGAGCCCCCGACCGGACATCGGGCTGGGCGAGGATCTGCATGGCGACCGCCTGGGCGTCGAAGAGGGTGCCGTCGGGGCGGGAGGTCATGTCCGGCCTCCAGGAGACAGCGGGCGCAGCCGGCCGGCGTCGAGACCGGCACGGATGATGGCCGCGTAACGCCGCTCCTGCCCGGGACGGGCGTACTCGGCCGCGTCCCACAGCACCCGTTCCGCCTCCTGCTGCGCCAGGTGCCCGGAAGCCACCAGCCCTCCGGCGGTGTAGGCGGCCCGGTTCAGCTTCTCGGAGAACGCCGCTCCCTCGGGAACGGCCGCACAGCCGGTCACGTCGGCGAGCAGCGCCGCCAGGGCCCTCCCCGCGGCCCAGCGGCCCCCTCCCGCGGCGAGGACGGCCTGCCGGGCCCGGGGCGGCACCGGCCGGGACGCGGGCATCCGGGGCCGCGGCAGATGCCCGGTGCGCTCCAACTCGCGGGCGAGCCACACGGGCAGCGGAGCGGGCTCCCGCGCGGGCCCGACGGGCTCGTAGGCACCCGCCTCGGTCACCATGCCCGGGGCGACGATGTACCCGCCGCTCGCCCGTACGTCGACCTGCCAGGCCAGCGAACGACCGCCGCCCGACCCGGTGGAGCACTGCCAGGTGTGCCCGCGCTGGGCCCGGTACCACACGTGCAGCCCCCCGGACGGGGTACGCACGCGCAGGGTCGTCCCGTCGTCGGCGGGGCTGCCGGCGCCCCGCAGTGCGGCCAGCAGGGCGATGGTGTGGAACCCGTCGGCGAGCCCGGTCAGGTCGACGTCGGCGGGGATCCTGATACCGGGCAGCAGACGGTCCCGGTCGGGCACCTGCGCGCCGTGCGCATCGATGTCGATGATCACCAGACCGGCCGGGCCGCAGGCGACTCCCACCCCGAGGCCCGGGTGGCTCCCCCACCACTGCTCGATCCTGGTCGCGTCCAGCGTGGCGGCCCGGAATCCGTGGCACCAGCGGCCCGCGGCAGGACAGCCGCATCCCACATGGGTGTGTCCCTCTTCCCGGCAGGACGCACAGTTGCCTGCCGGGGTCTTGCGGCCGGGCGCAAGGGGATGGACCGGCCACCCCCGGCCGGCACACCATCGGGCAACTGCCAGCGAACGCACGACGCTTGCCGGACCGGCATCCGATCCCCGTGAGTCGCTACGTAAAGACGGCAGCTCAGAAGCCATGCGCATCCCCCATGAGCGACTCAAGCGACTGAACGACTGGAACAGACTAGCGAAACGGAGGAGGCAGAACGAGACACGAGCCAGAACCGAGTCAGAACCCGCGGCCGGGGACCCGAGCGACTCTACGAGCACCCCAGCGACCGGATGCCCCCGCTCCGCTTCCCGCACCGCTCGACAAAGAAGCAGGTCACAAGGGCTGGCAGCGAGAGCGCAGCGACCGAAGCGACTCAAGCCCCCTGTATATGAGGCCATGCGCACGCACACACATACGCGCCAATGTCTCCATATACCCCGGCCTTCGGTCGCTTCGGTCGCTACTCACCAGAAAGAATCCCTCTGACCTGGCCTTTCTCCCCAGCGACGGACAGCGACCGACACGGGCGCCAGTCGCCTCCCGCCATCCCGGGCCGATCAACGGCGCCGACTCCGGCGCCTCTTGAGCGATCCTGCAGCGACTCTGCGCCCGCCCTCCGGGACCCGCACCCCCCGTTCCCCGGGAACTGCCCGACTGGGTCGCTTCGGTCGCTGCTCCCCCACCGTCCGACGCCTCCCCCGATCCGGGATGCGGCCTGCTCGGCGAGGGATCGAGCCAGTTCCCCGAGCCGTGCCGGGTCACGCTCCAGCCCCTTCCTGCTCAGGAGCCGCAGCAGGTCGAAGAAGTCGTCGCCGCTCTCCCCCCTGGTGTCCAGCAGCATCGCCAGCCCGCCCGGCTGGCCGTACGGCACCATGCGCACCCGCTGTCCTTCACCGGCTCCCGGCGCTGCCGCGTCCGCCCGCGGCTCGGGGATCCCCTCCCCCGAGGCCACGGGCGCGCCGGCGGCCCGGGTGATGACGCCGTAATCACTTGACGTGGCCTTCTACGACGCCGGAGCTCCAGGGCGGAGTGAGGCCGGCGAGGACGGCGTCGCGGTCGATGCCCGCGGCGACCGGATCGAGATGCTCAAGCACCAGATGCTCGGCCGGGCCGGCTTCCGGCATCCGTTCTCCGGTTCTGGCTCAGGTTCTGTGGAGTGGTCACGGCGAGTCAGCGAACCGCTGCCGAACGCCGTCTGCGCTGGGGACTCACAAGGGCACCGTTCGCCCTCACCCTGGCGGCCAACGGCTGTTGACCCATGGCTGCCGGACAGGATCACGCCGGCACGGGTTCGACCACAAACGGCACGAGCGACGGCGTCGTCATGGCTATGGTCGCCGCCCGCGCGCTGGAACTGTCAGTCGCCTCGCAGGACCAGGCCGGTGCCGTCCAGTCGATGCAACGCCTCAACACCCTCAGAGCCGACATCGTGGGCGGCAACCTCGACATCGAGGGCTGACGCTGTCTGTTGGGTACTGCCCTGCCGCGTCAGCCATCTCGACGGCCTGTGCAGTTGCGCTCCGACCTCGACATCGAGGTCAGGAAGACGACGCTTCGACCGGGCTCCCGGAGACCCGTACGGCTGCGGCGTCTACCTCCGCTCCGGGCCGGCGACCAGCCCTGGGGGCACCGCCATGACGGCTCAACCGCGGGCGCAGTACGGGTTCGTCTCGACCAGCGCGTTCCCGCCGCACCCGACCCTGGTGGGCGGCCGGCATCTTCGGGTTCCCGAGGCGGAGATCGTCCCGGCGGTGAGCGGAGGACTGGCCGGTGCCACCGCCATCACCGTCCACAACGTCGGCGTGCGACGCCGAGGCGTGGGGTTGGTCCACGACGTCGCCCACCTCGCCGACGGCACCACCCCGAACACGGGGTCCGTCGAACGAGCCGGTGTGACTGGGGTGGGTGGGGTTACTGGCGGGCTGCGCAGAGTCGTCCGTCGAAGGGGATGGCGAAGGTGCCGACAGGCAAGGTCCCCTGCCCGGAGAACCGGACAGAAGCGCCGGGCGGCAGGGAGCAGAGTGCTCGAGACGGTCGGGTAAAGATCACGGTCGGCGAGACTTCAGCGGCCGCCTGCGCATGGTGCGATCGCCGGAGCGGATATGGCGGAACAGGGCCTGGTGGTGATGGAGGATGCGGCTGCGGACGACCAGACCGCCGTTGCGGTCCAGGAGTTGCTCGCCGTGCGGCGTGTTGTTGTACCGAGCGCAGGCACGCCTGGTCGACGCGAAGGCCGGTGCCCGCTTTCGGGAATCAGCCCTCGCGCTCGCCAGATCAGTCAACCTCTGGATGAGGCGTGAGGTCATCGGGCAGAAGCAGCCTGGCTGTCCCTGTGTTTGATGAGCAGGTCCAACATCTTGTCGAACTCCTCTGGCGGCATCCTGTGGATCAGATACCACGCCGCGGACACGCCGTCCTCGTACGGGAACCGTTTGGGCTGCTGCTCTCCTCCCCCAGCGGCGATCCCCTTGGGGGTTGGCTGTGTGGGAAGACTGGGCGTTTCCTCCTCTGCGCGTGCTTGACCGCCAGCAGTCTCATGCTCTGGGGAGGTGGAGGGGTGCGCATCCAGGCCACGGTCCTCTATTACGTCGTAATAGCCGTCCGTCGTTTCGACCGCCTGAGCGGCTGAGGCGTCGGGCCTGGTCTGCTTCGTGCGTTTGCGCTCCTGCCTTTCAGACTCCTTGCGGGCTCGTTCCTGTTTGAGCGCCGCGAGTGCGGGCTCCTGCTGCTCAGGGGGTTTACTTCCCACGGCCCGCAGGAGGTCGATGGGATCTTCACCGATGCGGGCCTGGAGTTCGGGGGTGAGGTTGAGCAGGGCAAGTCGTTGTGACACCCATCCTTGGGAGCGGTGAAGGCGCTTTGCCAGGGCGGTTTGGCTGCCGTGGATGGTGAGGAGTCGTTGGAGGGCGCGGGCTTCGTCCAGCTCTGACAGGTCCTGGCGGTGGATGTTGGCGACGAGGGCGCTTTCGAGGAGTTCTTCTGAGGTGGCGCCCTGGTCGTCACTGACCATGACTTTGATGGTGGTGAGGCCAGCGTCGCGTGCGGCAGCGAGTCGGCTGCTGCCGTCGATGACGACGTGTGTGGTGTCCGGTTCCAGGTCGGGTTCGCGTTCCGGGTTGGCCTTGATGTAGGCGTCGCGGTTCATGACCGTGATCGCTTGTTTCTGCCCGTGGGTCCGCAGACTGCCCGCGAGATCGGTGAGGTCTCCGAGGCTGGAGCGGGGGTTGTCAGGGTTGAGGCTGATCCGGTGTGGGGGGAGTTCGGTGGGAGGTGCTACGCCGTCGGTGGGCACGCCGGTGGCTGCTGCGACGGCCTGTCGGCGTGCGCTGACGGGGCGCACTCCCCCACCGAAGCGGCCGGCTCCCAGCTGGTTGGCCTTGCTCACGACACCTCCCGGGCCAGTGCTCGCATGCCGATCGCCTGCTGCGATTTCGGTGCGTACGACAGGAGGGGCTTCTTCACTCGTACTGCTTCCTTCTGTTCCTTGAGGTCACCGATGAGGCCGACGACTCGTGGGTCCTTTATGTCGACCCACCCTTGGAGGGAGGAGGTGGCGATGTAGCCGCGGCGTGAGTCGTAGAGGTTGACGACGATGCCGAGGTAGTCGATGTCGACTTGCAGGTCAGCGCGCAGGTCGTCGATCTGCGTGGTGAGCAGATCGTAGGCGTCGGCGGAGCTGTCTTCGGCTTGGACGACGATGAGGGCGCCGGATTGTCCGGGTGCCTCGCCATCGCGGCGGCGCCCGTAGTAGGCGGCGGCGTCCATGCTGAGACCGAGGCTGGGTGGGCAGTCGACGACGATGACGTCGTAGTCGGCTTCGAGCGGGGCGAGAGCGCGCTCGAGGGCGGCTTCGCGGGCGCGTACCGCGGACAGGCGCACGTCGAGGAGGAAGGCGTCGTTGCAGGCGGGTAGGAGGTGGAGACGTCCGCCGAAGGTCTCGTCGTCGATGGAGACGATGAGGTTGCGGAGATCGCCCTTGGCGTCGCCGGCCATGTGGTTGGTGAGGCTGTCGCCGTTCATCGGCAGGGGAGAGGCGCCGAGTTGGTTGGTGAGGTGGCACTGGGGGTCGAAGTCGACCAGAAGCACTCGCTGTCCGAGTCCGGGGAGGTTCTCCACGTCGAGCGGATCGGCTTCTTGCTCGTGGTGATTTTCGTGTACTTCACTGGCGCGTAGGGCTTTGGCAAGGGCTTTGGCGACGCGCACGGAGTGCAGCGTGTTGGGGTCTTCGGCGAGCGCCTCGCCGAGACCGGCCGTGATGGCGGTCTTTCCTACGCCGCCTTTCTGGTTGCAGACGATGATGCGACGGGTGATGGACGGTCGTTTCACATCGGGGGCGGGGTGGGTGTCGAGCCACAGTTGGACGGACTGGGCCAGGCCTTGGACGAGGGAGACGCGACGGTCGGATGCAGTGCGTGTGAACTCTTCCCAGTGGCCGTGGGGGAGGAAGGTGGAGAAGGAACTCGCGCCGGCGGTGTCGACCTGGGCGGGGGAGGAGGCCAGGTTGCACCAGTCGGTGATGCCTTGTTCAACAGCGGCCTGGATCTCGATGCCGTGCTGCGCGGCTCTGATCTTGAGGTTCTGCCGGAGCCATCCCGGCAGTTTGGACACGACCTTCTCGCGGTCGCTGGAGGTGGCTGGCGAAGTCATGAAGGACACCATACTAACGCTCATGATCTTTTGCTGCCCTTGACACGTTACCTTGCCTACCTGTTGCTTCGTCAGGAGGACTTCGGGCCTGCGTGGGAGCTATTACGCCGTAATAGCTCCGCCTTCCGGGCGCGGGTGGACCCGACGGCGGGCGGGGTCTGCTATTACGCCGTAATGGCAGGCGATGGCCGTGAGAACACGCCCTGCTGGTTCGCACAGTCAGATGGGACGCGGCTGTAGCGGCAGGCAGGGCCGAGACAGTGCCTCCCAGCCGGGGCGCAATCCCGGGTGCCAACCGTGAGGTGGGCGGCACCCCGCGACTCCAGCGGCGGCCCCCGCCGGGCGGGCCTAGGCGTTCGAACGACTTCCGTGAATGGCCCGCAGAGCGTCGGCGGCCGGGGGGTCCGATCCGTTCCTCTCACTGCGTCGCCATAGGCGGTCCGCCGCCTGTGCCCGTCCAGCGACCTTGTCACACCTAGCGGTCGAGGTCTTGCGGAAGCACTCGACGTCGCGGTGGTCGCCCTCAGCCGGTCGAAGCGCTCACCCCTCATTCATCTTCATAACGTGGAACAGGTGGCCGGACGCACCACGCGCCGTCTCCTTCTTCTTCCACTCGGAGGTCCTGGAGTGCGGTGGAGTGTGGGTGGGCCTGCTGGAGTGTGGCGTTGCTGTCGGTCATCTGCTGTGAGGCAGACCGGGGGAGCCACCGCTTCCGTTGGCTCGTCAGAGGCAGCAGCATCCTCGTCCGTAGCGGCTGGCGCCGTCAGCGCGGCAGGGGCAACGGCCTCACCGACGACGTGTTGCAACGTCGCCGGATCAGCGTCGAGTTCGGTGGCCACGTCCTGGGGGCTGTTCTCGGCGGCACGTGCTGCTCCCATGCCTCCAGCTCAGCTTGGAACTCAGCGCGGACGTCCAGCGGTCCAGCGGCAGACGTTGGCACCGCGGTGACTCGCCGCGCCCCACAACAGCGCCCCCGCAGGCCGGCCGGCGCGTGGAAAGGGGCAGGCCCCGGGTGCAGGATCTCCGTCAGCCAGGCCTTTCCGGCGTCGATGCGACTCAACGCCGAACGACCGCGGCCTTGATGGAGGACATCGCCCGCTGCTGAGAAGAACTGGCCGCCGCTCGCCTCTCCGGTGAGTCAGGCCGTACCGCCGGCTTGGAGGCCCGTGTCGCAGTCCGCATGACGGTGCGCGACGTGGGTGGCATCGAGTACGCGATGCAGCTCTCCGTCCTCGCTGGCGCAGGCCCCTGCCGACAATGCCGGGCTCGCCGTCGCCGGATGGGAACCAACCCTGTTCGCCGCCGTCGAGCGCGCATCGAGCTGGGTACGGACTGCCCGTCGCCAGATCGCAGCTGTCTGACCACGATCGGAAAGACCTGAGTCCCGGAGTCGCAGACTCCGGGACTCAGGTCGGCCGCGCGGTCGCGTCCTGTGCACACCGTCCGAGTACGAGAGAGGGGGTGGACCGGCTGACCGTCATCGGTCCGAGAAGGGCTACCTGCCGTGTTCATGTTCGACGCGGGTGTCCAGCTCGCAGCGCGGGGAGTCCCCGCACCGCATCGCCCCCTCATGCGGGACGACTGTGGTGTTGCCCGGCGGGGCTGGGTGTGGGGTCGATCGGCGGGATGACAGGCTGCGCCGTGATGCAGTAGCGAGTGTGATCACAGCGGCGGCTCCGAGGGCGCCGAGCATCTCGGGCAGGGAAGCGATGAGTAGCGACAGCACCATGAGGGCTCACTCCGGGATGCGAACGGAGCAGGCGGCCCTGCGGGCGGGGAACACAGGTGACCCCATCAAGCCGGTTGGGCCCGCCGGTTGGGCGAGCCGCGCCGACTATGACGGAGCGCGGGGTTAGCCCCGCAACCCCTACCTGTCACTGCTCCTCGTCTTCGTTGCCGAGCAGCACGCGCGGCACGTCGTCGGTGGAGTCCCACCCTGGCGTCGGCACGAGTGCGCTGGGGGCATCGCCCTCCCAGACGCCGGCGCCCGCGGGTTGGGCTTCCCGTTCGGCGCCTCCCTTGCCTCTCACCATGCGGGTGAGTGCCTCGCGGAAGACGGGGAGGATCTCCTTGTCCATCCGGTACGCGATGTTCTGGTGCCAACTCGGGTTGTCGGGGTCGGAGACGGGGGTGATGGGTGCCAGGGTTCCCTCCGGCCACCACCCCTTGCGGACCCCGCGCGGGACGGCCCGGGTCAAGCCGTTGGAGGGGCCGTTGAGCCTGCCGATCTCGCGTCGGAGGTCGTTGGCGTCGATGTAGCCGTCGCTGTCGAGGATGACCATCTCGGCCATCCGTCGCGAGCCGGCGGTCAGGTCGCGCAGGTAGCGCTCGGCGCGGTCGACGGTCCACCCCGGCCGGACGGTGCTGATGGACAACTCTGCGTGGTGCTGGGCGGCGAGCGCGACGAGCTTCTCGGCGAACTCCTCGTTCGCGCCCTCGATAGTGATCTTCACTGCAGCCTTCCGGCAGATTCTCACCCGGTTCTCCCCGGTCTCCATGAGAGTGTTCCCTCCCCGCCCTCCTCCGTCTAGGGCACCGGCGGTGAAGACGGCTGGGGCTGCGGTGGTGTACGCGCCCCTTCTGACCGGAAAGGTGATCCAGGGCTGGCCGTCGCCCGGGGGGTCGTAAGCGAGGTAATGAGCACCGAACACCGTCGGGATGAGGAGCAGCCCACGTCCCGCAAGGTGAATGTCGCCGTCGCGGCCGGAGGCCGTCGTTACGTGCAGCACCGGTGATGTCCATGTGATGTAGTGCGGGCTGAGCTCGCTCAACAGGCGCTCGGCACCGTCCTCGGCCAGTTGCCGCAGACGCAGGGCCCGGCCGGCGCTGGCATGCTGCTCGATCCGCAGCCAGTACGGCGCGATGAACAGGTTATGCGGGCTCTGTACGGCGTCTGCGACGTGGTGGATGAGTGAGGGGTCTTGCCGCCGCCGCTCCGCTGGACACCCCAGCGCCGGTGCCCCGGTGCGGCTCCCGTCGATCACCTGCTGATGGTCCCGCCACCGGTCACAACGTCCGTTGCCTACCAAACGGCTGCAGCCGTTCCCACTCGACACCGTCGGATCGCCCTGCCCCATGCCTACGACAACGATCCGGGCATGGGGTGGGGCATTCATATGATTGTCCGGACAGCTCCTCTTCCTTATCCAGGGGGAGGCCCATGGCCCTCATGTACGTGAGGTCAATGAGCACCGATCCTGAGATGGGTGCTCATTGACCTCACGTACATGTGTTCTGCGTGCTGAACCGTTCAGGTGGCGCGGCGAAGAGGGACGACAACGTCCTCACCGGTGCTCTTTGCGCTGAGCCGGTAGTAACTGATGTGCGCGAGCCGCTCGGACTCCTCAAGCCAGCCGGCCTCAACGACCTGGCGTCGGGTGCGGGAGAAGACGGTCGGGGACATGCCGACGAGTTCAGCGAGTTTGGCGCCGGTCTCCACGACGGCACCGCCGCGGTCGGTGGGGTGCATCGCGTAGAGCATGACGACCAGGCGCTGGTTTGCGGTCATGCCGGCCGTGCGGTGGAGGACGTCCAGGAGCTTGTGCTTGTCGTCGTTATTCACTGGACCTCCCACAGCGAAGGGGTCGTGTTGTCGAAGCCGGGGATGTCCGGCGGGTTGCATGTCTTGATCGCTTCCCGTTGCTCGATGCCGGTCCCGTGGAAGGCAATGTACGGGCTGATTCGGTAGAGCCTGTAATTGCCGATGCGCCCGCGCTCGATGAGGATGCGCAGCTTGAGCAGCTTCCGGTTGATCTTGCCGACCGCATCGGAGGTCATCCCGACCTTCTTGGCGATGTCCGCGCCGGTCGCCCTCAGCGGCGCCATGCCCTGGGGCGAGACTCCGATCCACCACAGCACCATGTACTTCTGGCTCGGGGTGAATTCCTTGCTCTCGGTGATCGCCTCGACCCGGGCCTTGTCCACCTGAATGTGCTCGCCCGAGAAGGCGTAGGGGGCATAGGGGATGGCCTCGCCGGTATCGGCATCAACCAGTCTGCGTACCGCTCCCAACAGACCCTCCAGGCTCGGACATTGCCTCAACGTCGATGAGTGGCGACCCTCAGGGCCGACCAGATGAACTTAACGTACATGAGCGCGAAGTTCATCAAGTCCGCTTTCAGGGCGTGTCGGTCTACCAGGCGTTGATCCACACGGGATGCAACCCCCCGAGAAACAACGCCCGCTCATGTACGTGAAGTCAATCTGGTCAGATCCTGCAGCCGTTGTCACGGTTCATGAGACATGGGTACAACGGCTGTCGGAACTGCCTGCCCTGCTCCTGAGAACCGGGTGCACGATGCTCAGAACTGGCTGCCAGATCGGCAGAACCGTATGGGGAAGGAGGTTTCCGCAGGTCAGGGCGTCTTTGCTCTGTGCGCCCTCTCTTACAGCAACACAGGCTGTTAGCTGCGGGGCCAGCCACCCACACACCGTGCTCCTGCGCGCAGTCGCGCGGGCCGCGCCTCAACACAAGCCTGCGAGGCGTCACAGCAGTGCCGACTTACAACCCGTCGACGAAAACGCTGGCGCCCTCCCCCGTCCTCAGCCGACGAAAGCACGCCACGATGCGCCTGCAGGCGACGATTGACCCGCCACGTATGCTTCCCTCAGCCCTCGCTGACCTCGACCACGCCTATGTGTGCCTTGACCTGGCCCGCAGTCGCTCGACGGGCCGCGGCCCCCATCGGGGGCACCGCAGGCCCCCAAGGGCCGAGGATGCGCCCGATCCTTAGGCGCGAAGAGCGGCTCCGCCGGCCTCTCACCTCGTGCGAGGCAGCAGCGAGCGGCGGCCGTGACCGGACGACCATCTGGTGTGAGCGAGGGGGATCTCTCCATCCTCAGTGACCAGAACACCTGCCCCGCACGATCCCCGACCTTTCACCAAAGGTCTCCTCCGGGTCGGCCTCCCATCCCGGACGATCACGTTCCTCTCTGGGCCTGCCGCCGCTGCGTCGTCTCACGCACGAGTACGAGATCATCCAGACGGACCGAATGGAGACCTTGGTCGACCTTCAGCTTGGGGGAGCCCACAGCATCAGTGGGGCCAGGCGACGTGGCTGGCATGAGGAGGAACGAGCATGGAGTTGCCGACCACAGGGACGTTGGCAAAGGTGTCCCGGCTGTCGCCGGAGACGCTGCGTCTTCACGACGAGCTCGGCCTGCTCGCGTCGACCCTGTGAGGGGCTACGGCCTCTACGCACCGGAGCAACTGGATCAGACCCGGCTGGTCGACAGCGCCAAGCTGTCGCGCCCAGCCCTGGAGGGACAAGCCGTTGATGCTCTCGACCGCGGCGATCGATGACGCACGGGCAAGGCTCGTGGCGAAGTCGAGGGTCTTCTCATCAGGGACGTAGGCGAGAACGGGTCCGACACCACGGGCTATACGGCCCCGGGAGGCACGCGGTGTCGTGACAGCGTGCTCAGCGGCGAAGCGCCGCAGGGAGGGGACCTGCTGCTCGACACCGAAACCGTTGAGCACAAGCACTCCGGTGGCGCCCTGCTGACGGCATTCCTGCCGGACCCGGTCACCAGCCAGGCCGGCCGCGATCTCCCAGTCGCGCTGCGGGTCGTCATCGGGCAGCCACGCCACGCGCAGGATGTTGGTCGTGCTCGTCGTGATCGCGTCTCCTCTCCCCCTTGTGTCCGCGCGAAAGCACGGCCCTGCCGACACGAGGGCCGAAGCTCAGAAGTCGTCACCAGCGAAGCTGTGTGAGGTGGCGGACAGGACCGGTTGCAGCAGCCTGGTTGTCACCGATGAGGCATTCGACTTGTCGCAAGTGCTCATTCCGCAGGCTTGCTGTCACCAGTACGCAGGATCCGAAGTTCTCCGAAGTTCCTGGAGGTTGAAAGGGATTCCAGAGGGGATGCCGACGGCGGTCCCCATGTATCGGACCCCTTCGAGCTTGGTCAGAGGTTCACAGCTCGCCGACGGTGACGACTTCGTGGCACACCACGTACGGACGGTCGGCCTCGACCCGCAGGACCCAGGTCCCCTCGGAGGCCGTCAGTTCGGCGGCCACCCCGCCCGTGCCGTCCGGAAGCAGGGTCACCGGCTTGGCGTCGGCGAGCGGCCCGGAGGGAGGGGCGAGGCGGGCCCGCAGCGTCCGTTCTGTGACCGTCGGGCCGGTCGCCCGGACGATGAACGGCACGCCCGCCGAGGCCAGTTCGGGCACCTCGACGCCGAAGGCAGTGTCCCCGTCGAGCATCTGGCGGGCGGGCCTGCTGCGCCGGATCGCGCCGAGCTGATGCCGCAGGGACTCGGCACCGGCCATGCCGGAGTGCCGTTCGGCGCTCCACAGAGCGTCGTCCTCCCGCTCCAGTGCCCAGGAGGCCATGGCCGATCCACCAGGCACCGTGCCGTCGCCGCTCCAGTCCCCGTCGTTGTCCAGCCGTGTCACGAACTCCAGCGTCCCGTCGGCACCGACCACGACGCCGTGCACGGTGGGGTGCGCTCTCCCGGCGAAGCAGTGCACCCGGTACGGCGGTGCGGACAGTCCGGCTTGATGGCGTTCCCACGCCTCGTCGATGTCCCGGTGGAACGCGAACGCCTCCTCCACCAGCTCGGTGGGCAGGTCCGGCACGGGTACCCGGGTCAGCAGGCGCCGCTTGTCGTCGTCCTCGCTGAGCACGGCCTCGTACCGGGGCAGCAGTTGGGCGACCGACGGGAAGGACCGCGCAAGGTGGGCCAGTCTCTCGTTGACCGACAGGACGCGCTCGAACGCTCGGGTGACCGTATTCTGCGGCTCCAGGGCGTGGCCGGTGAGAACCCGGACCGCCTTGGCGGCTCCCCGGAACGGCGTGCCCAGGGTCACCAGGGCGCGGGTGTGCCCGCGTCCACCAAGGCACTCCAGGTAGTAGCGGGCGACCAGGCCCCCCATGGAGTGGCACATGAGGATCAGCTTCGGCGGGTCGTCATGTGCCGCCGGGTAGACGCTGGGCGCGAGTTCCCGCCATTCGGCCAGGGCCGTGTCGACCCGGTCCCGCAGCCGCCGCGCGGTGAGCCGGTTCGACAGGCGCCAATCGTAGGGGAACACCAGGTACTGCTTCGGATGCGGCTCCTGCCCGTCCCGGCCGGCGTCGCTCCAGCCGAGGGCGGCCCGGACCTCGGGGTACCCCATGTTGGACACGAGGCCGGGCAGCGCCTCGGGGCTCTTCAGCAGCCGGTCGGATTCCAGGGTCCACGGGCCTTCGGGCGCCTCATCGCCGATGCCCGGCGGCAGCAACAGACCTTCCACCGCCCTCCCGGGTCTCCGAAGGCCGAGCAGCGCCTGCTTCGACTGGTTCCACACGTCCTTGCCGTCGCGCGTCAGACGTGTGCCGAGGATGCCCGGTACGAAGACGACCAGGTCGTGGATCATGTGAGGGTTCTCCGCTCTCTTCTGCTCAGGGGGGTCTCGCCCGCCTGCCGTCGCCCCAGTTCGGGGTTCACCTGCGCCGCAGTGCGGCCGCCATGCGGTCCTGGGGAATCCTCACCTGGTCGCAGCGGTCGCGGCCCTGGACGAACAGCGTCAGTCCGTGGCGCGGGCTGTGCACGGCGTTCGCTGCCTGTACCTCCATGCCGCGGTACGGGATCGCCAGCTCGTCGAGCGGGGCGTCCCCGACCCCGTCCCGCACGGTGACGGTCCCGGCCCCGCCGAACGCCAGCAGCAGCGGCTGTCGGGCCGTACCCGCGAAGGCCAGCGCGGTGGGCGGGCCGTGCGGGGCGGAGAACCGGCCGACCGACCATTCGACGTCGTCGTACTCGGCCAGCCGCACGGTGCCCGCCTCGGTCCAGGCCACCAGGGGCACCCGTGCTCCGCCGTCGAGGCGAGTGGTCAGGACGACGCCCACGCGCTGGTCGGGGGCAGCGGCCCGCTGTCCCACGCAACGGAAGCCGCTCGCGGTGCTCTGCCACAGTGTCAGCGCGTCGCCGCAGTCCGCCACGACCCAGGTCTGTCCGTCCGCCGTGTGCGCGGCCATGTCGCACACCTTCACCTGCGCAGCTTCGATTGCGGGCTGTGCGGTCCACGTGTTGCCCTCTCGGCCGTATGGGACCACCCGCAGCCCGTCCGGGACGAACAGCAGGCACCCGCCCTCGGGGGCCGGTACGAGTGCGAGCCCGGGGACCACATCGTTTACGTCGCCGCTCAGTTCGACCGGGTCGTCCTCGGTCCACTCCGTGAGGTCCTCGGCCAGCCGCCACACCCGGACACGGCGCCCGGCCGCAGCAGCCACGAGCCACGCACCGTCGTGCCACAGCGAGGAAACCGCCGTGACCCGTTTCCCCCGGGAGAACGCGACCCCCGGACCCGCCTGACCGCGCAAAGGAGTGTGCACACCGAGCAGCACCCGCTCGCTGGTCGCCCGCGCCAGCAACACCGACCCCGAGGACGCCGTCGCCACGGCGATCCGCGGCCAGGCCTCGCCGCTCACCGGCCGTGGGGCCGAACCGGCGCCGCTGAAGGCCGCGATGTCGACCACCCGGACTTCCTCGCCGTCCCCGACAGCCAGCCGCCCGGTGCCGGTTGGGTCGAACGCTAGGCCGCTTCGCGGCGCGGTCAGCCGCAGCACCGCGTCGACCGTGTCGTCGGTGAGGCTGCGCACCCGGACTCGCCCGCCCTCGTGCAGCGCGAGCAGCGGCGCGGCACCCCGCCTGCCGAGGGCGATCTGCCGCGCAGGGGAGTCGAACCGCGCCACGCGGACGATGTCCGGGTCCCCGTGCCCCGGCGCGGACACGCGCCATACCGTGACGGTGTCTCGGTCGGCGCCCGCCTCGGCCACCGCCACGAATCCGTGGTCGGCGTCCTCGGCGAGGGCCGCGGCGGCGTGGTAGCGCACGCCCGGTGCGCTGTGGAACTCCCGGCTGCCGCGCACCAGGGGCCGGTCACCGTAGAGCTTGCCGTGCAGTTCGTGCAGGGCGAGCGAACCGGCGGCGGTGAGCAGGAAGCAACGGTCCCGTAACGCCAGCAGGGCCACCCGGTCGGCCGGCACGGGCAGGACGTCGTGGCGCACGTCTCGATCACCGGGCGCGCCACCCGACGCCACGGCCAAGCGCCATGCCCACACCCGGTGCCCGTCCGCCGCCACGATCTGGACGCCGTCGCCGCAGCGGGCGGCGTCCAGGGCGCTGATGTTGCCGTCCCAGCCGTAGGTCCGGTGTGGTAGGCGCTCGTCGCCCCACCACAGGTGCAGCGACCGGCCATCGTGCGAGGCGGTGATGCGCCGGCCTCGCAAGGACACCTCGCGGACCGCAGTGAACATGGCGTCCCGGGCCCGGGCCTGGGGGGCCCGCCGGGTGTGGACGTAGGCACCGGTTTCGGCCCGTCGTCCGACGATTTCCCCGCGGCCGGCGAGGGAGAGCGGTCGCGCCCGGCTCCAGTCCAGGGCCAGGACACCGCCGAGCGGGGCGGGCATCGTCAGCTCGGCCGGCCGCGGGGTCGAGTCTGTCCACACCTCCCGCCATCCGCGCTCCGCGAACCCCGGCAGCCGGTCGAGCGCCTCGTGGAGGTCGGGATGGCCGATGAACGCCTCGGCGGCGAGCACCGCTCTGCGCCGCGCTGGCGACTGGTCGTCCCGAAACGTGGCGCCGACCCGCCGGTAGAGGTCGGCTCCCTCGCAGGTGCCGGCCGACTGCCCGGTCAGTGGCAGCATCACGTCCGGATCCGTCCACACCAGGAACTCGGGGTCCAGGAACAACTGCTCCAGAGGGTGCTGCTCGTCCGGCGGATCGTCCGGACCCACCGGTACCTGGGCGGCGTGCGCGCCGAGATAGGCCAGGGTGTAGTTGTGCGCCCGTTTCCAGTCGCCCGCGGGACGGTGCAGGGCATCGAAGACACGGCGGTGCGCGGCCCCCTCGGTCAACCGGGCCCGCTCCAGCAGGGCCGTGCCGTAACTCGCGTGGTCGAGACGGTGGAGCGGGGGCAGGCCCAGCCTGCGTTCCGTGGTGATCAGGACGCCCTTGAGCCGGTGAAGCATGGCGTCGAGCATCCCGCGCGTGATCTCCGGTGTGCGCCTGCGGCGCAGCTTGTTGGCCAGGGTGAGCCAGAGGTCCCGATCCGCCAGGCCGGGGCCCTGGACCACGGCAAGCGGCAACAGCAGCTCGGCACACCGGTCCCGGTCCCCGGGGTCGAGCACGTTCAGCTCGTCGGCCATGCGCGCGCGCAGTTCGCCGCCCCCGCGCCGGACGAAGAGGTCGAGCGCGTCGGCGGAGAGCGGGGCGGACTGCCGGGCGAGTGCGCGGGCCGCCAAGCGGGCGACGAGGAACCTGCGGCCGCAGCGCCGGGCCACCAGGGCGGCCGCCTCCCACCGCAGTGCCGCATTCTCCGGTCCCGCGTAGGGGGAGCCGGGGGTCTCGGCAAGGACGATGGCCACCAGCGCGGCAACGTCCCGCTCGGTGTCCCGGTCGCGGTCGAGGTCCAGGACGGGGGAAGAGCCATCCAGGGCGTCGATCAGCGACTCGCGTGCCCCGCCGTCGACCGCCCGGCGAGGGTGGGCGCGGGTACCGACGACCAGCTTCACGCCGGGGCACCGGGAGAGGGGGTTCAGCAGCCTCCGGGCGATCTCGTGGGCCTGCCCGGGCATGGCCTCGTCCAGGCCGTCCACGAGCAACGTGACGCCGCCGACGCGCGGAACCAGCGCGCCGATCCGCTCCACCGCCTCCCGCGCGGTGATCCCCGCGTTGTGCGGCACCTCGGCACCCAGCGGGGCGAGGGCCCGGAGCAGGGAGTGAGCCAGGGAGTGCAGGGACATCCCGTGGCAGGAGACCGCCCCGTGGATCGAGCCGGGCCGGGGCACGGTCTGCGGGGGCGGCGCCGGGTCCAGATCCTGCACGTGGCGGCGCACCGACAGCAGTGCCAGCCGCGCGAGGAGCGCCGTCTTGCCGGTCCCGGCCGGACCGGTGACCACCAGCATGCCCCGGCTCTGGGAGGCGGTCCAGGTCACCAGCCGGCTGAGCGGACGCACCCGGCCGGAGAAGTGGCTCGGGAGCAGACCGTCGTTGACCGGCCCGAACTGCTCGGGCGCGAGCCAGGGTTCCTGGTCGGGCGGCAGATCCGCGGAACGGTAGACGGCATCGGAGGAGTCGTAGTACGGATTGTGCAGGAACCTGCGGCTCAGGGAGTGGACCTCGACGTACGCGGGCCGCAACGCGGCGTCCTCGTAACCAGCGTCGACGGCTCGGCGGTCCATGGCCTCCAGCAGGTCCGGCACCAAGAGGAACGGGGCTGTCGGCTCGAACGGGCGGACGGTGCCCTCCAGTTCGAGACTCCGGTCGGCGAGGGTGTCCTGGAGCCAGTCCACCCACAGGCTCTCCTCCACCGGGCGGTCGGCGCCCGCGGTGGCGAGGACCACGAACCCGTCGTGGGCGTGTCCGGTTTCTCGGGACGTCTCCCGGTGGCGCCGCAGGGCGGCGTGCAGCCAACGGGTTCCGTCGAGGGTCTGCTGCGATTCGCACGCGTCGACGATCACCAGCAGCTCGGAGCCGTGCACCTGGGCCAGGCGCTCCAAGAGCCGGGTGAAGGGCATGGCCCGCGTGGCGACGGGGTGCGGCTGGCCGGGCTCGTAGCTGCCGTGGCAGGCGAGGACGTAGGCGTCCTCCTCAGTGGCGTGCCCGTGGCCGGTCCAGTAGAGGATCTTCCGGGCCGCGTCGGCGGCGACGAATCGCCTGAGGCCCTCGTCCACGCGCTCCAGCGTGCCGTCGCCCTCCAGGTTCTCGGCGCGGTCGAAACCGAGCCGGTAGCACAGTTCCACGAAGCGGCTGCGGGCCCGCAGGACGTGCCTGCGATCGCGCAGTCCGCCACGCTCGCCGTACTCGGCGATCGCAACCGAGCCGACCAGACCGGTCGACCCGTCCCGTCTGATCTCGACATCGACAGACAACCCCGTAGTCCCTCCCGCACCTATACTGATCGACCCGCATGACACATGTCACGGAACTGCTGAACAAGGTCTCGAGAAGGGCAAGTTGATGACCCTCATGGACAGGTTCACCGTGGCAGGGCGCCAGACCGACTGCCATGTCTTCGAAGGAGACGGGACCAGTCCGATCGCAGAGGAGAACGTGCGGGTGAAGTACGTGCCCGAGCGTGTGGAACTGCCTGACGAGGTGGCCGGGTGGCGGCGCGAGATCGAGGCGGAGGAGGCCCGCAAGGAGGCGGCTGGCGAGCCGTACCGCTGGAACAACCCGCGCTTCGCGGTGCGGCGCCTCGTCGTCTCCCGCACCCACACAGCCGAGGTCCCGGTCGCCACCCTCACCCTGTGCGACGCCGACTACTACGACTTCCTCGCCACGTCGATCAACCTGGGCCGCGAGCAGAGAAATGGCCTGACTTTGCGTCAGCAGTACCTGGAGGGCAAGGACCTCTTGGAGGTGCCGCCGTTCATGTTCTGCAGTTTCGGGGTCAACGTCGCTGTCGAGACTGGCAAGGACGGCAAGATGCTGTTCTCCCGCCGCAGCTCACGGGTGGCTGGTCCCAACACGTCCAAGTGGAACTCTTCCGCCAACGAGGGACTCGCCCGTAACCACGACCTCTCTCCCGGCGGGCGGGTCAGCCTGCACGCCGCCGCTCGCCGGGCGCTGCGCGAGGAACTGGCCGTACTGGAATCGGACGAGGTCGACCTCGAACTCCTGGGCTTCGGCTTCGACGTGTGCAACAACCAGTGGGCCGGCTTCTTCCGCGCGGTCCTCACCGATCTGTCCGAAGAGGACATGCGGGTGCGCTGGAGCCACGGGGTGGCCGACAAGTGGGAGCACGACGGCCACGCCTTCGTCGACGCAGGCCCCGAGTCGGTCCTCAGGTTCATCCTCGACGAGCCTGAGGAATCATGGACCCCCTGCGCGCCGGCGCTCTTCTACCTCGCCCTGGTCCGCGGCGCGGTCCGCGCCCGCGGCGGCGACCCCGACGCACGGTATGAGGTGGAGGCCATCGAGCGCAGAGTGCTGGCGGAACTCGACGAGGAGGACGACACCTTCTAGATGGCGCTGGCGTGCCCCGAGGCCTGGCTGAGGCCAAAGGGGCGATCGTGCCCGGATTCTCGGCGAGGAGCACCCAGAGACTCTGGCGAGGCAGGCAGACCTGGCTAGAGGCCCGGTCTCCGCTGAGGAATCGGAACCTCCTCTCCGATCGGGCACAGGGACCGGTGACACGACGCTCCCGACGACTGCGGAGAGGTGCCCGCTGCTGGCCTGGGGCTGCACGTCCACCACCAGCACGCCGACCTGGCGCCTGTTGTCCGCCCACTCGACGTCGAACGGTGAGGTCGAGTACTGCAAGTGCAGTTGCAACGCCGTCGTGATGCTGTGCCACGGTGAGGTGGCCGCGCTCACCGGTCTTCCGGACGCCGAACCCGACTCACGTGACGGCAGGGGGTGAGGGACATGAAGAGCGTGGGAATTCCCTGTTGCGGCGTCACCTCTGCCCAGACGCACAAGTGAAGAAGAGTCACATCGTCTCGCTCGGGCATCCTGTTGTGCGAGATATGCGGTCGCCGGCCTTTCGGGCGAGTTGACGAGAAACAGTCGTAGATGGGGGAGTTCTCGGCTGCCAGCGTCCCAGTGATCTCCTCTCCCGTGGGAGGTTGCGCGCCCGCGCGGGTGCAGGTGAGGGCGCCCGCGGTGACGCAGCGGCGCAGGACGGTTTCCAGTTCGGCAGGTGTGGCCGGGATGTGGACCGTGCCGTCAGGCTGGAGGAGGGTGTCGAGGAGACAGGCGTGGAGGGCGTCTCCGGCGCCGATGGTGTCGACGACGTGCGTCGGCGGTGCGGGGACCATGATCTGGTGCTCGGTGGTGAGGGCGGTTGTCCCCCGGGCGTCGCGGGTGATGACGGCCAGGCGGGGGCCGAGGTCGAGCAGGGCCTGTGCCGCGGCTTCGGGGGTGAGGTCGGGGTGGAGCCAGGCCAGGTCCTCGTCGCTGGCCTTGACGAGGTCGGCGGCGGCGACCAGCCGTTCGGCCCGGGTGCGGTAGGCGTCGCGGTCGGGCAGGACGGCGGGGCGGACGTTGAGGTCGACGGAAACGACGCGTCCCGTGTGGCTGCGGTGTGTGTGGCAGGTCTCGACGACGGCGGCGAGTGAGCCGGTGTGGAGCAGGGTGGTCTGGGGCGGGAGGGGATGTCGACGGGTTCCCAGGTGGCGAGGAAGTCGTAGTGGGCGCTGCCGGTGGCTTCGTCGAGGGAGGCGAGGGCGATGGTGGTGCGGCCCAAGGCGCTGGGCCGGCGGTGCACGTCGACGCCGGTGGAGTCCAGGTGCGCGCGGACCAGGTCGCCCGGCGGGTCGTCGCCCCAGCAGGTCATGAGGGGGGCCGGCTGGCCGAGGCGGTGCAGGCCGACGGCGACGTTGGCGGGGCTGCCGCCGGGGTGCGGGGTGATGCGGGTGCTGCCGGAGGGCCAGCCGAGGTCGACCAGGGTCTCGCCGGTGACGACCGTCGTCATGAGGCGCCTCCCTTCCGGCCCGGAGCGGAGGGTGCGGGCTCCTTGATCTGGAGCGGCTGGAGCTCCCATGCGTCGACGGTGTAGCCGAGAGTCGCGCCTGTGGTGGCGCGTGCCTCCAGGCGCCACGGGCGGTCGAGTCTGGGGTGGCAGCCCTGTTCGCCGACCGGGTAGAAGCGGATGGTGAGGGTCTCGCCGGTGGACAGGAAGATCTCAGCTACGGAGTGGTCGACGACGATACGCAGGTCCACCGACCCGCTGCCGGGGCAGGGGATCGTGTAGGTGCCGCCGCGGGCGCGCGGGTCAAGGGAAGCGTGGTCGCGGTCGACGGTCAGCTCCCCGGCATCGGCGTCGAGGCGGATGTCGAGGTACTCGGAGTGGTCGGGGGCGGTGACCAGGCGCAGGTCGGCTGTGCCGGTGACGTCCAGCCGGGCTGTGAGGTCGAAGCTGCGGCCCACCGTGCCCAGGTCCACCGGTTCGGCGGTGGAGGCGAGTCCCGCGGAGCGCAGGATCCGCTCCCCGCGCAGCGCGAGGAGTTCCTCGGCGGGCCGCTGATGCGTCCGCCCGTCTGCGGTCAGCGTGATCTCGCGGGGCAGGGTGAGTATGCCGGACCAGCCGTCGGCGTCCGACCACTCCTCCTCACGTGCCTCCCAGGACCAGCCCCACAGCAGCCAGCGCCCGCCGGGGGCGGGCAGCAGGGCAGGGGCGTAGAGGTCCGGGCCGTGGTCGAGGAGTTGGGGCGGGCCGGCGTCGAAAACGTTGTCTCGTTCCTCGCCGGCCAGGGCCAGGACGGCGCGTGGGCCGTCATGGTCGTCCCAGGCGGCGACGATGAGCGCCCCGCGCCCGGAGCCGTCGGCAGCGGGGAGGTACTGGGGACACTCCCAGCCCTCGCCGGTGAGCAGGCCCGCACTGGGCGGCCCGAACGGCTCGCTGGCGCCGGTGTGGAAGGGGCCTCGGTAGGTCCAGGTTTCCAGATCGGGCGAGTCGTAGAGGAGGACCGCGGCGCGGCCGTCGTCGAGGGAGGCGCCGACCAGCATCCGCCAGCCCTCCTCGACCTTCCAGACGTACGGGTCGCGGTACATGGTCGTGCCCTCGGGCGGGGTGGGGATGAGCAGGTCCCCGCGGGGGGCGAAGGTGCGGCCGTTGTCGAGGGAGGTGGCGGTGGTGACCGGCTGGTCCCAGCGGTCGCGTCGGTAGGCGGAGTAGAACGCGACGATGCGGTCGCCGTCGGAGATGGCGTTGCCGGAGAAGCAGCCGTCGGCGTCCGGGCCCCCGGGCGTGGGCGTCAGGGCGATCGGCAGGGGTTCCCAGCTGATCAGGTCGGTGCTGCGGAAGTGGCCCCAGTGCATGTTCGCGTGGCGGGTGCCGAACGGGTTGTACTGGTAGCAGACGTGGTACGTGCCGTCGTGGAAGACCAGCCCGTTGGGGTCGTTGATCCAGTTGGCCGGGGGGCGCAGGTGCGCGACGGGGCGGTGGGCGTCAAAGGGCGCGGTGGACACACGCCTGCCTTTCGGTTGGTGCGGAGAGCCTGGGGGAGTGGGGGAGGGCGGCTCAGCGGAAGGAGCCGGCCACGATCCCCTCGACGAAGTACCGCTGGGCGGCGAGAAAGATCAGCACGCTGGGGATGAGGGCGATGATCACGCCTGCGAGGACGATGGAGACGCTGCCGGTGCCGTTGGTGCCCTGCAGGCTCACCAGCCCCAGCGGGAGGGTGAACTTGTCCGTGGTCTGCAGGAAGATCAACGGGCGGAAGAACTCGTTCCAGTAGGCGGAGAAGGTGAGCACCGCCAGCGTGGCCATGGGGGCGCGGGCCATGGGGGCGTAGATACGGGCGAAGACCTGGAAGTGCGAGGCCCCGTCCACGCGGGCCGCCTCGCCGAGTTCGCGGGGCATCTGCAGGAAGTACTGCCGCATCAGGAAGGTGCCGAAGGCGCCGCCCACGGCGGGCAGGATCAACGCCATGCGAGTGTCGGTCAGACCCAGGTACTTGATGATCAGGAAGACCGGGATGATGGTCGTCTGGATCGGGACCATCATGGTGGCCAGGATGACCCAGAACAGGGCCTTGTTGCCGCGGAAGCGGACCATGGCGAAGGCGTAGCCGCTCATCGTCGAGGTGATGAGCTGGCCGGCCACGATGAGCCCGGTGACGATCGTGCTGTTGAGGAAGAACGTGGTCAGCGGAACCTGGTCGAAGACAGCCCTGTAGTTCGACCAGATCGGATCCGTGGGGAACCACTTCGGCGGCTGGTCGAAGCTCGTGGCCGGGGTGCGCAGCGATGTGGACAGCGCCCACACGAGCGGGGCGACGACCAGCACGGCCGCCACGATCAGCACGGTGAGGGACAGCAGCCGTCCAAGGCTGAGACGACGGCGGCGGCGCGGCGCGGGAACGGCCGGTGCGGGCTGCTTGTCGAGGATGGCACTCACGAGTAGAACACCCACTTCCGGCTCACCGTGAACTGCACGGCCGTGATGACGAGAAGGACGGCGAACAGCAGCACGGAGATGGCCGAGGCGTAGCCGAACCGCAGGTTCTGGAAGGCTGTCTGGTAGACGAGCAGCACGGTGGTGTACGTCGAGTCGCCCGGTCCGCCCTTGGTCATCACATAGGGCTGGTCGAACAGCTGCATCGTGTTGATCAGGCCCACGGTGGACGCGAACAGCACGGTGGGGCTGATCAGCGGGAGCTTGATCCGCCAGAACATCCGGGCCGGGGAGGCGCCGTCGATCTGCGCGGCCTCCAGGACGTCCTGAGGCACGGAGCCGAGGGCTGCGACGAACAGGATGAAGGTGAAGCCCAACTGCTGCCACACGGCGACGATCACGATGGTGGCCGTCGCGCCGCCGGTGGAGCTCAGCCAGGACACCTCGGGCAGACGCAGCAGGCCCAGGTAGTAGTTGACGACGCCGAACTGGTCGTTGAAGACGTACGACATCACGATCGAGATCGACGCCGCGGAGGCCAGCATCGGCAGAAAGAAGGCCGCCCGGAACAGGTTCTGCACGATCTTCGAGGCCCGCTGGGCGACCAGCAGCGCCAGCCCGAGGCCGAGGACGACCTGCAGGAAGACGATCATCACGGCGAGGCTGGAGGTCACCAGCAGGGAGTGCGTGACCGACGTGTCGCTGAGCAGTGCGTCGAAGTTGTCCAGGCCCACGAACTGGGGGCTGGAGATGGCGTCCCACTTGAACAGCGCGAGGACGAACGAGGCGAGGATCGGGCCGACGGTGAAGACGACGACCACGATCAGGGACAGCGACACCATCCCGTGGCCGAACAGGGTCTCGCGGCGGGCGCGCCGGGCCTGGGCGCGGCGCCGCACAACGGCAGCGTCGTCGTCTGGGTGCTGTGGGGGGCGGCCGGGCCGCGCGGCCGCCGGGGCGGTCGCGCGGCTGCGGCTTCGGACAGGGTGGGACATCAGTGGATCATCCCGTCTTCGCGGCGGTTTCGAGGTCGCTCTGCAGACCGTCGAGAGCCGCCTTCGCCTTGCCCGAGGACATCGCCTGCGTGGTGCGCTTGTTCAGCGCGATGGCCATCGCCTGGTAGTACGGCGGGGCCGGGATCGGGGCGGTCTCGGGGAACTTGGTGAGGGTGTCGTAGAAGACGTTCCAGTGCTTGGGGCCGGTGGTGGCGTACCGAGCGGCCGTCAGCATCGACGTGCGGGCCGGGGTGGTGACGTTGCCCGGGATCAGCAGGTCGATGTTCTTCGGCTGGATCAGGCTCTTCAGGAACTCCCAGGCGAGGTCCTTGTTCTTGGACGACTTCATGATGCCGTAGCCGCCGGAGCCGAACAGGTGGCGCTGCGACTGCCACTTGGGGAAGTACTGCACGTCGAAGGCGTCGTCCGCCATGCCTGCGTTGTGCAGGCCGCCCGCCCAGAAGCCGCCGCCGATGGCCATGCCGATCTTGTTGCTGGCGAACAGGCCCTGCAGGGTGCCGCCGCCGCCGACGTCCGGCTTCGGTGAGACGCCTTCCTTCTGGAGCTGGATCAGGTAGTCCAGAGACTCGACGACCGGGGCCGAGTTGGCGGTCGGGTCACCCCAGCGCCAGCCGCCCTTGCGGCCCGAGGCGGCCGGGTCGTTCGGGTAGAAGGTGTTCCACAGCCAGTCGCCGCCGTCCCACTTGCCCTCGGTCAGCAGGTTGCCGCCGTTGGCGTACATCCACGACGTCCACGAGCCCCACAGCCGCACGACCCAGTTGTAGCCGACCGTGTTGCCGCCCTTGGCGGAGATCTTCTTGGCGATGTCGTAGAAGTCGTCCCGGGTCCAGTCGTCGCCCGGACGCTCCACGCCGACGCTCTTGAACAGGGAGGTGTTGTAGAACATGTTGCCAGCGTTGAAGTCGGTCGGCAGCTCGTACAGGTGCCCCTGGTACATCATCGCCTCGACCAGCGCCGGGTGGACGTCGGCGAAGTACGGCTTGAGCTCGGCGGCGTCCCGCTTGACGTAGGTGTCCAGCTGCTCGGCCAGGCCCTTGGCCGCGAACAGCTGCAGGCCCTCGGTGGCCACGCAGGCGATGTCGGGGGCGTTGCCCGCCGAGATCTGGGTGAGCAGCTTGCTGAAGAAGTCGTTCCAGTCGGTGCCGGTGGTGCCGGTGAACTTCACCTTCACGCCCTTGTGCGCCGCCTCGAACGCCGCGGCCGACTTCTGCATCGTGTCCGCCGACGCCTGGTCGGTGAAGACCGCGACGTTCAGCGTCTTCGAGCCCGACGAGCTGGAGGAGGAGCCGGACGAGCATGCGGCCGCCAGCGAGCCCACCCCAGCCACCGCGACACTCGCGGCGCCCGCTCTGAGCAGAGAACGGCGGCTGAACTGAGTGTTGAAGTCCCCAGAGGACATACGTGTACCCTCACTGTGTTCCAAGTACAGACAGGGATGACGACCGATTGCAGCGGCCGCCTGTCTTTGTGCGAATGCTTCGCCGTCCCGGGTTCAGATCCGGGGCGGCGAAGTGACCGATGCCCGCGCCACCAGCGGGCAATGCAGCATCTCCTGAGTGACCGGGCCCGGTGGCGAGTCCGGCGTTCCGGTGAGCGCGAGCAGCTGTGCCACGGCCCGCGCCCCCATCTCGTAGTGCGGGAGCTGGACCGTGCTCAGCGCCGGATACAGCGTCTCCGAGACCAGCTCCTGATTGTCGAAGCCCACCACCGACACATCGCCGGGGATGGACAGGCCAAGTCCGGTAGCGGCCCGGTAGGCGCCGGCCGCCATTCGGTCGTTGAAACAGAACAGCCCCGTCGGCCGCTCGTCCAGGGTCAGCAGGCGCCGCGCCGCTCGGTAACCGGCATCCGCGTCCCCGGCCGGCGTGCCTATGCGCACTGCCTTCTCCGCGGCCACCAGGGCAGGGTCGTAGGCGATACCCGCCTCTTTGAGTGCCTTGCGGTAGCCCTCGATACGGCCGTGCAGGGCGGGGATGTCTGCGACACCCACCGTCATGCCGATCCTGCGGTGTCCGTGCTCGATCAGCTCGCGCACCGCCGTGTAACCGCCCTCGACCTCGTCGGGGACCACGAACGGGACCGCGGGGTCCTCGCAGCGGGCGTCCAGCAACACGGTCGGCGTCAAGCGCAGGCTCTCCGGCAGCTCCACGACCCGGTGGTACATCGCCGCGTACAGCACGCCGTCGACCTGGCGCTGCAGCAGCATCTCGATGCTGCGGCGCTCCAGCTCCGCATCGCCTCCGGTGTTCACCAACAGCAACACCATGCCCTGGGCCGCCGCGGCCTCCTGCGCACCGAGGATGATCCGGCCCGAGTTCGGTGTCGTGGCGATCTCGTCGCTGATGAACCCGATGGTCTGCGAACGCTGCGTCCGAAGCCCCCGCGCCAGGTTGTTCGGCTGGTACCCGAGTTGCTCGGCCGCCCGCCAGACACGCTGTCGGGTCTCCGCGCTGGCCCGCTTCCCCTCCACCCGGTTGAGGATGTACGACACGGTCGTGACGGACACACCCGCCGCCGCAGCCACGTCCTTGATCCCGATCCGGCGCGCCATAACCCCTGCCCAAAGTAGTTGATACCGGGTTGGCCAATCGTTTCACCAACAGCGTGCACTGAGAGTGCCTGTGACCGAAGCGTGTGTCAATGGCCCGTTGCGAACTCGTGGCCACGGCATGTCCTCATCCGGTTCCAACGCCGTCGCTCCCCGGATGGGACATGACAGCGCGGGACTGGCCGCCCTACACGACTGGAACCGTCCGAGTCTCTGCGAGTCCCGTCGCAGGGCCACGAACGCCGTACTTCGGCCAGCATCGGCCCGACCGGATGAACAGCGTCCCTCTGGCACATCTCCGCAGGTCCGCTCCGGTCCGGACGCCGGATCCCTCGGTAGGCGAGTTCGGCAACCGGAGCGGTGGCCGTCACGGTCTTCGCCGGGAGGCTGTCACCAGGCAGGCGGGACCAGGACCATTACTCAGGCGTGGGCCTGGGGCAGCCACGTGTCGGTATCGCGCCAGGCAGGATGCCGGCGTGGCCCGGCGACGGGCCTGCGGCGGAGCAGGTTCATGCGTCCTCGGGGGAGGCGGCGCTGTCTGCAGCCCGGGGTCCCGGAACAGCCGCCGCGGCGAGGTTGAGGCGAGCGTCCGTGTCCAGGTTCACGTCGCCGTAGGGCCGGACGTGCGACCAGAACAGCGGGGTCAGGCCGCGCCGGTCGGCACAGGTGAGCAGGCCGGCCCACTCCGGCTCGCCGAGGATGTCCTGGAGCATCAGGGTTCACGTACACCAGGGCCGATTGCAGGATGCGCAGGCACAGGACGAACATCTCCTGCTCGTCGCGCCGATTCGAGGCGATCTTCCCGCCCTTGCCGTGGGCGATCACGCTGCGCTGACAGGCTGCTGAGCGTCGGTCAGCGGGCGGTGCCGGACTCGCTGCTGACCGTGCCGCCCGGCGAGCGGGTCTCGAAGCTGGACCGGCTGCGAAGCGGTCCGGTACGGGTGTCGGGTCCGCAGATGAAGTGGTCGCTCCAGCGGGCGGAGGAGAGCGCCGCCCTCGGCACGGCGACGTGGACGTCTCGGCGATCCCGCCCCGGCGGCCGGCGGAGCTGTCCCACGACATCTGCCGTTGGAGTGTTCGGCATCTCACCCGCGACCACGGGCAGCCCTCCAGCGATCCGAACAGACGGATGACCATGTCACCGGGGAGGGTTCCCGCTCAACCTGACCATGCCGAGCGGCGGTGTCTACGCCGAGCTCCTACTGGACGGAGGCAAGGTCGAGTGCCGACTGGGCGACCTCGGTTTTCACGCACCGCTCCCGCCGACCGCCCCAGGCGCGCACACCGTGTCGACGTCCTCGCGCTTCCCGAATAGCCGGGCAACGGCTGCCACGGCCGTACACCCTTGCGGGTGCTCTGGGCGATGGTGCTTTGGGTGGTGCCGGGGCCGCCCATCGAGCGGCTGGTACCACCCTTGGAAGGATCAAGCAGTCGGCGGCCTTCAGGCAGTGCACCGTGCGCGGTCACCCGGTGGCACGTGTGTCCCTGCGTCGCCGACCCAGAGCGAGGCCTTCACCTGCCTGGAGCAGGTGGGCCTGCATTGCCTGTGCTGCCGCGTCCGGATCGCGTTCATTGATTCGGTCGAGGATCGCTGCGTGTGCCTCGATGATCGGTTCGATCCCCTTGCCTGACTCCTTCCATCCACGCCAGGCCTCGACGCGCAGTTGATGCAGGAGCGGTGTGATGGCGTCTATGGTGAGCAGGACCAGCTGATTGCCTGCAGCGCGTGCCACCTCCCGGTGGAACGCCTGGTCGGCTTCGTGCAGATCCTCCTCGCTCTCGACGGAGCGCAGCGCATCCAGCCGTTTCCGGATGGCTTCGATGTCCGACTCCGTCGCTCTGGCCGCCGCGAGCTTCGCGGAGCCGACCTCGGCGACCTCGCGGTAGTCCTGGATCTCTTCGAGCTGCATTCCAGTGATCGCGAAACGCAGACGCAACAGCCGCTCCAGCTGGCGGGGCCCAGGAAGGGTGATCACGGTCTCCCGCCCCTGACGGCGTTCCAGCAGGCCCTGGCCGGCCAACTCGGCAATCGCCTCCCGGATCACCGCTCGGGACACGGAAAGCTCCGCTGCGAGGTCGGCTGTCGCTGGGAGAACGTCCCCCTCGGACAGGCCCCGCTCCTCGATCAGGCCGATGAGCGCATCAACGGCCATCTCAGTCAGGGACTGCCGTTGGATCGGCTTAGGCACACGCCCTCCCACCTTCCGCGCAGGTCACCGGCCCCTGCGAGACATCCGGACGAATAGCATACATGTAGATATCAGCCTAGCTGAAGAGAGACCTTCGGGCGGATGAAGGGCATCATCTCTCCTCGCGCAGCCCATCGGGCAGTCGGCGGCCGTCCACCGCGCTGGCGTGCGCTCGCGCGCCGCCCGGCCTCGGCCGTACGTCGGCGACAAGCTTCGGTAAGCACTATTGACAGGGGTGACACGCGACTCCTACCTTCCCACTTATCCGCTAAGCGGCTAAACCGATAAGGAGACGCCAATGAGACACCGGATAGTGATCGCGCTGGCTGGCGCGCTCGCTTTGGCCGCAACCGCGACGGCGTGCAACGCCGCGTCCGGAGGGACTGGCGGTAGCGCGGGCGGTGAGTCGAAGCAGGCCGGCGGTGGTGCGAAGCCTGCGACCATCGGGCTCGTGCTCCCGCAGGGCGACAAGTACTTCCAGGGCATCCAGAGCGGGATCGAAGCCGCTGCCAAGAAGGACGGCAACCGCGTCGTCGTGGTGAACACGAACAATGACGCCGGTGCGGAGGCGAGCGGGGTCCAGAACCTGATCCAGCGCGGCGTCAGCGCGATCATCATGCAGCCGGCGACCTCGTCGGCCGGGTCGATCGCCACGATGAAGTCCATCGGCGCTGCCAAGATTCCTCTGATCTGCTTCGGCAACTGCACGGGGAAGGCGGCGAGCCCGGACGTGGTGAAGGGAGTGGTGCAGTCGGACAACACCGCACTTGGTACCGCAACCGGTCAGGAAGCCGCCAGGTACATCAAGGAGAAGCTGGGCGGCAAGGCGGTCGTCGGGATTCTCAACTGTGACTCCTTCGAAGTCTGCAAGCTGCGCAAGGCGGGATTCAAGAAGGCTCTGAAGGCAGCGGGCGTCCAGACGAAGTACGTGGCCGACCAGGAGGGCTTCCTCGCCGACAAGGCGACCCCCATTGCGACCAACATGCTCTCGGCGAACCCGTCAATCAACCTTCTGTGGGCCGCCAATGAGGGCGGCACCTTGGGTGAGATCGCTGCGGTGAAGAGCGGCGGCCGCGAGGTTCCCGTCTTCGGTACCGACATCAGCGACCAGCTCGCCACAGCCCTGCTGAGCAAGGACGCGATCCTCAAGGTGACCACGGGGCAGGACGCGAGTGCCACCGCGGCGAAGGCTTACGACTTCGCGATCCAGTCCGTCGCGGGCCGGACGAACGAGCCCTTCTCGGTGGGTATCCCCGGCATCGCCTACTCGGGGAGCAGGCCCGTCGTCGTCCGCGCGTACCTCGGCCAGTGATGGCGGCCACGACCTCTTGTGATGCCGCCCGCCGCGCATCTGCCGCCGGTTCGCGAAGACGAACTGAGGAGGAACCCGATGCCTGACAGGGAAACCGCACCTCCAGTACTCGAGGTGATGCATCTGGTCAAGTCGTACGGTCCGGTGCGGGCGTTGAACGACGTCAGCCTGCAGCTCAGGCGCGGTGAGATCCGTGCCCTCCTCGGGAAGAACGGCGCCGGCAAGTCGACCCTGGTCAAGCTCATCTCGGGCGCGGAGCAGCCGGACTCCGGCACCCTCCGCGCCGGGGGTAAGGAAGTCCGGTGGAGCGGCCCCGCGGCGGCGCAGGCGGGTGGCATCAGTGTGGTGCACCAAGAGCTGTCCCTCGTGCCCGGGCTGTCCGTGGCGGAGAACATCTGCCTGGGCAGATGGCCGCGGCGGGGCACGGGCAGCGCGTTCATCGACACCAAGGCCGTGGAGCGCGCTGCGCTCCGGGCACTCGAGCTGGTAGGGGAACCGATCCCACCGTGGCGGGAGGCCGGCCGGCTCAGCCTCGCGGAGCAGCAGCTGGTGGAGATCGCCAAGGCCATCGTCCACGAGCCCCGCATACTGATCCTCGACGAACCGACCAGCTCGCTGAATGCGCGTGAGGCGGATACCTTGCTCGCCCTGGTCCGGAGGCTCGCTGCCAAGGGCGTATCGATCATCTACGTATCGCACCGGATGCAGGAGATCCCGCGGATCGCGGATTCGATCACCGTATTGCGGGACGGTGCCGAGGTCGCGACCCTGCCGATCAAGGAGGCGTCGCCGACCAAGGTGGCAGAGCTCATCATGGGCGACGCACCCGTGAACCGAGAACCACTCGCCACTACACGCAGGCTCCGCTCGTCCCGGCCGGTGCTGAGTGTGAAAGGCCTCAGTAAGCCGCACCTGCTGGACGACGTGTCGTTCGACGTCTGCCCGGGCGAGATTGTCGGGATCGCCGGACTGCTCGGTTCCGGGCGCAGCGAGATTCTCGAAGCGATCTTCGGAGCCCGCCATGATGTGTCGGGCGAGGTCAGCGTCGCGGGCCGGAAGATCAAGAGGCGCAGTCCCAGTCGCATGCTCTCCCTGGGGCTGGGGATGACCTCCGAGGACCGCCGCAGCGCCGGGATCGTCCCGATGCTCAGTGTGTTCGAAAACATGCTGCTGTCGGCTCGGGGCCGCGTCCTGCCGAAGATCTGGCTGCGTTCAGGGCGGGAGCGGCGCATCGTGACGGACCTGTGCGAGTCATTGGGGGTGGCCACCTCCTCCCCCTGGAAGGCGATCGGCGATCTGTCGGGCGGGAACCAGCAGAAGGTGGTCATCGGCCGGCTCCTGGCGGCGGGGCTGAACGTTCTTCTGCTGGACGAACCGACGCGAGGTGTGGACCTCCACGCCAAGCAGCAGTTGTACCGGCTGATCCGCGCACTTGCCGAATCCGATGTCGCGGTCGTGTTCGTCTCGTCGGAACTCGAGGAGCTCACCGAAGTGTGCGATCGCGTCCTCGTACTGCGCGACGGCCGAATCGTTGACGAAGTACCGGGAGAGGACGCGACTCCGGACCACCTTCTTGCCCTCGCCATATCTGGAGAACAACAGTGAGCCCTGACGTTGCCCTCGCGGACGCGGAGACGCGCCGCGGTCCCCGCTCCCTTTCCTGGCATCGGATCGGCAGCTGGGACAATCTCGGTCTCCTGCTGGCGGCCGTCGCCATGTTCATCTGTTTCACCTTCACAGCCCCGCACTTCCTCGAGGTCTCGAACCTGCTGAACGTCCTTCAGCAGGCGGCCTTCTTCGGAATCATCGCCTACGCCATGACCCTGGTGATCGTGGCAGGTGAGATCGACATCTCGGTCGGCTCCCAGGCGGCCCTCTCCTCTGCCCTGCTCGGCGTGTTGGTAGCGCAGCACGGATGGCCGATGTGGCTCGCCTGTCTCGTGATCATCGTGCAGGCCGTGCTGGTGGGCGGCATCGCGGGCTGGATCAGAGCCCGGTTCCAGGTCCCCAGCTTCATCGTCACTTTGGCGCTCTACATGGCATTGCGTGGCCTGGCCATGCAGCTGACGAACGCGTATGCCATCCCGATCGACTCCGGCACGTTCTTCTACTCGGGCTCCGGGAAGATCTTCGGCGAGTTCCCCGTCGCGGCCCTCTACATGCTTCTGGTTTTCGCCGTGTTCACTCTGGTCGCCCGGTTCAGCGTCTTCGGCCGGTCGGTATACGCGGTCGGTGGGAACCCGAAGGCCGCGCAGTTGTCCGGCATCAAGGTGCGCCACGTCCGGATCGCCGTTCTCGCGCTGACCGGCTTCACCGCTGCGGTGACAGGTCTGCTCCAGTCGGCTCAGCTCTCATCCGGGACCCCCACTATTGCGGTCGGGCTCGAGTTCGACGCCATCGCGGCTGCGATCATCGGGGGGACCAGCCTGTCCGGGGGGCGCGGCACCGTCGTCGGGACGTTCATCGGGGTGCTGTTCGTCGCCATGCTGTCGAACGGCATGGTGCTGCTCGGCGTGGACCCGTATGCGCAGAACGTGGTGCGCGGGGCCGTGGTGCTGGGCGCTGTCCTCATCAACGTCCTGCGGGCCGAGCGATCGGCCAAGAAGAAGTAGCGATGTCGCGGGGCCGTCTGCGAAGGTCCGCCTCCGGCGCTGCCTCGATTGGCTCCCCCAGTGTCAGAAAACGGATCATTACGACCCCGGTCGCGCGTCCCGTTCACGGCGGAGAGAGGAAACGTGCCGTGATTCACCTCAGCGAGCTACTGGACCCGAGACTGCCGCAAGATCTCTGGAAACTGGTCAAGCAGTGCGGCGTTGACGACGTTGTCGCCCTCCTGGAGGGCGGTGAGCAGCAGCGGAGCTGGCCTCAGCCGCCTCAGCCGCCTGTCGCCGAGCCCTGGAGCAAGGAGAGCCTGAAGCGCGTCATCGACCTGTTCGCCCGACACGACATGCGCGTGATCGCCTTCGAGGACACCCCGCCGATGGACGGCGTCCGTCTGGGTCTGCCTGGAGGCGAGGAGCAGCTGGAGCGCATCCATGAGCAGATCCGCGCGATGGGGGAACTGGGTGTGGGTGTGCTCTGCTACAACTGGATGGCGCTCAGCGGCTGGGCTCGCACCGATGTGAGCGTCCCCGACCGCGGAGGGGCTCTTGTCACCGGGTTCCGGCTCGCGGACGCCGAGCAGGAACCGCCACTCGTCGCACCTGGCCAGGTCACGGCCGAGCAGTTGTGGGACGGCCTGCACGCCTTCCTGGACGCGACGCTCCCCGTGGCGGAGGAGGCGGGCGTCAAGCTCTCGCTGCACCCGGACGATCCGCCGCTGCCGTCCGTGCGCGGCATCCCCCGGATCATCAACTCGCTGAACAGCTACCGCAGGATCCTGACGGAGCACCCGTCGCCGTCGAACTGCATCACCTTCTGCCAGGGCAACTTCCGGCTGATGACCTCGGATCTGCCGAACACCATAAGGGAGTTCCTGCCGCACATCGCGTTCGTTCACCTGCGCGACGTGCGGGGCTCGGCCGAGGACTTCAGCGAGACGTTCCATGACGCGGGGCCCACCGACCTGGCCGAGTGCATGCGCATCTACCTCGAAGGCGGCTTCGACGGTCCCATGCGGCCTGACCACGTCCCGGCTATGCACGGCGAGTCCAATGAGCGCCCCGGCTACGCCACGCTCGGCCGGCTGTTCGCCCTGGGTTACCTCCGGGGGCTGCAGCACGGCGTCGGCGGCAGGCATTGACACCACAGGAACGGACACGGATCCCGCCCGATCGGCCGCCGACGCGGATGCGCGCGGACTGCCATGACCACGACTGCGAGGACTCTTCCATGAGCCAGACCCCATCGACCGAGCGCCTCACATCTGGCCCGGACCATGACGCCGGACCGGATCCGCTGGTGGAAGCGGTGCGGACCCGCCTGACCACGCCGGTCGTCGGGGACATCCTGGACCAGCTGGGACACCGCCACCAGTTCCTGCCTCCGCAGATCCGGGGCCTGACCCCGGACACCGTCGTCGCCGGGCGCGCGATGCCTGTGCTCATCGCCGACTGCTTCGGCGCGCAGAGCAAGCCCTTCGGCCTGCTCACCGAGGCGCTGGACGACCTGCGCCCCGGCGAGGTCTACCTGGCACGCGGCTCGGTGACCCCGTGCTCGGCCTGGGGCGAGATCCTCACCGCCACGGCACGCACCCGGGGCGCCGTCGGGGCGGTGATCGACGGCTTCCATCGCGACACCCCCAAGGTCCTGTCCCAGAACTGGCCGGTGTTCAGCCGCGGGGCCTACGCCCAGGACGCCGCAGTACGCACCCGGGTGGTCGACTACCGGGTGCCCGTCGAGATCGGCGCGGTCACCGTGCGCCCCGGCGACCTGGTCTTCGGCGACATCGACGGCGTGGTCGTCGTCCCGCGGGAGGTCGAGGCAGAAGTCGTCGAGCGCGCGCTGCAGAAGCTCTCCGTCGAGAACGTCGTCCGCAGCGCCATCGAATCCGGCATGACCGCCACCGCCGCCTTCGCCGAACACGGAGTCCTGTAACCCATGAGAGGCCCGGAGATGACCCCGACGCCCGGCCGGCTTGAAGGCAAGGTCGCCCTTGTGTACGGCGGCACGCGCGGCATCGGCGCGGCGACCGTGTGGCGCCTGTGCCAGGACGGTGCCAAGGTCGCCTTCGCGGGAGTGGACCAGGACGAGGCGCGGAACCTCGAGCAGACCTTGCGCGCTCGGGGCTTTGAGGCATGGGGCAGCGCCGTGGACGTCCGCAGCTCCCGCCGGATCGCCGAGTTCACCGCCGAAGCCGCCGACAGACTCGGGCGCCCGAAAGCCATGGTGTACTCCGCGGGCATCCAGCGTTACGGCACCGCAGTGACGACCAGCGAACAGGACTGGGACGAAGTGTTCGACGTCAACCTCAAGGGCGCCTTCCTGGCCGCGCACTCGGTCCTTCCGCACATGCTGGACGGCGGCCGGGGATCCATTGTCCTGGTGTCCTCGGCCCAGGCCACCGCCACGCAGAAGAACGTCGCAGCTTACACCGCGAGCAAGGCCGGGATCCTCGGCCTGATGCGCAGCCTGGCCGTCGATTTCGTGCGCGACGGCGTCCGGACGAACGCCGTCCTGCCGGCAGCCGTGGACACCCCGATGCTCCGCGCGTCCGCGGCTCAGGTCGCCGGCAGCGCCGAGCAGGCCGACCGGGTGGTCCGCGAGTGGGGCGAGATGCACCCGCCCGGGCGCGTCGCCCTGGCTGGCGAGGTTGCCGACGTCATCGCCTTCCTCATCGGCGACCAGGCATCGTACGTCAACGGTCTGGAGATGCGGGTCGACGGCGGACTGCTCGCCGCGCTGCCGCTCGTGGCCCCGGGCGAGGCGGACTCGTGACACGGACAAGGCCCGCCGTTCGCATTCTGCAGGCGATCCGCGAATCGGTCGTGCTGCCGGTGCTGCGGGAACCGGACCAGGAATCGCTGGTCGCCTACGCCACCGAGCTGCTGACCACACTGTTCGACGTCGCCGAGCTGACGACCACGACACCGGGCTGGCAGGGCGCCCTGACCCAGCTCCGCCGCGACCACCCCGACGCCGTCCTCGGCATGGGCACCGTCCTGGACGAGCAGGCCGCGCGGGAAGCACTCGACCTCGGGGCCGACTTCCTCGTCACCCCCTGCCGGGTACCCACCCTGGACACCGTGGTACCCGCCGACGTACTGCTGATCCAGGGCGGTATGACTCCCAGCGAGATCGCCCCCTCACGGGCGCGCGGCGTGGCCAAAGTGTTCCCCGCCCACCTCGTCGGCCCGTCCTATCTGGGCACGCTGCGCGCGGTCTTCCCTGGCCTGACGTTCATCCCGACCGGGGGCGTCTGCCTGCGCCAGGCCCCGGCCTGGCTCGACGCCGGGGCGGCAGCCGTCGGCATCGGCGGCGGCCTGCGGTCCGACCTCACCGACCCGGAGGGCGCGGCGCTCCTACGTACCCTGCGATCCGAGGTGGCGCCGTGACGTCGGTGGCCGTCATCGGGGAATGCATGCTCGAATACCTGGCCGACGAGCCGGACCGAGTGCTGACCGCGGCCGGTGACACCTATAACACCGCCGTGTACCTGGCCCGTACCACTGATCCGAGCCAGGTGGTCATCAGCTATGTGACCGCCCTCGGCGACGATGACGGCAGCGGCGCCATCCTGCACAGCCTTCGCGCCGAAGGCATCCAGGACGCCTTGGTGGTCCGGCTGCCCGACCGGAACTGCGGCACCTACCACGTGCACACCGACGCGACCGGCGAGCGGAGCTTCACCTACGACCGTTCGCAGTCGGCAGCGACCGAGATCTTCGGCGACCTCTTCCCGACCGCGATCGACGAACAACTCGGCTCCTTCGACGTGATCTACCTCAGCGGCATTACCCTCCACATCATGAGCGCGACAGCCCGATCGCGGCTCGTCGCGTGCCTGACCCGTGCCCGTGCGCACGGCGCCACCATCGTGTTCGACAGCAACTACCGTGCCTCGGCCTGGCCATCTCCGGGCGTCGCACGAGACACGTTCGCGCAAGTCCTCGACATCACCGACATCGCCTTGCCCTCCTTCGCCGACGAAGCGGCGCTGCACGGCGACCAGGATCCGACCTCGTGTGCTCGCCGGCTGGCGGCCGCCGGAGTCCGGGAGATCGTGGTCAAGGACGGCAGCCGTCCGGCCTGTCTGACCAGGGACGGCACCAGCGAGGTCATCGCTGCTGACAGGCCTTCCGCCGTCGTGGACACGACCGCGGCCGGCGACTCCTTCAACGCAGCCTTCCTGGCCGCGCGGCTCGCCGGGCTCGCACCGGCACAAGCGGTCAGGGCCGGACACCGTCTGGCCGCCCTGGTCGTCCGGCACCGCGGAGCCATCGTCCCGGAAGACGTCCTCCGGCGCCGCGCGGCCATCGGCTCCCTGAAAGACCCCGAGACATCCGAGACCTCACGGAGCACCTCATGATCGAACCGCACCAGATCGGGGGGACGCTGCTCGCGGACATCGGCCGTGACGTCGCCGAAGGATCCGTCGCCATCTGGCCGCTCGGACAGTCGGGCCTCGCACTGCGCTTTTCCGGCCGCAGAACCGTCTACATCGACCTGTACCTGTCCCAGCACTGCGAGGCCGTCCTGCCGCGGCCCTTCGACCACCGGCGTTTGAGCCGCGCGCCCCTGGACCCCGCGGAGATCGACAACGCGAACGTCGTCGTGTGCTCGCACGACCACCCGGACCACCTCGACGTACCCACCCTGCGCAGCCTGCGGGACAGCTCGCCGCACGCGACGGTCGTGGCGCCGTCGGCGGCCCGCACGACCCTGCTCGACCTCGGCTGGACCGACGACCGGCTCCAACTCACCAGGCACGGTGACACCGTCCACATCGCAGGGCTGAGCATCACAGCCTTCGCCGTGCCGCACGACGACTACGACGAGGACCCCGAGCTCGGACACCCCTATCAAGGCTACGCCGTATCAGACGGCGCAATCAGCGTCGCCCACGTGGGAGACGCCCGCGCCGACAACCGCGTTGTTGCCGAACTCGCCCGCCTCGCACCGGATCTGCTGTGCCTGCCGATCAACGGCCGTGACGAGCACCGCGCCGCCCTCGGCTTCGCCGGCAACATGAACGCCGCTGAGGCCGTCGAACTCGCGGCCACGGTGGGAGCTCGCCGCGTGATGCCGATGCACTACGACATGTTCGCCCAGAACGTCGACCCGAATGCGCTGGAAGACTTCACGGCGCAAGTGAAGAAGCACCCGGCGCTGGAGATGGTCCGACCCGCCATCGGCCAGGTAGCGGTCATCACGCGCGCAGGGAGCTGACGAATCCATGACACCCTCTCTGTGGCTGCGCAGCGACCGGCTGGCCATCGAGGTCCGCCCTGGCAAAGGCGCCGACATCACCTCCATCACCGAGCGCCGCAGCGGTATCGACATCCTCTTCCAGTCGCCGTGGGGACGTCGGGAACTGGCCGAGACACCGCACACCGGCAACAGCAAGGTCGACTGGCTGGCCCGTTACGGCGGCGGCTGGCAGCAACTCGTGCCCAACGCCGGCGATGAACGCGTCATCGGCGGCGTGACGCGCGGATTCCACGGAGAGGCCGCAGTGGTGGCATGGTCGGTCGAGCGCGCCGACGAAACCTCCGCGCGGCTGACCACTGACCTGGTCACGGCTCCGCTGCGTCTCACCCGCACGGTGTGGCTCGACGGAGCGGCGCTGCACGTCCGCGACACGATCCTCAACACCTCCGACGAAGCGGTGCCGGTGATGTGGGTGCAGCACCCCGGCTTCGGGGCACCGTTCATCGACGAGCGCTGCACCATCGCCACCGGCGCCCGCACCGTTCTCACCGACGCGCAGGCACCCGGCAACGCCCTGCCTCCCGACGTGCGCGCACCATTCCCACTCGTCCCGCGCGCCGACGGCGCCGGCGAGGTGGACCTGCGCCAGGTCCCAGGACCGGACAGCGGCCGCAGCGTGTTCGGATGCCTCACCGACTTCGACGCCGGATGGTTCACCATCGACAGCCCGACCGCCGGGTTCGGGATCCGGGTCGACTGGGACGCCGACGTGCTGCCGCACGCCTGGCTGTGGCAGGAATGCCATGCCAGCGAGGGCTTTCCGTGGTACCGGCTCGCCTACGTCGTCGCCATCGAGCCGGCCAACGTGCTGCCCGGCGACCCCTCCCCGGCCGAGCCGGCACGCGGCGACGCCCCCCTGTTGCCCGGAGGATCAACGTGCACCCACAACATGATGCTGAGCGTCCAAGAGCTGTCTGGACGAGGGGAGCGGGGAGCCTTTCTGCCGTGACAGGACTCGCGCCGGTCGTGGCCCCGGTACGCCTGGACGCTGTTGGGCAATCCGGGGTCGTGATCACTTCGCCCCGCCGACTTGTTCGGCGGGGCGAAGCGCTGAGAAGTGGCTGGTGCGGGTGCATGCCCGGGGCGTGCCGGTGAGGTGGGCGTCGATGCGGGCGAGGTGAGTCGCGGCGCCGGCGAGCCGGGGTGGGAGGCTGGTCTTCAGAAAAGGCGTGTGCTCACGTGGTTGGCTGATTGACGACGCCGAGCACTGCGCCGGCGGCGCGGCCCGCACGGGGTTCGGCCCCGGCCCCGAGGCTCACCTCCGGAAAACACCGACGACGGATACGGCCGGTGTCCGCGAACCGGTGGGTGCGGCAGCCGGGGTCCCGCGGTCAGCCCGTGCCGAGCAGATGCGTGTTGGCCGCCTTCGCGTCCACGGCGAGTTCGGGCAGCTCCACCACCGTCACCCCGGCCGCCCGGAGTCGCTCGACGCCCACGCAGTCGTCCACGAACAGTGAGGGTTCGCGCCAGGCGATCACGACCCGCGGGAGACCGGAGGTGAGCACGAGCTGAGCGCACGGATGCGGGCGCGACCGGCGCTGGGAGCAGGGTTCCAGGGTGGTGTAGATCGTCGCCGTCCGCAGCCTCGGATCAGCGGCCGGCAGCTTCGCGAGCGCTGACTCCTCCGCATGGACGTGCGGATCGCCCTCGCGACTGTATCCGTGGGACAGTTCGGTGCCGTCGGCACCGACGATCACCGCGCCGACGGAGTACGCGCCCTCGGAAGGAGGGCACTTCCCGGCCAGTTCGATCGCCTTGCGCATCCAATGGAGGTCACGCTCACGGGTGGGGCCGGCCGCCTGGACCCGTTCCTTCGGCGCGTAGCGGAGCAGCACGACATCGCCGGTCGCCCTCGTCTCCAGCAGCCGCATCCGCGCGGTGGGGCCGCCGGGGTAGTCGGCCGGGCCGAGGAATCTCGGTGCCCCCGGCTGTCCCACGAGCAGCGGGGCGACGGCCAGGTGCAGCTCGTCGGCCAGGTCCTGTGCCATCAACTGGGTGTGCACGGTGCCCCCGCCCTCCACGACGAGCCGCTCGACGTGCCGGCGGCCGAGTTCGTCGAGGACCCGGCCCCAGTCGAGCTCGGCGCCGGTGCTCACCACGTCGGCCAGTCCGTCCAGATCCGTCCGGACCCTCTCGAGCGCGGAGTCGACGGTGAGGACGAGCTTCTTGTCCCCGTACCGCCAGAACCTGAGGCCGGGGTCGAGCCGGCCGGAAGCCGTGACGGTGACCTTCAGCGGATGCGCGGGCAGGCCGCGTGCCAGGCGGGCGGCTCGGCGTTCCTCGCTGTTCACCAGGAGACGTGGATTGTCGCGGCGCAGGGTCGTGGCGCCGACCAGGATCGCGTCGGCGCCCGCCCGCACTTCGTCCACACGGTCGAAGTCCTCAGCGTTGGACAGCAGCAGTCGCTGGTCGGTGGAGTCGTCCAGATAGCCGTCGACGCTGCTCGCGGCGGACAGCACGACGTACGGGCGGCTGGTCATCGGATCATCCGTTCTGTTCTGTGCGGATTCACGCTGGAGCCCGGTCCGCCGCGGCGTACGGGCGGTGTCCGGGTACGGCCGGGTACGGCCGGGGATCCCGGGCTCTGAGAAGGTAACAAGCTTGCACCATAGGGGAGTTGGTGAGACGGTCTGCGTCGCCCTGATGGCTGGAACCCAGGGCTAGCCTGTGCGGATGACCTCGACAACGAATCCGTATCCGGACGCTGGACCCGTGACGCCGACGCACGTCCTGTCGGGCGGCAGCGGGTGGGCCTCCCCGCCGGAGAGCGCGGAGCCCCGTACGACCCTGCTGATGCTGCGTCACGGCGAGACCGCCCTGACTCCGGAGAAGCGCTTCTCCGGGAGCGGCGGCACCGACCCCGAGCTGTCCGACGTGGGGCGGTGGCAAGCGGACCGCGCCGCCGGGGCCACGCTCCTGGCGGGCGCCGGCGTCGAGGCGGTGGTCTGCTCCCCGCTGCGGCGCTGCCGTGAGACCGCCGCGGTCGTCGCCCGCCGGCTCGGCCTGGACCCGGTGGTCGAGGACGGACTCCGGGAGGCCGACTTCGGAGACTGGGAAGGGCTGACCTACGACGAGGTGCGGTCCCGCTTCCCCGAGGACCTGGCGGCGTGGCACGCGTCGACCGGGACGGCGCCCACCGGGAGCACGGAGAGTTTCGCCGATGTGGCACGGCGGATGGCCGGGGTCAGGGACGACCTGATCTCCCGGTACCGGGGCCGGACGATCCTGGTCGTCAGCCACGTCACGCCGATCAAGGTGCTGATACAGCTGGCGCTCGGAGCACCCGGCGCATCGCTGTTCGCCATGGAGCTGGCCCCGGCGTCCTTCTCGGGTCTCTCGTGCGTCGGAGTGAAGGCATCCCTGCGTGTTTTCAACGACACGTCGCATCTGCGCTGAAAGCGCCGCTACGGGAAGTCGGTGTCCGGGCGGGCCGCGGTCTGTCGCCGTGCTCCGCCGGTGCTCGCGTGAAGCCGTGCGAACGCCTCCGACCCGGGGTGTTCCGGGTCCGCGGGTCCGGCCTGCCGGGCCGGCCGAACAGAGGCCGGGACAAGATCTGTTGACGCGGGCAAACCTCCGTGCAAGGCTCCTGGGAGCGCTCCCGAGTCGCAGGCTGCGGGGAGCGCGTGTTCTGTGTCCGTATCGAAGCCCATGCATTGACGTAGCGTCACTTTGTTTGTCGACGGGGGAGTCGAACGCTGTCATGGCTGCACCAGAACATCATGATCATCTCAGCACCGTGGGTTTCCGTACGCGTCGGACACGGGGACACCTTTCCCTGGCCGGCTTTTCCCTCGGCCCCCTGACGGCCGTTGTCGGCAGAGTGACGCCACGCCTCAGAGGCGCGTCCGCCTGCTGTCTTTGACCCTCACCATCACGCGTCGGTACCGGCCCGGCCCGCACCGGACCTGTGGGAAGTCCTGGTGAGCACTGGTGTGCGCACCGATCCAGGCCGGCCGATGACGCGGTTCGCCTCCAGGCCGTGCACGCCCGTGGCATCGGCGCATGCCCAGCACGGCCACCCATGCCGTCCCGCGGTCACCTTCGCTTCCACGCGGTGACCGCCGGGACGGGCCGGTCGCGGTGCCGCTGCCGCCCGTCCGGCATGAACTCACTCACGCACGAGATGCACACAACGCTGTTCTGTGAGAAAGGAACCACGGATGACCCAGGTCACGCATGCGGGGAAAGGCGATCAGGACAGGTTCTCGTTAACCATCCGCACCACGGTGAAGATGCCGATCGCCCTTCCGGACGGATCGGAGGCCATTCCCACCGTCCGTTCCTTCCGGGGGCTGCCGCCCGACTGGCCCGTCGACAAGGAACCCCTCGCCCTCGTGTTCGGCGACCCCGGCCCCGTGCCGCTGGTCCGCCTGCACTCGGAGTGCCTCACGGGTGATGTCTTCGGATCGCTGCGCTGCGACTGCGGTCCGCAACTCGCCGAGTCGTTAACGATGTTCGCGGCTCAGGGCGGAATTCTTCTCTACCTCCGTCAGGAGGGCCGGGGCATAGGCCTCTACAACAAGCTGGACGCCTACGTCCTCCAGGACTCGGGCGTCGACACCTTCGAGGCCAACCGGAAGCTGAACCTGCCGGACGATGCGCGGGACTACGGGGTCGCGGCCGCGGTCCTGTCCGCCCTGGGCCACGACGAGATCCGGCTGGTGACGAACAACCCCGACAAACAACGGCAACTGTCGGAGCACGGCATCAGAGTGGCCGAGTCCGTGCCGACGGGTTGCCACGTCAACCCCTTCAACGACCACTACCTCCGGACGAAGGTGGACTTCGCGGGGCACCGGATCGCCTTCGAACCGAGGACCGCTTCGTGAACCCCTCGCTGGCCGAACGCCTGGAGGAACTGTGTCCCCGACGGGTCGTCACCACCGGACACCCCCGCTACGACGAACTGCGCGGCATGTTCAACGGCATGCACGACCGACGGCCGGCCGTGATCTGTCTGCCGGTCGACAGCCGCGAGATCGCTGCTGTCGTCCTGGCCGCGCGTGAAGCGGGTACGACCGTCACCGTCCGGGGAGGCGGACACAACGTCGCGGGATCCGGCTCCAACGACGGCGGCCTCGTGATGGACCTCAGGCTGATGCGGGGTGTGACGGTCGACCCGGTACGGGCCCTCGCCCGTGTACAGGGCGGTGCCACCTGGCACGACATCGACGCCGCCGCCGCGCGGTACGGGCTCGCCACCACGGGAGGCACGGTGGGGTCCACCGGCGTCGCCGGGCTCACCCTGGGCGGCGGGCTCGGCTATCTCACCCGCAGCCTGGGCCTGGCCTGCGACCGGGTGGAGTCCTACCGGATGGTCACGGGCGACGGACGACGACGGCAGATCGACGCCGAGCACGACGCCGAGCTGAACCGGCTGCTGCGCGGCGCGGGACACGGCCTCGGGGTCGTCGACGAGTTCACCTTCCGGCTCGCGCCCGTGCCGCGGGTGTACGGAGGCCGTTTCGCCTATCCGCTGCGGTACGCGGCCCCGGTCATGGCGGCGTTCACCGAGCTGATGGCGGACGCGCCCGCGGACATGACCTGCCTGCTGCTGCTCGAACCCTGGGGTGACCCGGCCGCCCGGTCCGTCGTCGCCAACGTCTTCTACTCCGGCGGAGACGAGGCGGTCGTACGACGGATCGAACGCACGATGGCCTGTGCGCCGCTGAGCGGCAAGGACTTCGGTCCCCGCTCCTACCTGTCCATGCAGGCCTCGCTGGGCGAGACCGACTGCGGCCTGCGGCACTACTGGTCCACGTCCTCGCTCACCGCGCTGCCCGGAGAACTGGCCGAAGGGCTCGTCGACCAGTACGCGAGCGGCGGCTGCGGAGACGGCGTCGAGGACACGGTCATCATCACACCGCTCGGCGGGGCCGTGCCCGACGCCGAGGAACCGGGTGCCATCACCTTCCGCGACGCGGCGTACACCGTGCTGGCGATGGCGATCTGGCGTGATCCGGCCCAGGACGACGCCCGGCGGGACTGGGCACGCGGCATCAGCCGGCTGACCCGTCCCTGGTCCCTCCACGGCGAGGGGCACGCCGACTACGTCAATTACGCCAGCGATCCCGTCGACCTGGACCGTCCCGGCCGGATGACCGACGACACGAGCCGGTCCCTCCAAGACGTCGGGCGACGGGTCGATCCCGACGGCGTCTTCGGACCGGCGCATCCCGCCCCGTCGGCACCCGCTCCCGCCTGAGCGCAGCTCTGCCCCACAGCGAAGGACAGCGATGACGCAACCACCCGATGCGCAGGTTTCCGTGGTGATACCGACCTACAATCGGGCCGAACTTCTCCGGCAGCAACTTCACGGGCTCGCGCGGCAGCGGTTCGCGCCGGAACGGTTCGAGGTCGTCGTCGCCGACGACGGGTCGTCGGACCACACCGCCGAGGTGGTCGAATCGTTCGCCACCAGACTGAGGATCGTCTCCTACACGCAGGAGGACCTGGGCTTCCGGGCCGCCGCCGTCCGCAACGGCGGCGCCCGGCTGGCCGGCGCCCCCCTGCTCGTCTTCCTCGACACCGGCGCCCTGGTCGGACCCGACTTCCTCGCCGAGCACGTCTCGGCACACGAACACGGCGAGGCCGTCGGCCGGCTGGTGCTGGGCTACACCTACGGCTACAACCCGTACCGGCCGTTCCCGGGGCTCACGGAGGCCATCGCCGGCAACGAACCCGAGGAGGTGGTACGTACCTACGCCGACCAGGCCGAGTTCCGGGACCTGCGCCACGACGACCTGGAGAAGGTGGGCTTCGACCTGGGGCGTCTTGCCGCCCCCTGGATGAACGTGTGGGCGCTCAACATGTCCCTGCCCGCGGCCGACTTCCACGCGGTCGGCGGCTTCGACGAGGACTTCCGTTCCTGGGGCGGGGAGGACCTGGAGTTCGGGTTCCGCGTCCACCGGCGGGGAATGCCGATCGTCCTCTCGCACCGGGCGTGGGCCCTGGAGAGCCCGCACGAACGGGACTTGGACGGCAATCGCAGCAGCAACTGCGCCAACTCCTGGACCTTGTGGGAGAAGCATCCCTCTCCGGTCATGGAGCTGTACGGGGCGATGTACTCCCGCAACCACTACGACCCGCCGCTGGAGTACGAGTACCGGCGACTGCTCGACTGGACCGAGCAGGCCCGCGACATCGACGTACGCCAGGAGGTGGCGCGTCTGGTGGCCGAACCCCTGCCGGACGGCAGCCGGCCGACCCGGGTGGTGGTCATGGGCGCGGGAGGCCTGCGGACCCTCGGCGCTTCCGGCAGCGGCGTGGCGTGCACGTTCGTCGACTTCGACGAGTGGCCGGAGGACGACGTGGCGGCGGACGGCGCGACGGCCCTGCACGCGGTCGGCCTGCGCACCGTGCTCGAACCGGGCTCCGCCGACCTCGTGGTGATCACGTCCCGGCTGCGTGGACTGTGGGAACGCTGGTCCGGCGACCTCCTCACCGAGGCCCGCCGGATCGGCGGCGCGGTGCGGGTCGCCTTCCTTGACGGGAACGGCCCACGGTGACCGGAAAGGCCACGCGGAGACCACTGGCCGACACCCCCCAGCGGAAGATCATGCTCGGTGTCCTGCTCGTGGACACGCTCGCCGCCGGGGCCTTCTACCCCCTCACCTTCCTCTACCTCACGCTCAGCACCGATCTGCCGGTCGCGCAGATCGGCCTGATCCTGACCGGGGGCGGTCTCGTCGCCCTGGTGCTGAATCCCGTGGCCGGCAGTGCGGCCGACCGCTGGGGTGCCCAGCGGACCCTCGTGCTGGCCAACGCGTGCTGCGGGCTCGGCTACCTGGGACTCGTCGACATCCACGGCTGGTTCCAGCTGGTCGCGGCGGTCGCGTTCATCTCCTTCTCGCAGCGCCTGTACTGGGTCGGCTGGCCGGTGTTCATCGCGGAACAGGTCGCCGAGGGGGAGACGCTGGACCGCTGGTTCGCGGTCGTCAACGCCTTCAAGAGCGCCGCCCTCGGCCTCGGCGCGGCGACCGCCGCCGTCGCTCTCGCCGCCGGTGACGTAGGCACGCTCCGGGCGATCCTGGTCGTCGCCGTGGCCGCCTCCTTCCTGTCGGCCGTGGTGTTCTTCCGGCTGCGCATGAACCCGCGGGACGCCGTGGGGGACGCGGACGGCCCCGGGGGCCCGGACGCGGAACCGGCGGCCGGGCCCGGAGGGTGGCGGATGGTTCTGGGAGACCGCCCGTACGTAGCGATGACCGTGGCGCACACCGCGCTGACCGTGGCGTGGCTGCTGCCCAGCGTCGTGCTGCCGGTCTACTTCGTCGACACGCTGGGCCTGCCCCCGTGGGTGCCCTCCGTGGCGTTCGCGGTGAACACGGCCATGACCGTGCTGTTCCAGACGGTCGTCTCGCGCTCCCTGGCAGGCCTGCGGCGCACCCGGGCGGTGCTCGCCGGGGCCTGTGCCTTCCTGCTCGCCTTCGCCGTGTTCGCGGGCGCGGGCAGTGGCTCCCGGGCGGTCGCGACGGGGCTCGCGCTGGTCGGCATCATGCTCTTCTCCGTCGGCGAGATGTCCGCCGGACCGCCGGCCCAGTCGCTGTCGATGGAGGCCGCGCCGGTGCCGCTGCGCGGCAGGTACTCGTCGGTCTTCCAGATGTCGTGGACCGTCTCCAGCGTCGGCGGTCCCGCCGTCGTCGGCGCGCTCCTGCAGTGGAACAGCCTGGCCCTGTGGCTCGTACTGGGCGCACTCGTCGCGCTCGGCGGACTGGGCTTCGTCGCCTGCGAGAGGGCGTTTCCCGCACGTGTCCTGTATCCCGAATCGAAGAGGAGCAACGCATGACCCCGGACGGACCGCGCATCCTTCACGTCAGCACCACCGACAAGCTGGGTGGGGTCAGTGAGGTCGTCCGCAGCGAGCTGCCCTACCTCGTCGAGTCCGGATGGCAGCCCCGATGGGTCACGGCGAACGATCTGGACGAGGCACACGAAGCCGCGTTCGTCCTGCACAACGCCCTGTACGGCGTGCCGGTGGGCGACTTCCCGCAGGACCGGGTGCGTTCGGGCGTCGAACGGTTCCTCGGCGCGAACGCCGAAGCCGTGGTGGCGGCGGCCCGGGACGCCGACGTGGTCGTCCTGCACGACCCCATGGTGCTCAACTTGGCGTCCGCGATCCGCCCCGTGACGCCGAGGATCGCCTGGCGCTGCCACGTCGGCTCCGAGCACCTGGACATGATCGACCAGGACGCCGTCTCCTTCCTCCGGCCTCAACTGGACGTCGTGGACCACCTCTTGTTCCCGCATCGCGGCCTGATCTGGCCGGGCTGGGAGGACGACGAGCGGATCCTCGTCGTCCCGCCGGGAATCGACCCGCGATCGTGGAAGAACCGGGACCTGCCGGAGGAGACCTACGCCGCGCTGTGGTCCGACGTCCACGCGGCCCGCGGCACCGCCGGGCCGACGGACATCGGCGGGGAAGACACCCATATCGTCCTGGACGATCACGGCACCGGTGGCCTGCGCGCCCCCGAGTCGCCCTTCGTGCTCCAGGTGTCCCGCTGGGACCCGCTGAAGGGACAACTCGGCGTGGTCCGGGCCTTCGCGGACCTTGCGCGGCAGGAGCCGGACGTGGAGCTCGTACTCGTCGGCCCCCACATCGACGACCGGGAGAACTACCCGGTGAACCGGAAGGTGTGGGGGGAACTCATGCGGGCCCGCGAGGAACTGGCGGGACCAGTGCGTGAACGGGTCCACGTCTGGCGGTTCGGCCCGCTGCGGCGCACCGGCGAGGACCTCGCGCTGAACGTACTGCGGCGGTACGCCCGGACGGTGGTGCAGAACAGTGTCCGGGAGAGCTTCGGACTGACCGTGGCCGAAGCGATGTGGCGGGGCGCCGTGGTCGTCGGATCCGACGTCGACGGCATCAGCGAGCAGATGGAGCACGACGTCAACGGTCTCCTCACGCCCTACACCGACGGCGGTGGACCGTGGGCGGAGACGGTCCGTAGATCGCTGACGGACGAGGCCGGCCGGCTCCGCTGGAGCAAGGCGGCGCGGGCCACGGTCGAGGAGCGTTTCCTGTCCCGCGCCGGAACGCTGCGTCAGACGGCCGCGTTCACCGGTGCTTCCCCAGGCGCCGGCCGTTGACCGGCCCACAGCCGAGAACGACAACTCCGAACTGGAAGGGCGCACAATGGGCGCGATGATGTGGTTCGACCCCACCTGTCCCTTCACCTGGCGCACCTCGCGCTGGCTGCGGTCCGAGGCGGCCGTCCGGGGCGAGAAGGTGACCTGGCGGCTGATGAGCCTCGCCGTCCTCAACGAGGACCGGGACGACGTCCCGAGCCAGTACCGCGAAGGGCACCGGCGCGGGGCGCGCGTGCTGCGCGTGCTGGCAGCGGCCGCCGAGCACGGTGGGAACGAGGTGGTGGACGCCCTCTACACCGAACTGGGAACCCGCGTGCACGACAAGGCCGGAGAGTGGGACGACGGGACCATCGGCCGGGCGGTGACCGCGGCCGGCCTGCCCCTTGGACTGGCGGACGCGGCCGACGACCCGGCGTGGGACGCGGCCGTGAGGGCGTCCCACGAGGAGGGGCAGGGCCGGGTGGGCCAGGAGTCGGGCACCCCAATCGTGGCGTTCGGTGACACCCCCGGCTTCTTCGGCCCGATCCTCACCGCCGTACCGGCGGGGGAGGAGTCCGCCCGTCTCTACGACAGCATCGCCGCCCTCTCCGCCGTCACCGCCTTCAGCGAACTGAAGCGGGCCCGGGCCTGACCGCCCGCGCCCTCTCCTGCTCACCGGCTGAAGTTTCTCCATGAATGTCACATGATTCGCTGGAAGGGGTCGGTCAACTTGCCAGGCTCACCTGTCATTCGCTGTGCCGTCATCGGCGCCGGCCACAGGACCGTGGACGACTACGTACCCGCCCTCGTCGGCCTGTCCTCACGCATCGAACTGGTCGCGGCGTGCGATGTGGATCCGGCCGCGGAAACGCGTCTGACGCAGGCACTCGCCAGGAACGGACACGCCGCCCGTCCGAGGTTCTTCTCCGATCACGCGTCCCTGCTGGACGCTGTGGACCCCGGCCTCGTCATCGTCGCCACACCGCACCACACCCACCACGAGATCACTCTGGAGCTGTGCCGCCGCGGTATCCCCGTGCTGAAGGAGAAGCCCTTCGCCCTGTCGCTGGCGGAGGCCCGGGATCTCGCTGCGGCCGTCCGGGAACACGACGGCCACCTGAGGCTCTGCGTCCAGCGGCGCCATCACCCGCTGTACCTGGGGGCGAAGGAAGCGCTGGGACGGATCGGTGCCGTCAGGCACTTCGACGCCACCTACCAGCTCAGTACCGACGCCTACCAGGCCGGTTGGCGGGCCGAGGCGAAGACCTCCGGCGGCGGGGCCATCATCGATATGGGGTACCACATCATCGATCTGCTCCACTGGTTCTTCGGAATGCCGTCACTCGTCTACGCGAGCGCGGCGCCCAAGCTGGTTCCGGACGCCGCCTACGACATCGAAGAGACCACCCTGTCGACACTGACCTATCCGAACGGTGTCACCGGGGTGCTCCGTCTCTCGCTCTGTGAGTCCAGGAAGAGCGAGTTGATACGCGTCTACGGTTCCGACGGGCACATCGAGCTCACCCGGGACCGTCTCGACCGGTTCGACCGCTCGCATCACCTGGTCGAGCGGCTGACCGGTGAACGTTCCTGGGATCCGGCGTCCGGCGTGCTGGTGAGCACGCTCGACCACCTCTCCGACCCGGACTTCACCGAACGCGAAGTGCAGGACGGTGTACGCGTCACCGCCACCATCGAGTCGCTCTACCGCTCCATTTCCCTACAGACCTCCGTACGACCGCTGCACGAGGAGACTCAGAATGCCCGCTTTGGATCTGGCCATCGACGGGGGACAGCCGGTACTGAGCCGGTCGACGGAGTATCCATGGCCGAAGCGGCGATCGGAGTGGTCTGAGCGCGTTCTGAAACAACTGGAGAGCGGCAAGCTGTCGCTGTACGACCGCTCCGGTGTGGTGGCGGAGTTCGAGGACGCCTGGTCGACCGCGCATGACCTTCCGTACAGTCTGGTGACCAACTCCGGTACCGCGGCGTTGCATTCGGCGTTCTACGGCATCGGCCTCGGCCCCGGCGACGAGGTTCTCTGCCCGTCGTACACCTTCTTCGCCACTTCCGCCTCGCTGTTCCAGCTGGGCGCGCTGCCGGTGCTGGCCGACTGCCGGCCCGACGGCTCATTCGACCCGGAGGCCGCTGCGGGGCTGGTCACCGAGCGCACGAAAGCGGTCGTCATCACGCACATGTGGGGTCTGCCGTGTGACATGGACGCTGTCGTGGCCTTCGCCGAGGAGCACGGGCTGGCACTGGTCGAGGACTGCTCCCACGCGCACGGCGCGACCTACCGGGGGCGCCCCGTCGGCACCTTCGGCGCGGCCGCGGCCTGGAGTCTGCAGACCCAGAAGCTCGTCGCCGCCGGCGAGGGCGGCGTGCTGGCCACCCGCAGCCGGGAAGTGTACGACCGGGCGCAGTTGCTGGGGCACTTCAACAAACGGGCGATGAAGGAGATGGATCCGCAGGGGCCGCTCTATCCGTACTCCGTGACCGGTCTGGGCCTGAAGTACCGGGCGCATCCCCTGGGCATCGCCTTCGCGGTGGGCCAGATCGCCGAACTGCCGTCCTGGATCAAGGGGAAGCAGGTGTTCGCGGAGGAGATCGCGGGACTCTTCGGGCGGATCGACGGGGTCATGCCGCTGACGCTGTCGACGCCGGAGCGGACCTCGGCCCACTACGCGCTGCTCTTCGACGTCGATCCCGACCGGGTTCCGGGCGGCCGGGACCGGCTGGTGGCGGCGTGCAACGCCGAGGGGCTGGACGACGCCGACATCCCGAAGGCGACGTCGCCGCTGCACACGCTGCATCTGTTCCGGCATCCGATGTCGCCGGTGACCACCTACGACCGGGCCTGTGTGCGGACGGAGTTCCCGGTGGCCGAGCGTCTCGCGGCACGCACCTTCAAGATCTCGGTGCCCTGTGCCCCGGCGGGCTTCGAGGAGGAGGACGAGCGGTACCTGTCCGCCGTACGGGCCGTCACCGACAAGGTCGCCGCCCATCTGGCGTCCGGAGCGCGGAAGGAGCCCGCATGAGTCCCGTCCCGTCGGCCGGTGACCTCGAGGACGCCGCGGCGTCCGCCCGGGTCATCGGCTCGACCAACCGCAAACGCGCCGGAGCGGTCCTGGACGCCGGGGAGATCGAGGGCGTCGTCACGGACTACGTCCACGGCCGGATTCCGGATTACCAGATGGCGGCCTGGCTCGCGACGGTCGCCTGCCGGGGGCTGTCCACGGCGGAACTGGCGGCCCTGACGCGGGCCCACACCATCGGCGGCGGCCGGCTGGACCTGAGCCGGGTGGACGGCCCGGTCGTGGACAAGCACAGCACGGGCGGCGTGGGGGACACCACCACGCTGATCGTGGTGCCGGTGGTCGCGGCGTGCGGTGTCCCGGTGGCGAAGATGACCGGCCGGTCCCTCGGCTTCACCGGGGGCACGCTCGACAAACTGGAGTCGATCAAAGGACTCCGGACCACGATCCCGATCGAGGAGATCGCGCCGATGCTCACCTCCGTCGGCATGGTCCTCACGGGCCAGAGCGCCGATCTGACACCGGGTGACGGCGCCACGTACGCGCTGCGCGACGTCACCGGCACCGTGGAGAGCATCCCGCTGATCGCGGCCAGCATCATCAGCAAGAAGTTCGCCGTACGGGCCGACGGGCTGGTCCTCGACGTCAAGACGGGCGCCGGAGCGCTGATCCAGGAAAGGGACCGCGCGACCGAGCTCGTCCGCACGATGCTCGACCTGGCCGCCGAGTTCGGGCTGAGCGCGCGGGCCGTGCTGAGCGACATGAGCCAGCCGCTCGGGCCCGCGGTGGGCAACGCGCTGGAGATCCGCCAGGCGCTGGCCGTACTCCGCGGGGAGCGCGTCCCCGGACTGTGGGACCTGTGCGCGACGGTCTGCAGGCTGATGCTGCGGAGCGTCGACGCCGCGCTCACCGACGAGCAGGCCATGGCCAGGATCGACCGGGTCCTCGACGACGGGTCGGCGTACGAGATGTTCGTGCGGTGGGCGGTCGCGCAGGGGGCGGACGCCGCCGCGCTGGAGGCGGAGCGGCTGCCGTCCGCCGGGCGGCGGATGACGGTCACGGCGCCCGGATCGGGCTGGGTCACCGGGATCGAGCCCCGCTCCGTGGGCCGTGCGAGCCTGCTGCTCGGGGCGGGGCGGCTGACGTACGACGCGCCCCTGGACCACGGCGCCGGCGTGCTGTTGCGGCGCCGGGTCGGGGACCGCGTCGACAAGGGCGATGTCCTCGCGGAGCTGTGCTACGACGGCGGTGACGTCGCCACCGCCCGGTCGCTGGTGGAGTCCGCGTTCCGGCTCGGTGACACGAGGGTCGACGCGCCGGCGACCGTGCAGCGGGTCTTCGAGCCGGGAACGGCCTGAGATGCGCGGAGGTGCCCGATGGGGCGCCGCCTGACCGGTTCCGGCCGGGCGGCGCCCCGCGCGCGGCGGGCCGGGCTGCGGCGGATCGCGGGGCTGCTGCCTGCGGCCGGACGCGGTCCGGTGGCGGCGACGGTGGCCTGCGACGTGCTGCTGGGCGTACTGCCCGTGGTGTTCGTGGTCAGCAGCAGTGTGATGGTGGGCCGGGTGCCCGCCGCACTGGAGGCGGGCACCGGCTCGGCACGGTGGTCGGGGGTGCTGACGGCGTTCGTGGTGGCGTCCGCCGCGTTCACCGCGCAGCAAGTGCTCGCCCCGGTGCAGGGGATGCTCGGTGAGCTCGTCGCCAGACGGGTGGACGGGGTGCTCTTCGACCGGATCATCGCGGCCTCGCTGCGCGGACCGGGCATCGGACCGCTGGAGGACCCCCGGCTGCTGGAGCGGCTCAGCGAGGCGCGGCGGGAGCTGGAGACCGGCGCGGACAGCCCCGGGAAGGCGTGCGCCGGCCTGCTGCATCTGCTGGCGCGGGGGGTGCAGCTGGCGGGCTGTGTGGGGGTCATCGGGTTCTGCTTCTCCTGGATCGCCGGGCTCGCGGTCTGCGTCGCCGTGCTGGCGATGCGCCACTCGCTCCGCCACGGACTGCGGGGTCACATGGCGAGCTGGGCGTCGCTCGTGGGGCGCCGGCGGGAGGAACGCTATCTGCGGGATCTGGCCACGCGCGCCGCGGCGGGCAAGGAGATCCGGATCTTCGGGTTGGCCGGCTGGCTGCGCGACCGGCACCGCGCGGTGGCCCTGGAGTGGATGGCACCGGCCTGGGCGGAGCGCCGTCGCCTGCTGCTGTGGCCCCATCTGCGGTACACCGCCTTCGGCCTGGTGGTCACGGCGACGGTGCTGGCGGCGGTCGCGGCGGCCGGAGCGGGCGGGGCCACGCTCACCGGGCTGGCGCTGGCGACGCAGGCCGTGCTGATCGGCGTCCGGCTCGGTGAGTTCTACCCCGAGTCCGACATGCAGACGATCCTCGGGACGAACGCCCATGACGCGTTGACGGCGTTCGAGGAGGGCGTGGCCAGTCACCCGGCACGGCCGGACAACCCGGAGACCCCGCAGGCGCCGCCGCTCGACCTCCGGCGGGAGATCGCCTTCTCCGGGGTCTCCTTCGGTTACCCCGGCCGGGAGCAGCGCGTCTTCGAGGGCCTCGACATGAGGATCGAAGCCGGGAAGTGCACGGCGATCGTCGGCGCCAACGGCGCCGGGAAGACCACGCTGATCAAGTTGCTCACCCGGTTGTACGAGCCCGACGAGGGCCGGATCACCGCGGACGGCACACCGCTCGGGGACTGTCCGGCGGAGGTCTGGCGGTCCCAGGTCGCGGTCGTCTTCCAGGACTTCAACCGGTACGAGACCAGCGCCTTCGACAACGTGGGCTACGGCAGCGTCCACCACAAGGACACCGCCGGGGCACGGCGGGAGATCCGTACCGCGGCGGACGAAGCCGGTATGGCGGATGTGCTGGACGCGCTGCCCGGCGGCTTCGGCACCCCGCTGGCCGGGCACCTGACCGGCGGCACCGAGTTGTCCGGCGGGCAGTGGCAGCGGGTGGCGCTGGCCCGCGCCCTGTTCCGGCTGCGGCACGGCGCCGGGGTCCTCATCCTCGACGAGCCCACAGCCAGTCTGGACGTACGTGCCGAGGCCCGGTTCTACCAGGAGTTCGTCCGCCCCGGGGTGACCACCGTGCTGATCTCCCACCGCTTCGCCACCGTGCGGCACGCCGACCACATCGTCGTCCTGTCGGGCGGCAGGGTGAGCGAGCAGGGTTCGCACGGCGAACTGATGCGCGCGGGCGGCGAGTACGCCCGGATGTTCCGGCTCCAGGCGTACCGTTTCACCGAGAAGCGCCCCCCGTCGCCCCTGCCGGGAGCACGGTGATGAGCGGCGGTCTGCCCCGGGCGTCCGCGGACCTGCTGAGGACGTGCTGGCGGCACAGCCGCGCCAGGACGCTGACAGCGCTCGGACTGATGCTGGCCGGCGGCGTCGCGATGCCCCTGGCGGGACTGGGGCTGCGCGGGCTGGTCGACGCGGCCCAGCAGGGCGCGGCGGGGCGGGCGGTGGCGCTGGGGGTGCTGGTCGCCGTACTGCTCGTCGCCGCGCTCACCTGCGGACACTTCGCGCACATCGCGTACTTCGAGCTCGCCGAGCTGAACATGCTGCACTACGGCGACGAACTGATCGTCCTCGCCAACGGGACCGCCGGCCTGGACAGCCACGAGGACCCGCGCCGCGCCGACCTGCTCGGGGTGCTGGAACGAGAGGTCGCGCAGACCCGCAACACGCTGCAGGCGCTGCTGTCCCTGGCCGGACTCGGCTGCGGGCTGCTGCTCACGGTCGTCGTGCTGGCCCTGCTGCATCCGCTGCTGCTCCTGCTCCCGCTGGCCGCCGTACCGCCGCTGCTGGCGGGGCGGCACGCCGAACGGCTCATGGACGACGCCAGGGGCACGGCCGCCGAACCGACCCGGCGCGCCCTCAACCTGGTCCGCCTGGCGACCGACGCCTCCTCCGCCAAGGAACTTCTCGCCTACCGGCTGGAGCAGGAGGCGCGTGGCAGCCACGCGGAGCTGTGGGAGCGGGCCGGTGACATCCTGTGGCGGGCGGAGCGCCGGGCCGCCGTACTGCGGGGCCTGAGCCAGCTGGTGTTCGCCGCCTGTTATGTGGGCGCGGTGCTGCTGATGCTACGTCAGGCGGTCGCCGGACGACAGTCGGTGGGCGACGTGGTGCTGGTCGTCGTGCTCGCCGCGCAGGCCAACACGCAGGTCGCGCAGACCGTGGCGCTGGTGCCCGATCTGCAGCGCCTGACCGGGGTGGACCGGCGGATGCGGGAGCTGCGGCAGGCATGCGAACCGGAACAGCCGCCGCCCGCCGCGGCCCGTGCGGCGGCGGTGCCGCGACGGCTGCGGCACGGCATCACGTTGAGCGGGCTGTCGTTCGCGTATCCGGGTGCCGCGAGGCCGTCACTGCGGGACGTGGATCTGCACCTGCCGGCCGGCTCCGTGGTCGCGGTCGTCGGCGAGAACGGGGCGGGCAAGTCGACGCTCGTCAAGCTGCTGTGCGGGCTCTACCGGCCGACCGCCGGGAGCGTTCTCGTGGACGGCGTCGATCTTCGGCGGATACCGCCCGAGAAGTGGCGGGCCCGGACCGCGGCCGCGTTCCAGGATTTCGTCCGGTACGAGTTCACGGTCCGGCAGGCCGTCGGTGTGGGCGATCTGCCCCGTGCCGGCTCGGAGGAGGCCGTGCGGACGGCTCTGACACGCGCGCGGGCGGCCGGTGTGCCCGACGCGCTGCCGGAGGGGCTGGCCACCCGTCTCGGCAGGAGCTACACCGACGGGGCGGAACTCTCCGGCGGCCAGTGGCAGAAACTGGCGCTCGGCCGCGCGTTCATGCGGGACGGGCCGCTTCTGATGGTTCTGGACGAACCGGCCTCCGCCCTCGACGCCGAGGCGGAGCACGCCCTTTTCCAGCGCTATGCGGCTCAGGCCGGAAGATCGGCGGCCGACGGCGGGATCACGCTGCTGGTTTCCCACCGTTTCTCCACCGTGGGAATGGCCGACCTCATCGTCGTGGTCAAGGGTGGCCGGATAGCGGAATCCGGAGACCACGCCACACTGCTGCGGCGCGGCGGTCTCTACGCGGAGTTGTACACGCTTCAGGCCGGCGGCTACCGATGAACTGTCCGGAACGGTTCCCTGGTGTGCACGGGGAAAATGTGGTGTGATTTCCGGGTGTCTGACGAAGAGATACTCATCAAGCGTCTCCACGAAGCGGGATACACGGCGAAAGAGGTGGAGAAAGCCACCGGCGGAGTGGTCGCAATCGCCGGACTGGTGACCCTGGAGGACGATTCCCAGGTATTCGCGAAAACACTCCTCGGGCCGGACCGGGACATTTTTCCCGTCGAAGCCGCAGGTCTGACGGAGCTCCGCGGAACCGGCGGGGCGATCACGCCGGAGGTGCTGTGCGCCTCTCCCCGGCTGCTCGTGCTGGAGAAGATGCTGCCGCGCCGCGACGACGAGCTTTTCTGGGAGCGGCTCGCCCGCACGGTCGCCGCCCTGCACACCTCCACAACCGCCGAACGGTTCGGCTGGCACCGTCCGGGCTGGCTGGGCCGGCTGCGCCAGGACAACACCTGGGACAGCGACGGCCACGCGTTCCTCGCGGAGCGGCGCATTCTGCGCTGGCTACCGGAACCCCTGGTCGAGGCGGCCTTCGACGCCGCGGAGCGGCAGGCTCTGGAACGGCTCTGCGCGGCCCTGCCCGAACTCGTGCCGGACCGGCCCCCGTGCCTGACCCACGGCGATCTGTGGCAGGAGAACATCGTCGCCACCGCTGACGGCGCGCCCGTGCTCATCGACCCCGCGGTGTCCTACAACTGGCCGGAAATCGACCTCAGCATGCTGTGGTGCTCCCCGCGCCCGCCCGCCTCGGACCGGTTCTTCGCCGTGTACGAGGAGATCACCGGGATCGACGACGGCTGGCGGGACCGGATGGACCTCTTCCATCTCAGGGAACTCCTGAGCGTCATCGCCCATGACGACGACGACTGGGGAGCCGCGGAAGCCGTACGGAGCATCATCGCCCCGTTCCGGCGGGACGGCCGCCCGGCGACGGTGTGACCGGCGTGTCACCGCCGGACTCCCCTGCCCGGAGAACCCGGCGGTACCGGGCCGCCGCCCTACTCCAGGGCCGCCTCGGCGGTACGCCGTTTCTCCCGGCGGGAGGCGTCGTACGCGCGGAACCGGTGGCGCAGCGCGGGCCCCGTGTCCTCCCAGCCGGGGTAGTCCGTGTAGTCGAGGGAGCAGTGCGCGAAGCGGAACCCGGGGTCGTCCACGTCGATCCTGCCGCCGTTCTTCCCGAGATGATCGAGGAACCGCTGCGACTCCCCGACGATCGACCGGTGCAGCAGGCGCCACTCGCCCGACGAGTAGGCCGCCACCCGCCTGGTCAGCCGGGGTCGCGCGGAGGCGGTCCACTTGAAGTGGTGGACCTGGGCGTAGATCTCCTCGACGGGAACGCCCCTGCCCGTCCAGGCGTAGTGCTGGCCCAGATCGAGTTCGACCGTGCCCCGGGCGAGAGTCACCTTGGTCGGCCGGCCGTCCAGCAGCCCGAGGGTGAGCTGGCCGGCCAGCGGATACTGGCCCCACAGTGGCTCCCCGCCGTGCGGCAGCGGGCCGGTGAGCCGGCCGTCGGCGCTGACCCGGTCGAGGAAGGCCCCTTCGACGAAGTCGAACCCGTGCTCTTCGCAGTAGGCGGCGACCTCGGCCGGTGATCTGTCGTAGACATGGAACTCGTCGAGGTCGGCGACGATCCACCAGTCGTCCGGCCAGGCGCTCATCTGCTTCCGGATGAGCGCGGCGTTGAGATCCTCGTGCCACGGGGCCACGCAGATGTCGGCGAATTCGTGTCCGGCCTCCCGCATCATTTCCACGGAAGGACCCAGCGTCGGGTCTGCGCGGCTTTCGACGTGGCGTATCACATGAAAGCTTTCGACCCCCAGTTCCCGATAATGATTCAAGGAATAGGGCAGCAGGGAAATGTCGCCGCCCACCACGGAAACGAAGCGTAAAGTCACGCCCATTACTTTCTGGGCGTCCCGGGTGTTCTGTCAAGGTGGTGCCGTACTCCGCGACGGCCCGTGCGGTGAGGAGGACGTGTGAGGCCGAATGTCCGAATGGGATGGTTTCTGGCGCATGAGGAATGGCAGCCCGAAGCGCTGATACAGCAGGGAGTGCTCGCCGAATCAGCCGGCTTCGACGCGCTCTTGGTGTCCGACCATCTCCAGCCCTGGACGGACGTCGGCGGAGCGGCCGGATTCAGCTGGGCGACGCTGGGCGCGCTGGCCGCGTCCACGCGGACGGCGACGCTGATGACGGCGGCCGTGTGCCCGCTGTTCCGGATGCATCCGGTGCTCGTGGCGCAGGCGGCGGCGACAGTCGGGCGGATCTGCGGCGGCCGGTTCGAACTGGGCGTCGGTATGGGGCAGGCGGTCAACGAGCAGCCCCTGGTGGGGTCCCTGCCGCCGTACCGCGAGCGGCTCGCGCGTACCGAGGAGGCCCTGCGGCTGATGGATTCGCTGCTGGCGGGCGCCGAGGTGGGCTCCGACGGGCCGTACTACCCCCTGTCGTCGATGAAGCTGCACAGTCCGCCCCCCGGGCCGGTCCCCGTTCTGCTGGCCGCGTCGGGGCCGAGGTCGGCCGAGGCCGCCGGGCGGTTGGCGGACGGCGTGATCACGTCGGTGAAGGACGTCGGCCATACCCGGCGTACCGTCGTCGACGTGGCCCGTAAGGCCGCGGCGGCGGCCGGCCGCCGGCCGCCGAGGGTCGTCCTCACCTGCTTCCTCGTCTTCGCCCGCAGCGACGCGGAGGCATGGGAGGCCCTGCGGCCCTGGCGCGGAATGCGCACCCCGCGCCGGCTCCAGGAGGGCAGCCCGCGCCGGCTGCGCGAGGACGCCGACGCGATGGGCCGTGAGGGCGTCCTCCAGCGGTTCCCCCGCTACGACGACGTCTCCCGGGTGGTGGAGTTGTGCCAGGGGATCATCGACGGGATCTCCCCCGACGTACTGGCCCTGCAGGTGGCGGCCGTCGATGGTGCCGAAGCGCTGAAGAGGCTGAGCGAGGTGCCCACCCGGCTGCGGGGGTGACGCGGCTACCGGTCCAGGGTGGCGAGCAGGGCCTTCTCCGTCCGTTCGGCCATCCTCTGGAGCGTGAAGTGCGTCAGAACCTGCTCGCGAGCCAGCTCGCCCGTGCGGCGGCGCAGCGACTCGTCGGAGAGCAGCTCGAACAGCGCGTCGGCGAGGTGGGAGGGATCCGGGGACGGCACGAGGAAGGCCGATCGCCGGTCCCGCACCAGTTCGTCGATGCCCGGGAAGTCGCAGGTGAGCAGGGGCCGTCCGGAACTCATGGCCTCAAGCATGACCAGGCTCAGCCCTTCCCCGGTGCTGGGCTGGGCGACGACGTCGGCCAGGGCCAGCACGTCGGGCATCCGGTGGAACGTCACCTCACTGTCGATGCGCACCGCCTCACCGATCCCGAGCCGGTCGATCTCCTCTCGCAGCTTCCCCGGATAGTCGCCCGAGGAGGAACTGACGGCGCCCGCGATCAGCAGCCGGGTGCGGGGCAGCCGGGTGTGCACCGGCGAGAACGCCCGGATGAGCTCCAGGATCCCCTTGCGCGGCTTGAGCTGCGCGGCGCAGACGACGACGAGGTCGTCCGGGCCGTATCCGTAGCGCCGGCGGATCCGGTCCGTGTCCCGGTCCGGGCGGAATCTCTCCGTGTCCACCCCGTGCGGGATCAGCCGGGTGACTGCGGCCGATCCGTGCCGGCGGGCGCGGTCGGCGTAGTTCTCCGCGCAGGCCAGCACGAGCGAGGGGCGCAGGATCTCGTGGACGACCCGCAGCCGGGCACTGCCCAGGGGCTGCGCCTCCGGCTCGTGTTCATGGAAGGTCGCCACCCACGGTATGTCCCGGTCCACCGCGATCCACTTGCCGGCCAGGGCGGCGTCGAGGGTGTTGGTGAAGACCAGGTCCGGCCCGAACTCCTCGGAACTGGAGGCCAGTTCCGGTGCCAGCGAGAAAGCCATCTGCTCCCACAACACCTTGCTGGCGTCCGCGAGCAGTTCCCGGTACCCGGTGAGCCGGTGGACCGTCACCCCACGTGGATCCCCCTCGACCGCCCGGCCGGCCGGGTCCTCCCGCGGCGCGTCGGTCACCAGCATGATGTCGTGCCCCCGGCCGGCGAGCCCTTCCGCGATCACATGCGCGTACGTCTCCGCACCTCCGATGGTGGGGTGAAAGCTGGAGGCGATCATCAACACTCTCATGTCACTCCGTTACCGCCGACATCATCCCGCGCCGATCCATGCCCCCTTCCCCATGGCCTTACGCGGAGTCGCCGGGCCCTTTTCGATCAGCCGGTTCACATATTCGGAACACCGCGTCCACGCACACGTGGTACTGATGTACGGGCCGCCGAGCGGCCTTGCTCCGCCATGCCCTTCCCGTACGAAGGCGAGGTCACTACCGATGATCAGCGACGCGCTTCCGGCCGGACCTCCGGCCGACGCGACCCTCACCGAGTGCCAGGAGCTGACCGGGGCGTTCCGCCGGCGTGTGAACATGCCGGTCACCGCGGACGTCGCCCTGCTCGACGCATCCGCCGAGCTGGGGGAGCTGGCCGGCGCCTACCTGAAGAACTGCGGGTACGCGCCCTCGGCCACCAGCGCCCCGCCCTCGGACCAGGTGCGGTCGGAGTTCGGCGACGTCCTGTTCGCGTTGTTCGGCTTCGCGGACGCGGCCGGGCTGGACGCGGGCGCCGAGTTCGCCGCGACGCTCGACCGGTACGAGGCGCGGTTCTCCGGCAGGACGGCCGAGCGGCATGGGTGACTATCACGTCCATCTCCATCCGCACACGCCCCGCCCGGACAGCCCGCCGCCGGGCGTGTATCCGAAGGGGCACGTCGACGCGTATGTGGAGCGGGCCCTGTCGCGCGGCGCGACCGAGGTGGGCTTCACCGAGCACATGCACCGTTTCGTGGACCTGGAACCCGTCGCTGCGGGGTTCTGGGACACCGGTGAGTCGGCCGATCTCTCCGAGCGGTCCCGCCGGTACTACTACGACGAGCTGAATCTCCGTCTGGACCGCTACACCGAGGCCGTCCTGGGCGCCCGGGACCGGGGGCTTCCGGTGCTGCTCGGGCTCGAGGTCGACTTCCTGCCCGGCCGGATGGAGAAGATCCTCGACATCCTCGCCTCGTACCCGTTCGACTATCTCATCGGGTCCGTGCACTGGATCGGCTCCTGGGCCGTGGACCACGACGGGATGACGGACGAGTTCGAGCGCCGCGGGGTGCGGCGTTCGTACGAGGACTACTTCCGGCTCGTCGCGGACCTCGCCGAATCCGGCATCGTCCAGGTGCTGGCCCACCCCGACGTGGTGAAGAAGTTCGGTCACCGCTGCGAGGAGGAGCCCGTCGACCTGTACCGCCGCGTGGTCGACGCCGCACGGCGTGGCGGCGTGGCGTTCGAGGTGTCCAGTGCGGGTCTTCGGTACGAGGCGGGGGAACCGTATCCGGCGCCGACCCTGTTGCGGATGTGCCACGAGGCCGGCGTGCCGATCACCCTGGCCAGCGACGCCCACTACCCGGACCAGGCAGCGGACCGGTTCCGCACGCTCGTCCGCTACGCACGCGCCGCCGGACACCGCAGCCGACTGAAGTTCGGCACCGGGGCCGAGCCGGAACTCGTGCCCCTGCCCGACCCGGACGACGACGGCGCCTGGCCGCCATCGGACGGTTCGTGAGCCGTCAGACGGCCAGACCCACCCGAACGGCGTCGCGCACCACCGGCGTCAGGACCGCGGCGGCCTTGGCGAACAGCGGGCGCGGTACGCGGTTGCGCACCGCGCCCAGCGCCATGGTGCCCAGCGCGCGGCGCCCCACCCGGGTCTCCATGCCTTCCCCCGCCGGGGACGCCCCGGCAGCGGCGGCACAGACGCCGAGGCCGAACGCGGCGAGCCACAGCTCGGACAGCAGGTGCTCGCCGATCAGCCGCCGCGCGTGTCCCATGTCGCGTTCCCGGCGCAGGGCGTCGCCGGCGAGCCGCAGGACGTGGTCCTCGCCGAAGCCGAGATCCGCGAGCGCCGCCAGAGCCGGCACCTTGCGCCAGCCCTCCTCCGTCGTCGGGTCGCGGAAACGGAAGTAGGCGCCGGGCTCGCCCCACCAGGCCAACACGGGAACCGCGTCGATGCCCGTGACCGACCGCCGTGGGTCGACCCCGGACAAGGAGGTGACGCCCGCGGTCCAGCAGGTGGCGCAGCGCATGCCGTGACGGCTGTTGCCGGTCAGGCTGGTGGCGTCCCGGTGCTCGACCACGTTGGGCACGGCGACCTGCGGGGTCAGGCCGGCCGAACGGAGGTAACGGCGCAGCGTGACATCGTCGGGCTCGTCCCCGCCGAGCGCCTCCTCGAACCAGGCGCTGACGTCCTTCGCGAGGGCCACCGGCATCACGACGGCCTGTGTCGGCACGTAGTCGTCGACGACCTCGGCCCAGCCCGCCCCGCAGAGCGCCGCGACGCGCGCCACGGAGGCGGTCCAAGAGCCCCACTCGACGAAGAGGGAGGACACACCCTCGGGGCGGTACTCGATCAACTCGCCCACGAGATCGAGAAAGTTGCCGGTCAGCCGGACATCGTCCTGCAGCACCAGATGATGGGTCGCCCAGGGCGCCGCCGCGGCCCACGCCCCGCGGGCGGACCGCAGTGAGCCACGCTCGCCCAGCGGCCCGCTGTCGCAGACGACACGGATGTCGAGGTGCGGGTGGGCGTCCCGCAGTCGCTCGGCCATGCCCAGCCGCAGCTCGTGGGTCATGACCGCGATGGATAACCGCCAGTTCCGCTCGGGCAACTGTCCAGCCTTTCAGGAGCGAACGACACCGCACGACCTCCTGATTGTCGCGGCTCGAACCGTTCCGGTGAAGACATGGCCGTGCAGACCGAGCCGGCATGCACAACGGCGCTCTCCGCCGGTGACGACGACGCCCATCACGACCATCGCATGCCGATGGTGGAGAGTTGCTCGATCCGCTGTGGGGACAGCGTTGCGGTCCGGCTGCGTTGGTTGTTGATCCATGCCCCGAGCCGGA
>NZ_JBHYQH010000032.1:13057-74198 GCF_042746715.1 Streptomyces sp. NPDC058741 | reverse complement strand
CGCTGGCTATCGACCTCCGACGTCCCTGGGAGAGACCGGCTCCGCCGAACAGGCTCACGCCCGCCCGCGTCCGCAGAGGGTTCAGAAACCTCTACGCAAAGGCCGGCTCGCCGACCGGTGCACCGAAACCCTCTCGTCCCGGCCCCGGCCGACCGCTCGGCTCGAAGAACCGCTATCCGGCTATCCGTCATGACGTGGGACGCGTCCTCGCCACCGGCGAGGCATACAGCCGTCCCACCCACCACAAGGTCGGCACCAAACCCCGCAGAACAGGCTGACGAGCGACACAGAGGACCAGCACACTGAGCGCATGCGCTATGAGGAGAGAGCCAAGATCACGGCCGTGAAAACCCTGATCCCGCTGGCTATCCTTGTCGCCTCGCCAGTACTGCTGATAGCAGGAGCACCGATCCGCCGCCGCTATCTCCGCTACGTCTACCGCGATGAGGCCCCGCAGATCCTGGACAAGAAGCGAGGTTGGGTCAGCGCCCACTACTTCGTGGTCACCGACCCACTCCTGCAGTGGCTCTGCTGGCCCACAGAATCACTCGCTCGTCTCATCGAGCGCCGAGGTTAAACGCCAAGGTCAGCGCTTGTTCGCGAACTTCCAGGCGGTCGGCAGCGCCCCCATGGCCAGGGCCGCCTTGAGCGCGTCGCCGATGAGGAACGGCGTGAGGCCGGCCGCGATCGCGGCGGTGGCGGACATGCCGGTGGCCAGGGCCAGGTACGGCACGCCGACGGCGTAGATGATCGCCTCGCCCACGAGCATCGTGCCGGCCATGCGCACCACGGAGCGGTCGGCGCCGCGGCGGGCCAGGGCGCCGACGACGGTGGCGGCCAGGACCATGCCGAGGATGTAGCCGAAGGACGGCGCGACACCGGAGGTTGCCTGGGCGAACCACGGCACGCCGGCGATGCCCGCCACCGCGTACAGCGCGAGGGCGAGGAAGCCGCGCCCGGCGCCGAGGGACGTGCCGACCAGCAGCGCGGCGAAGGTCTGGCCGGTCACGGGCACCGGGGAGCCGGGCACGGGCAGCGAGATCTGGGCGGCGAGGCCGGTGAGCGCGGCACCGCCGAGCACGAGGGCGGCGTCCCGGACGCGGGAGACGGGGAGCAGGTCGGCGAGGACCTGGCCGGTGCGTACGGATGGGGCGGCGGTGCTCATGGGGACTCCGCGAGGGTGAGGGCGGGTGGGACACCGTGACGCTATCCCAGCGCCCTGACCCTGATCACCGTCAGCGCTCGACAAAGGCACGATCGCCCCGTTGGTGGGCTCCGTACAAAGTGTGGCGGTCACCCTTCACGCACGGCAGGGGGCAAGGAGGAAACCCCCGCGAGGACGTGACTCGCGGGGGTTTCCCCTGGGCGGGAACCCGATCGGGCGGCGGCTCGGGCAGGTCCGGCTCGCACGGCACGTTGAGCGAGAGCAGCGCGGCCGAACCGTCGCCGTGCAGGCGCAGTTCGCTGATCGCCGCGTTCCGCAGCCTCGGCAGCACCCTGCGGTAGTCCCGGAGCGGGATCGACAGCAGGGTGCACAGCGCCAGGCGCAGCAGGGTGTTGTGGGCGACGGCCAGGACGCGCCCGCCGGGATGGGCGGCGGCGATCTCGCGCGGGGCGCGGACTCCCCGGGCCGCCGCCGCGCGCGGGTCCTCGGCGCCGGGGAAGGAGTGGGCCACCGGGTCGGCGCGGTAGGCCGCCGCCCACTCCGGGTCCTCGGCCTCGAACTCGGCGGGCGTCAGGCCCTCGACGACGCCGAAGTCGCATTCCCGCAGGTCCGGTTCGAGCTGCGGGGCGAGTCCCAGGGCGCGGCAGGCGGGGTCGGCGGTGGCGACCGCCCGGGACAGCGGGGACGTCCGGATCGCGTCGACGGGATGCGCGGCGGCCCAGCGCCCGAGCGCAACCAGTTCCTGCCGGCCGAGTTCCGGCGGGGAAGCGGACCGAACGATTTCGGGGACGCCTTCGCCGAGTACGCGCTGTACTACCGGCTGGGGGTCGACGCGGTCGTGATCGACTTCCCGGACCTGGCGGTGACCGCGAGGAGGAGCTGATGTTCTTCCGGGACAAGCACTGCCCGACCTGCGGCGGGAGCGGCACGCAGGTGTTCGCCCCGCTCACGCCCGCGGAGCGCGGGGCGCTCGGGACGGACCGCGCCGACCTGTGGCGCTGCACCGCCGCGGGCTGCCGGTGGTACCAGCCCTGGAGCCATCGGGCCGGAGGGGGCCGGCTCCCGGAGGACCTGCGGAACCCGGAAGCCGGAGCCGCGCGGTGAGGCCTACAGGTTGGAGAAGTCCGGGCCCTTGGTGCGGGTGCGCTTGATCTCGTAGAAGCCGGGGACCGAGGCCACGGCGAGGGTGCCGTCCCAGAGGCGGCCGGCCTCCTCGCCCTGCGGGGCCGGGGTGACGACCGGGCCGAAGAAGGCGATCTGCTCGCCGTCGGAGCCGGGCACCGCGATGACCGGGGTGCCGACCTCCTGGCCGACCTTGTCGATGCCCTCCTTGTGGGAGGCGCGCAGCTCGGCCTCGTAGGGGGTGGCGTCCCAGTGCTCCATGAGGGACTCGGGCAGGCCTGCGTCCTTCAGCGCGGCGGCGACGGTCTCCTTGCCGGGGCCCCCGCCCTGGTTGTGGATACGGGTGCCGAGCGCGGTGTAGAGGTCGCCGAGCACCTCGGGGCCGTGCTCCTGCCGGGCGGCGATGACGATCCGGACGGGGCCCCACGCCTTGGTGCGCAGCATCTCGCGGTATGTCTCGGGCAGCTCGTCCAGCTTGTCCTCGTTGAGGACGGCGAGGCTCATGACGTGCCAGCGGACCTCGATGTCCCTGACCTTCTCCACCTCCAGCACCCAACGGGAGGTCATCCACGCCCAGGGGCACAGCGGGTCGAACCAGAAGTCGACGGGGGTCTTGTCCGACATGTCTCTCCTCGTGAGGCAACCGTTTCCGAAGGGAACGCCGGCGCTCTCGCGCGGCATTCCCGGCTGCCCCGTGTCAGGAGCACATGGCAGGATCGGTGCTGTTCAGCCGTATCCCACGAGACGCTTGAGGAGTTCCGCCCGTGCCCGGTGAGAATCTGTCCCGCGACGAGGCCCGCGAGCGGGCCGCTCTGCTGAGCGTCGACGGGTACGAGGTGTCCCTCGACCTGCGGTCCGCGGTCGGCGCGCACGACGGCGACGGGCCCCGCACGTTCCGCTCGGTGACGACGATCCGCTTCCGCTGCAACGAGCCCGGCGCCGGCAGCTTCGCCGACCTGATCGCGCCGAGTGTGACGTCCGTCTCGCTCAACGGCCGCGACCTGGACCCGGGTGAGGTCTTCGACGGTTCCCGGATCCTGCTGGAGGACCTGGCCGCCGACAACGAGCTGGTGGTCGACGCCCGGTGCGCCTACTCGCGCACCGGCGAGGGCCTGCACCGCTTCGTCGACCCGGAGGACGGCGAGGTGTACCTGTACACGCAGTACGAGCCGGCCGACTCCCGGCGGGTCTTCGCCAACTTCGAGCAGCCCGACCTCAAGGCCCCCTTCCGCTTCGAGGTGCGGGCACCGGAGGGCTGGACGGTGTGGAGCAACGGCGTCGGGGAGCGGGCCGACGGGATGTGGCGGTTCGCCGAGACCAGGCCGATCTCGACGTACATCACCTGCGTGGTGGCGGGCCCGTACCACTACGTGAAGGACTCGTACTCCCGGACGTTCGCGGACGGCTCCACGCTGGAGATCCCCCTGGGCGCCCTGTGCCGCAAGGGCCTCGCGCCCCACTTCGACGCCGACGACGTCTTCCTGGTCACCAAGCAGGGCCTGGACTTCTTCCACGACCTCTTCGACTACCCGTACCCGTTCGGCACGTACGACCAGGCGTTCGTGCCCGAGTACAACCTGGGCGCGATGGAGAACCCGGGCCTGGTGACGTTCCGGGAGGAGTTCATCTTCCGCGGGAAGGTGACCCAGGCGTCCTACGAGGCCCGTGCCAACGTCGTGCTGCACGAGATGGCGCACATGTGGTTCGGCGACCTGGTCACCATGGAGTGGTGGGACGACCTGTGGCTGAAGGAGTCCTTCGCGGACTTCATGGGCGCGTTCTCGCTCGTCGGCGCGACCCGCTTCGACAGCGGCTGGATCACCTTCGCCAACCGCCGCAAGGCCTGGGCGTACCGCGCCGACCAGCTGCCCTCCACGCACCCGATCACGGCGGACATCCGCGATCTGCAGGACGCCAAGCTGAACTTCGACGGCATCACGTACGCCAAGGGCGCTTCGGTGCTGAAGCAGCTCGTGGCGTACGTCGGTGAGGACGCGTTCCTGGAGGGCGCCCGGCGCTACTTCAAGCGGCACGCGTACGGCAACACGCGCCTGGGCGACCTGCTGTCGGTGCTGGAGGAGACCAGCGGCCGGGACATGAGCTCCTGGGCGCGGTCCTGGCTGCAGACGGCCGGGGTGAACGCGCTGACGCCGCAGGTGCTGCTGGACGCGGACGGCCGCGTCGAGGAGCTGGCGGTGCTGCAGGAGGCCGCCGAGTCGCATCCCGAACTGCGTCCGCACCGGGTGGCGGTGGGCCTGTACCGGGTGACGGACGGGGCGCTGGAGCGCTACGCGCGCGTGGAGACCGACGTCGAGGGCGCGCGGACGGTCGTGGCGGACCTGGCCGGCCAGGAGGCGCCCGACCTGGTGCTGGTCAACGACGACGACCTCACGTACTGCAAGATCCGCTTCGACGCGACCTCGCTGGCGACCCTGCGCGAGCACCTGGGCTCCATGACGGACCCGCTCGCGCGCGCCCTGTGCTGGTCGGCGCTGTGGAACACGACGCGGGACGCGCTGCTCCCGGCGCGGGACTTCGTGGACCTGGTGCTGCGGTTCGCGGGGCGCGAGTCCGGTATCGGCGTGCTGCAGATGCTGCACGCGTGGGCCGAGTCGGCCGTCACGCACTACGCGGCGCCCGGCCGGCGGGAGACGACGGCCCGGCTGCTCGCCGAGGGCGCCCGGCGCGAGCTGTACGCGGCGGAGGCCGGCAGTGAGCACCAGCTGGCCTGGGCGCGCTTCTTCGCCCGGACGGCCACCGCCGAGGGCGACTTCGCGCTGCTGCGGGAACTGCTGGACGGCACGGCGACGGTCGAGGGCCTCGACCTCGACCAGGAGCTGCGGTGGGCCTTCCTGGAGCCGCTGGCCGCGCACGGAGTCGTGGACGAGAAGGCGCTGACCGAGGAGCTCGCCCGGGACGACACCGCCTCCGGCAAGCGCCACCAGGTCCGCTGTCTGGCCGCCCGCCCGTCCGAGGCGGTCAAGGCGCAGGCGTGGGCGCAGGTCGTGGAGTCGGACGCGCTGTCCAACGCCATGGTCGAGGCGACCATCGCGGGCTTCTCCCAGGGCTCGCAGCGCGAGCTGCTCGCGCCGTACGCGGAGAAGTACTTCGCGGCGATCGAGCGGGTGTGGGCCGAGCGGTCGATCCAGATCGGGATGCACGTGGTGCAGGGCCTGTTCCCCTCGCTGCAGCAGTCCCGGCAGACCCTGGACGCCACGGACGCCTGGCTGGACGCCCACCGGGAGGCGGCCCCGGCCCTGCGCCGGCTGGTGCTGGAGGCCCGGGACGATCTGGCGCGCGCCCTGCGCGGACAGGCGTGCGACGAGGCCGCTGAGCAGTAGCTTTGGCCTGAGATTCGGGAGCCCTGGCTGGGATTCAGGCGTTCCGGCTTCGTTACGAGATGAGTGCCCGGCAGGCCGTAACCCCTGGTCCGCACCTGAACGGACCAGGGGATTTCGGCATCCGAACACGCGCCCTTCCATGCCGCTTTGTCCGTCTTTGTCGACGGAGCTGTAACAGCGGTTCAGGAACGGTCCGGACACGGGAAATTGCCGGGCATGACCTACAACCCCCCACTCACCCCCCGCCCCCTGCACGAGGTGTCCGGCACCGGCCGGCTCCGCGTGATGACCGCGGCACAGCTCAGCTCGCACGGCGTCTCCACCGCCGAGACGAACGGGCACTGCCGCTCCGGCGGCCCCTGGCGGCAGCTGCTGCCAGGCGTCGTCCTGCTCCACCCCGGCCCACCGACCAGCGAGGAACGGCTGCACGCGGTGCTGCTGTACGCGGCGCGGGAGCGCACCACCGCGGTCCCGGCCCAGCCCGGCGCGGAGGGACCGCACGTCGCCGCCTACCCGGAGGCGATGATCACGGGCCTGGCCGCGCTGACGCTGTACGGCTTCTCGTCCACTCCCCCGCTGCCGTCGCTGGACGTGATCGACGTCCTGGTGCCGCGGCTGCGCCGGCTGCGTTCGACGGACTGCGCGCGCATCGTCCGCACGCCGGTCATGCCCGAGCCCGAGCGGGTCACGGGCCTTCCCGTGGCGCCGGTGGCCCGCGCGCTGGCCGACGCGGTGGCCGGGCTGTCGGACGCGGTCGTCGTGCGCCGCCTGATGACGGAGGCGGTCCGGGGTGCCCACTGCGATCCGGCCTCGGTGGTCCGGGAGCTGACCGAGGCGCGGCTGCTGAACCGCCCGCACGTGGTGGACGCGGTGGACTCCCTGCTGGCCGAGGGCCGGGTGATCGCGGAGGACCGCCTGTACCGGATGGTCCGCGACCACGGGCTGCCCGACCCGGTCTGGAACGTGGACCTGCGTCTGCCCGGCGGCCCCTACCTCGGCGGGCTCGACGCCTACTGGCCCGACCGGGCCGTCGCCCTCGAACTGGACACGCGGGCGCCCCGCCGGAACGACGACGCCCTGCGGTCCGAGTACGCCCGCAAGCGCGAGCACCTGGAGCGGCTGGGCATCACGGTCGTCCACATCACACCGCGCAGGCTGCGCGACTGCCCGGAGCAGCAGGCGACGGTGATCCGCACGGCGCTGATGGCGTCGGGGGACAGCGATCCGTCCGCGCACGTGGTGGTGCTGCCGCGGTAGTGCCGGGCGGGAAGGGGAGAGGGGAGGGGCCGCCGGGACAGATGCGAGGTGCGGACGAGAAGGTTGACGCGGCTTGGCGCGTTGAGCGCGATTCAGCCCTTCTTCAGCACCAGCTCCGTGTTGCGGTCCTCCGGGTCGCCGCCCAGGGTCGTGCGCGCGCCGGGGGCGTTGAGGGACAGCTCGCGGTAGAGGGACGCGAGGCCCGTCTGGGAGAGGTCGGAGAAGTCCGTGCGGTGCGGGGCCGAGGACTCCACCAGCGTGGTGAACAGGGACAGAGTGCCGTCCTTGTTGTCGGCCAGTTCGACGACCCGGGCCAGCTGCGGGAAGTCGACGTGCGAGGCGGTGGAGATCTCCCAGAAGGAGCGGCCGCCGGAGGCGGAGTGCGGGGTGATGACGTTCTTGTGGACGTGGCCGTTCACCCAGGCGAGCACGTTGCGGTGGCCGCCGAGCAGGGCCAGGACCTCCCGGCCGTCGTGCCGCCGCTCGCCGGGCCGGGCCGGGTCGCGGCGCAGGTTGGTCATCGTCCTGCTGGTGTGGTGGCTGAAGACCACCGCGTAGGAGTCCTTGTTCAGCCGCAGTGTCCGGTCCAGCCACTTCAGCTGGGCCGTGCCGAGCGAGCCCTCGTAGTGGCCGGCCGGGTCGGTGGTGTCCAGGCTGATGCCGACGACGTCGTCGGAGACGCGGAAGGAGTAGTACTGCGTGCCCGCGTCCAGGTTGGCGGAGGAGTAGCCGTGGCCGACCGGGCCCATGCCGCGGTGGGCCGGGTCCAGGTGCGCCTCGACGTACTCGGCGGGGGTGAAGGGGGCGCGGCTCTCGTCGGGGGTCACGGGGCGCATGGAGCGGGCGTGGGCCTTCAGGAAGTCGTGGTAGCGCACGCCCTCGGGGTCCCGGGCCTTCTTGATGAGCGTCTGCAGCCGCCGGGCGTCGGCCGCCGGGACGTCCATCAGCTTCCGCCCGCCGACGGCCAGCTCGGTCAGGTAGGGGTCGCGGTGCGAGGCGTAGCAGCCCATCGGCAGGGAGTCGTGGTTGCCGACGGTGGAGTACCAGGGCAGGTTCAGGCCCGGGCTGCGCACCTCGCGGACGGCGGCCTTCAGGAAGCCGTCGAGGCGGGGGAAGCCGGCCTGCTTGTCGCGGTCGCGGAGGGCGGCGTCCGGCTGCCAGTACAGCGGCAGGCCGCTGTTCTGCACGCCCTCGTAGCGGCGCGGGTCGCCGGTGCCGGGCGTGACGCGCCCGCCGCTCATGACCGTCAGGAACCACTCCAGCTCGGACCTGGCGTTGTTGTCCGTGTTGTCGCCCGTGGTCATGGCGAAGTGCAGCGGGGCGCCGGTGACGGGGCCTCCCCGCAGGGCGTTGATCCGCTCCACGAGCGCGATCGCGCCCTGCACGGTGAGCGCCTCGTGCGGCCGCCAGGCGTGCACGTCGGCCGAGCGCAGGTACTCCAGGCGCAGCGGGTGCTGGGCGTCGATGATGTGCAGGTCGGTGAGCTGCACGAAGGCGGCGAGGGCGGTACGGCGCCCGGCGCGGCCGGACTTGGGCGCCGCCAGCTCCGAGCGCACCACCCGCCGCCACCCGGGACCGTCGCCCAGGCGCCGGTACCCGGCACCACCGCGCGGGGTGGCGACGTTCGCGAGGGTCGTGCCCCTGGTGTACGGGGCGAGGGGTGCGGCCGGTGCCAGCCGGGAGGAGGCGGAAACGGCTCCGGTGGTCTCGCCGGCCGTGGCGGCCTGGCTGTCGCTGGGCCGCAGGGCGTGGGCGACGCCCGCGGACAGGGCGACCGCCCCGGTGGCGGCGAGGACGGAACGGCGGTGGACGCCCCGGCCGGAGCCGGTGGCTGAGCGTGTGCGCGACATGCGCTTCTCTCCCCGAGTGCGAACGCGTCGGCAGTGGTCGCGGGGCGTCCGTCAGACGAACGTCCCGCTCGTACTGGATCGTTGGCACCGGGAATGTCCCGGGCGTGAACGCGGCGGCAACGGGCGACGCCGATCGCCGAACGTGGATCTCGGCCCACCGTGCGTGTCGCCGCCCGCTCCCGGAACGGCCCGGAGGTGGTCACGCGGCGTTCACCTTCCGGGGTGGCGCACCTACTCCGGGGCGCCGGCCGGCCGTCCCGTGACCGGGCGCTCCCGCCACAGGCGCAGCGCGGTGTCGACCAGCGGCACCCGGACGAGACCGGGCACGGCGTCCAGGGCGTGCCAGGCGGCGAGGTCGGTGGAGCCGCCCACCTCGATGGGGGCACCTCCCTGCTCGAGCGAAGCCGAGAGCTTGGGGGAGCAGTTCGCCGCCGGTGACGCGGCCCTCGTAGACGAGCCGGACGCCGTGGTGGTCGACGGTGCGTCCGAGGCGGTCGCGCAGGACGCGGCGCGAGGAGTCCACGCCGAGCAGTCCGGTCACCTCGATGCGGTAGCCGGTCTCCTCCTCCACCTCGCGGCGCACGGTGTCGAAGGGGTCCTCGCCGTGCTCCATGCCGCCGCCCGGCACGACCCACTCGGGAGTGCCTCCCCCAAGCCCTCGGCTGCGCTCGAGCAGGGGGGACCCCCATCCGGCGGGTGACCGGGCGAGCAGGATCTGTCCGTCCCGAACGCATATGGCGTAGGCCGCCACCCTCAACTTCTGTTTCACTCCCGGACGTTAACCGATTTCGCCGCCTTCCGGACCGATACCGGCATAACGCACCGGGGGTTTTCCCCATACATCCATTGCGGTTCGGTCAACCCTCCCCAAAGAACTTCCCCTTGCGCAAAGCTGTGCGATCGTCCGGGCTGTTTTCGGACGGATGCGACCAGGGCCGATCGACCCCCGGTCGCCCACTGCTCGTTCCTTACTCACAAGGGATGCCGATGACCCCTCCCACCCCCCGCGATCCGATATCGGGCGCCAGACGCTCGGCACGTATCGCCGTCGCCGCCGGTCTCGTCGCCGCCCTCTGCGCGGCCGCGCCGGTCCCCCTGGCCTTCGCGGCCGACGGGCCGGGCGCCTCCGTCCCCGCCGACCCCGACGTCAAGGCCGCTCACGACAAGCTCGGTTCGGACGACGCGGACCTGCTCGCGGAGGCCAAGGCCGACGGCGACAAGACGGTCACGATGATGATCGCCACCGCACCCGGGAAGACCGAGCAGGTCGCCGGGCAGCTGGACGCGGTCAAGGGCGGCTCGGTGGGCCGGGCCGACGACGAGCTGGGGTACGTCCGCGCCACGGTCCCCACCTCCCGCGCGGACTCGGCCATCGCGGCCGCCGCCAAGCTCTCCTCCGTGCACGGCATCGACCTGCGCGAGGAGATCCCGCTGGACGACCCGACGCCGAGCGCGGACGCCGCCAAGGGCGCAGCCGCGAGGGGCACGTACCCCGCGCCGGGCAGGAAGACCCCGGCGGAGAACCCGTACAACCCGTCCTTCGAGACGGGCGCGGTCGACTTCGTCGAGGACCACCCCAAGGCCGACGGCCGCGGTGTCACCATCGGCATCCTGGACTCCGGCGTGGACCTCGGCCACCCGGCGCTGCAGAAGACCACCACCGGCGAGCGGAAGATCGTCGACTGGGTGACGGCGACGGACCCGATCGTCGACGGCGACGCCACCTGGCGCCCGATGGTGACGGCCGTGTCCGGCACGGACTTCACGTACCAGGGCCAGTCCTGGAAGGCGCCGGCGGGCTCGTACTCCGTCAGCCTCTTCAAGGAGTCGTACACCACCGGCGGTGACGCCAAGGGCGACGCCAACCGCGACGGCGACACCACCGACGTCTGGGGCGTGCTCTACGACGCCGCGGCCGGCACGGTCCGGGTCGACCTGAACAACAACAACGACTTCGGTGACGACACCCCGATGAAGCCGTACAAGGACGGCTACCAGATCGGGTGGTTCGGCACCGACGACCCGAAGACCGACGTCGCCGAGCGGCAGCCGTTCGTCGTGGAGATCCGCAAGGACGTCCCGATGGACCCGCTGGGCGGCTCCTGGGTCGGCAAGAAGTCCGACTTCGTCAACATCGGCGTCATCGAGTCCGAGCACGGCACGCACGTCGCCGGCATCACCGCCGCCAACGGCCTGTTCGGCGGCGAGATGGACGGTGCCGCGCCCGGCGCCAAGCTGGTCTCCTCCCGCGCCTGCACCTGGTCCGGCGGCTGCACCAACGTCGCGCTCACCGAGGGCATGATCGACCTCGTCACCAAGCGCGGCGTCGACATCGTCAACATGTCGATCGGCGGCCTGCCGGCGCTGAACGACGGCAACAACGCGCGCGCCGAGCTGTACACGCGTCTCATCGACACCTACGGCGTCCAGCTGGTGATCTCCGCGGGCAACTCCGGCCCCGGCGCCAACACCATCGGCGACCCGGCCCTGGCCGACAAGGTCATCTCGGTCGGCGCGTCCGTCTCCAAGGCGACCTGGGCCGCCAACTACGGCTCGGCCGTGGAGAAGAAGTACGCGATGATGCCGTTCTCCTCGCGCGGCCCGCGTGAGGACGGCGGCTTCACCCCGACCCTGGTCGCCCCGGGTGCGGCGATCAACACGATCCAGACCTGGCTGCCGGGCGCCCCGGTCGCCGAGGCGGGCTACTCCCTGCCGGCCGGCTACGGCATGCTGCAGGGCACCTCGATGGCCTCCCCGCAGGCCGCCGGTGCCTCGGCGCTGCTGATCTCGGCCGCCAAGCAGAAGAAGATCGACCTCACGCCGGCGGCCCTGCGCACGGCCCTCACCTCGACCGCCGACCACATCAAGGGTGTGCAGGCGTACGAGGAGGGCGCGGGCCTGATGAACATCGAGGACGCCTGGGACGCCATCCGCGACGGCGCCACCTCGCACGGCTACACGGTCAAGGCGCCGGTCGACACCGCGATCGACCAGTTCCTGAAGACCCCGGGCTCCGGCACGGGCCTGTACGACCGTGAGGGCGGCCTGAAGGCCGGCCAGAAGAAGACCTACGAGGTCACGATCACCCGTACGTCGGGCGCCGACAAGGCGATCCGGCACGAGCTGCACTTCGAGAACAACGCGGGCCGCACCTTCCGCGTCGTCGGCTCCGACGAGGTGAGGCTGCCGCTGAACCAGCCGGTGACCGTCAAGGTCCAGGCCGCTCCGAAGTCCGCGGGCATCAAGAGCGCGATCCTGGAGGTCGACGACCCGAGGACCGAGGGCATCGACCGTCAGGTCCTGAACACGGTGGTCGTCTCCGAGCCGCTGAAGTACACCTTCGCGGCGCAGGGTTCGGTGCAGCGCAACAGCTCCAAGCACTACTTCGTCACCGTCCCCGAGGGCGCCAAGTCGCTCGAGGTCGCGATGAGCGGACTGAAGGACAAGAGCCAGACCCGGTTCATCTCCATCCACCCGTACGGCGTCCCGGCGGACCCGACGTCGACGATCAACTGCTACCCGAACTACTCCAACCCGGCCAACACCTGCCGTCCCGACGTGCGTTCCTACGCGGACCCGCAGCCGGGCGTGTGGGAGATCGAGGTCGAGTCGCGCCGGACGTCGCCGCTGCTGGACAACCCCTTCAAGCTGGACGTCGCCGTCCTCGGCGCGGCCTTCGACCCGGAGACCGTGACCGTGCCCGAGGCGAAGGTCGGGACCCCGGCCGCCGCCTCCTGGAAGGTGACGAACGGCTTCGCCGCGATCGACGGCAAGCTGGTCGGCGGCCCGCTCGGCTCCTCCAAGGCGGCCCGCCCGTCGATCAAGCAGGGTGAGACGCAGACCACCACGGTCGAGGTGCCGGCCGGCGCGAAGTCCCTGGACGTCGCCATCGGCAACGTCTCGGACAACGCCGCCGACCTGGACCTGGCGGTCTACGACGCCGACGGCAAGCAGGTCGGCAGCTCCGCCGACGGCGACTCGGAGGAGTCGGTCTCCGTGCCCTCCCCGGCCGCCGGTACCTACACGGTCGAGGTCGTCGGCTACGGCGTGCCCTCCGGCACCACCGCCTACGACTACCTGGACGTGTTCTTCTCCGCCTCGCTCGGCAGCGTGACCGTCGACGGTGCGGCGCCGGTGCAGCTCGGCACGGGCGACTCGGCGACGGTCACGGCCAGCGTCACGGCCGCGGCCGCCGCTCCCGAGGGCCGTGAGTTCTTCGGTCAGGTCCAGCTGGTCAACGCGCGCGGCACGGTCGCGGGCCTGGGCAGCGTGAAGATCGAGAAGGTCGTGCCGTAGCGGTTCGCGGCATCGGCTCGGGCGGGCGTCCCCTCAGGGGGCGCCCGCCCTCTTCATGCCCGCGCCCTTACCAGGGCGACGGCCACGGGCCGGGTGCGCCGCGCGGACGGCCGGGGCGGCAGCGCGCTCACGCGGGCGGGGTCGCCGGTGTCCGGCCCGGGCGGCGGCGAGAGCCCGGCGAGGGCTCGGCCTAGCTGCTCGCGCAGCAGCGCCACGTCGGCGGTCGCGGACCGGTACTCGTCCAGGAAGGCGTCGTGCGCGAGGGCCTCGTCCGCCGGCGGTTCGCCGGTGATCGCCGCCATCGTCGCGTCGTCCCTGCCGTGCTCCGCGCTCACGTCACACCACCTCGTCCAAGTGCAGGCGGGCGCGCAGGGCCGTACCGCGGTGTGCAGCCGGCTCTTGACCGTGCCCTCCGGGACGCCGAGCTGCTCGGCGATGGACCTCACCGGCAGGTCGGCGCAGAAGCGCAGGACGACGACCTGGCGCTGGGCGTCGGGCAGCTCGTCCAGGCCCTGGGCGACGGCGACGGACAGCACGCTGGTGTCCCCGCCGGAGGGGTGCGCCGCCGGCTGGCGCAGGGCGGCCAGCCGCTCCCCGAGGCGCTCCTGGCGGCGCTTGGCCCGGTGCCAGTCCATCGCGAGGTTGGAGGCGACCACCGCCGCCCACGCCGAGACGTCCCGCGGCGCCTCCGGCCGCCGGCCGCCCGCTCCAGCAGCCGCAGGCGGACCGCACCCCGTCCGGCAGGTCCGCCTGCGGCACCCCGCCCAGCGCGAGCACCGCCCGCACCCGGCGCTCCTGCGCCGCGTCCAGCGGATCGGCCTCGCTCGGCGGACCGTCGCCGCTCCCGGCGTGCGCCTCCCGGGTGCGCCGGGCCCCTCCGCGCAGCAGCACAAGCCACCCCCCTCACCGTGTTTCCCCCAGGACGCCGGTACGGCCCGAAACGTTCGGCGGCGAGCCCGCCCCGTGTGCGCCGGACCCGCAGAGGCGTACGTCACACTTCCGTGTGGCCGAGACCGGCATGGGCAGGCGAGCTTGCGGCGCACGGCCCCTGCGGGATGAAGACCTGCAGCTCAGCGGGGTCGGGACCGCAGGTCCGCAACCACGGGTCAAGACAGCTCGTCCCACTCCCCGGGCGGACCGGGCAAAGAAGTGGACAGACGGGCCGTGGTCGGCCGCATGATGGAAAAGCCTCGGCCAAGCAACGAGCACCTGAACAGACGCAGGAGAGGGAGTCACCGTGAGGGTCGGAATCGTCGGAGCCACCGGACAGGTCGGCACGGTCATGCGCAGGATCCTCACGGAGCGGAACTTCCCGGTCACCGAGCTGCGCCTGTTCGCCTCGGCCCGTTCCGCGGGCACGGAACTGGACGGTGTGACGGTGGAGGACGCGGCCACCGCCGACTACACCGGTCTGGACATCGTGCTGTTCTCGGCGGGCGGTGCCACCTCGAAGGCGCTGGCCGAGAAGGTCGCCTCCCAGGGCGCCGTGGTGATCGACAACTCCTCGGCGTGGCGCAGGCACCCCGAGGTGCCGCTGGTCGTCTCCGAGGTGAACCCGCACGCGATCAGGAACCGCCCCAAGGGCATCATCGCCAACCCGAACTGCACGACGATGGCCGCCATGCCGGTGCTGCGCCCGCTGCACGCGGAGGCGGGTCTGGAGGCCCTGGTCGTCGCCACGTACCAGGCGGTGTCGGGTTCGGGTCTCGCCGGCGTGGCCGAGCTGCACGGGCAGACGCAGAAGGTCGTCGCCGACGCGGAGAAGCTCACCCACGACGGTGAGGCGGTGGACTTCCCGGAGCCCGGCGTCTACAAGCGCCCCATCGCCTTCAACGTGCTGCCCTTCGCCGGCAACCTGGTCGACGACGGCCTGAACGAGACCGACGAGGAGCAGAAGCTCCGCAACGAGTCCCGCAAGATCCTGGAGATCCCCGAGCTGAAGGTCTCCGGCACCTGCGTGCGCGTCCCGGTGTTCTCCGGCCACTCCCTCCAGGTCAACGCCCGCTTCGCCCGCCCGATCTCCCCGGAGCGCGCGGCGGAGCTGCTGAAGGAGGCCCCGGGCGTGGAGCTCTCCGACATCCCGACCCCCCTGCAGGCCGCCGGCAAGGACCCGTCCTACGTCGGCCGCATCCGCCGCGACGAGACGGTGGACAACGGCCTCGCGCTCTTCGTCTCCAACGACAACCTCCGCAAGGGCGCGGCCCTGAACGCGGTCCAGATCGCGGAGCTGGTGGCGGCGGAGCTCGCGAAGTAGTCACGGATCACAGCGAAGGGGCGCCCGGCCGGGCGCCCCTCAGGCATGCGGACGAGCGCGACACGCCGCCGGGTCAGAGGGCGAGATGCCGCCGCAACGCCCTGTCGACCTCGGCCATGCGCGGGCGTGGTACGGCGCCGACCTTGTGCAGCAACCGGTCCGGCCCGACGGCACGGACCTGTTCGCACTGCACCTTGGAGTCCTTCGGCAGACGGCTCTCCTCGGAGCGTACGAGGACCTGGAACGTCAGGACACGAGAGGTGTTCGACGTCAGCGGTGCCACCGTGACGACCCCCCGCCCGTGCCGTGCCACGGACTCGTTGGCGGCGTCGTTGGACACGATCACCGCAGGCCTGCCCTTGCCGGCCTCACCGCCCCGTACCGGTTCGAGGTCCACCAGGTAGATGTCACCACGCCTCATCGGTGACTCCGTCCCCGCTCGTCCCGTTCCACGGGCCGGCGTCGTCGCTCGCGTCCCACTCGGCGAACGCCTCCGTGTACTCCTGCTCCAGCTGTGCCTGGCGGAGCAGTTCGATGGCGGCGTGTATCACGGCCGATCTGGAGTCGGCTTCCGTACGGGCGGCGTACTCGTCGACGAAGGCCACATCCTCCTGGGGCAGGCTCACACTGATCTTCATACCGACGATGCTACCGACCGTAGCAAAGGCGTGGCTACTCCATGTCGCCGACCCTATGCAGGGGTATCCCCATGACCCGGCTCGGTCGTCGCCCGATCCCGAGATCCCGTGGAAGGATGGCGCAACCCACCCATAACGAGGAGATGACCGCGTGCCTGGCACAAACCTGACCCGCGAAGAGGCGCAGCAGCGGGCGATGCTGCTCGCCGTTGACTCGTACGAGATCGAACTCGACCTCTCCGGCGCGCAGGAGGGCGGCACCTACCGGTCCGTGACCACGGTGCGCTTCGACGTGTCCGCCGAGAACGGGGCCGAGTCGTTCATCGACCTGGTCGCTCCGGCCGTGCACGAGGTGACCCTGAACGGGGACTCCCTCGACCCGGCCGAGGTCTTCGCGGACTCCCGGATCGCCCTGCCCGGGCTGCTCCACGGCCGCAACATCCTCCGGGTGGTCGCCGACTGCGCCTACACCAACACCGGCGAGGGCCTGCACCGGTTCGTCGACCCGGTCGACGACCAGGCCTACCTGTACACCCAGTTCGAGGTGCCGGACGCCCGCCGGGTGTTCGCGAGCTTCGAGCAGCCCGACCTGAAGGCGACCTTCCGGTTCACCGTGAAGGCGCCCGAGGGCTGGACCGTCGTCTCCAACTCGCCGACGCCCGAACCGCAGGACAGCGTCTGGGAGTTCGAGCCGACGCCGCGCATCTCGACGTACATCACGGCGCTGATCGCCGGCCCGTACCACTCGGTGCACAGCGTGTACGAGAAGGACGGCCGGTCCGTGCCGCTCGGCATCTACTGCCGTCCCTCGCTCGCCGAGTACCTGGACGCGGACGCCCTCTTCGAGGTGACCCGGCAGGGCTTCGACTGGTTCCAGGAGAAGTTCGACTACGCGTACCCCTTCGAGAAGTACGACCAGCTGTTCGTACCGGAGTTCAACGCGGGCGCGATGGAGAACGCGGGCGCGGTGACCATCCGCGACCAGTACGTGTTCCGCTCGAAGGTGACGGACGCGGCGTACGAGGTGCGCGCGGAGACGGTGCTGCACGAGCTGGCGCACATGTGGTTCGGCGACCTCGTCACCATGGAGTGGTGGAACGACCTGTGGCTGAACGAGTCGTTCGCCACGTACACCTCCATCGCCTGCCAGGCCGCCGCGCCCGGCTCGCGCTGGCCGCACTCGTGGACGACGTTCGCGAACTCGATGAAGACGTGGGCGTACCGGCAGGACCAGCTGCCCTCCACGCACCCGATCATGGCGGACATCCGCGACCTGGACGACGTGCTCGTCAACTTCGACGGCATCACGTACGCCAAGGGTGCCTCCGTGCTGAAGCAGCTCGTCGCCTATGTGGGTGAGGACGAGTTCTTCCGGGGTGTGCAGGCGTACTTCAAGGCGCACGCCTTCGGCAACACGCGCCTGTCCGACCTGCTGGGCGCGCTGGAGAAGACCTCCGGCCGCGATCTGAAGACCTGGTCGGGGAAGTGGCTGGAGACGGCCGGCATCAACGTGCTGCGCCCGGAGATCGAGACGGACGCCGACGGTGTCGTCACCTCCTTCGCGATCCGCCAGGAGGCCCCGGGGCTGCCCGCCGGCGCGAAGGGCGAGCCGACGCTGCGTCCGCACCGCATCGCCGTCGGCCTCTACGAGCTGGACGAGGTCAGCGGCAAGCTGGTGCGCGAGGAGCGGATCGAGCTGGACGTGGACGGCGAGCTCACCGCCGTGCCGCAGCTGGCCGGCCGGCGCCGCCCGGCCGTGATCCTGCTCAACGACGACGACCTGTCCTACGCGAAGGTCCGCCTGGACGAGCAGTCCCTCGCCTTCGTCACCGAGCACCTCGGCGACTTCGAATCCTCCCTGCCGCGCGCCCTGTGCTGGGCCTCGGCCTGGGACATGACCCGCGACGCCGAGCTGGCGGCCCGCGACTACCTGTCGCTGGTGCTGTCCGGCATCGGCAAGGAGTCCGACATCGGTGTCGTGCAGTCGCTGCAGCGGCAGGTGAAGCTGGCGATCGACCTGTACGCCGACCCGGCGGCCCGCGAGACGCTGCTGGCCCGCTGGACCGACGCGACGCTGGCCCATCTGCGCACGGCGGAACCGGGCGGCGACCACCAGCTGGCGTGGGCGCGCGCCTTCGCCGCGACCGCCCGCACGCCCGAGCAGCTCGACCTGCTCGACGGGCTGCTGGACGGCTCGCAGACCGTCGAGGGCCTGGTCGTCGACACGGAGCTGCGGTGGGCGTTCGTGGAGCGCCTCGCCGCGGTCGGCCGGTTCGACGAGGCGGAGATCGCGGGCGAGTACGACCGCGACCGCACCGCCGCCGGTGAGCGCCACGCGGCCACGGCCCGGGCGGCCCGTCCGACCCCGGAGGCCAAGGCGGAGGCGTGGGCGTCGGTCGTGGACTCCGACAAGCTGCCGAACGCCCTGCAGGAGGCCGTCATCGGCGGCTTCGTCCAGACCGACCAGCGCGAGCTGCTCGCCCCGTACGCGGAGCGGTACTTCGAGGTGGTCAAGGACATCTGGGCGTCCCGCTCGCACGAGATGGCCCAGCAGATCGCCGTCGGTCTCTACCCTGCCCTCCAGGTCGCTCAGGAGACCCTGGACAGGACGGACGCCTGGCTGAGCTCGGCCGAGCCGAACGCGGCCCTGCGCCGGCTGGTGTCGGAGTCGCGCGCGGGCGTGGAGCGTGCGCTGCGGGCGCAGCGGGCGGACGCCACCGCCGCGAAGTGACCCCCTGAGAGAGGAGGCCGCGGGACGCACGGGCGTCCCGCGGCCTCTCGCGTCCGGCCGGGACGGTCTACGACCGCAGCGCCGGTCCCGCCGCCACCGTCGGGGCCTTCGCACCGGCTCTCCGGGCGGCGGCCCGCCCCCGGGGCCCGCGGGTGACGAACTGCCCCGCCACCGTCGCCCCGAGTGCCAGCGCCATGCCCAGCACCTGCACGGGTGTCAGCGCCTGCCCGAGCGCCGCCCAGCCGACGGCGGCCGCGGTCAGCGGGGAGAGCGGGCCGAGGAGGCTGACCTGGGTGGCGGTGAGACGGCCGAGGCCGCGGAACCACAGCCAGTACGCGACGGCCGTGTTCGCGAGCGCGAGATAGAGGTAGCCGCCCACCGCCCGGCCGTCCAGCGCCGGCGGGGCGCCCTCGGCCAGGAAGGCGAGCGGCGCGACGATCAGGCCGCCCGCGGTGAGCTGCCAGGCGGTGAGGGCGAGCGGGCCGAGGCCGGCGGGGCGGCCCCAGCGCTGGGTGAGGACCGTGCCGGCGGACATGGAGACCGTGGAGGCCAGGGCCGCCAGCAGCCCGAGCCCGTCCAGCGCCCCCGCCGCCCGCAGCACCACGAGGCTGACGCCGAACGCCGCCACGGCTCCGGTGAGCAGGGTGCGCCGCGACGGCCGCTGCCCGAGCAGCAGCGCCGACAGCCCCGCCACGAACAGCGGCCCGGCCGAGGCGACGACCGCGGCGAGACCGCCGGGCAGCCGGTAGGCCGAGAGGAACAGCAGCGGGAAGAAGGCGCCGATGTTGAGCGCGCCGAGCGCCGCCGCCTTCCCCCACCAGGCGCCCCGCGGCAGCACCCGGCCGATCGCGAGCAGCAGCAGCCCGGCGGGCAGGGCCCGTACCAGAGCGGTGAACAGGGGGCGGTCGGCCGGGAGGAACTCGGTGGTGACCGCGTAGGTCGTGCCCCAGCTGACGGGCGCGAGGGCGGTGAGGGCGATGACGGCGGTGCGGGAGGCGGCCATGACGGGCACCCTTCCAAGTAGGCCAGTTGAAAGTAGCTTAGCCTTAAGCAACTTTCAATCGGCCTACTTGATTCCCGTTTGCTTGCGGGTGAACGAGAGGGTGCGGATACTCGTGCCATGAGCGAACGCCCGGAGCAGCGGCAGGACCGGCGCAAGGACCCCGTCGACGCGATCATCGAGCAGTGGGCCCACGTCCGGCCCGATCTGGACACCACCGCCATGGAGGTCTTCGGCCGCATCAACCGGCTCTCGCACGCCATGGCGGAGCGGGCGACGAAGGCGTACGCGCCGTTCGGGATCTCGCGCGGGGAGTTCGACGTCCTGGCGACGCTGCGCCGCTCCGGGGAGCCCTACACGCTCTCGCCGCGGCAGCTGTCGGCCACCCTCATGCTCACCACGGGCGGGATGACGGGACGCCTGGACAAGCTGGAGCGGGCGGGACTGCTGCGCCGCTCACCCGATCCGCACGACCGGCGCGGGCTGCACGTCACGCTCACCGACCAGGGCCTCGCCCTGATCGACGAGGCGGTCGCGGCGGGGCTGACGGCGCAGACCGAGGCCCTGTCCACCCTGGACGGCGAACGGGCCCGCCTGCTGGCAGGCCTGCTGCGGGACCTGCTGGCCGGGACGGAACGGCCCTGACGACACCGAGGGCGCCGGCGCGCTGACCGCGCCGGCGCCCTCGGCGGGAAAGACCGGTCAGGCCTTGACCTCGCCCTTGGCGTCGGACTTGGTGGTGAGGTTGGAGCTGGTCGGGTCCTTCTTGGCGTGCGACTTGTCGCCGATCATCACCAGACCGGCGATGACCAGGTACAGCACGATCGGGGCCGCGACGAAGAGGCCCAGCGTCTCGATGACACTCAGGCCCGGGCCGGGGTCGTCACCGTCGTCGCGGGTCAGCGCGGAGGCGGGGGACGACATGAGCAGCATCATCAGCGTCGTACCGGCTGCCAGGGCGCCGGCGCGCAGGGCGTTCTTCTTGTCCACGGTGTCAACGTATCCAACGCCGCACGGGGCCGCGCGCCCGGGGTGCCGTAAGCGACCCCGGACTCAGGCGGCGCCGGCCCGGAGCACCTCCATGAGGGCGCGCAGCCGCGGCGAGGCCGCCAGCTCCTCCAGGGTGACGGGGCGGCCTTCCGCGTCCGCGATCGGCAGGCGCCAGTTCGGGTACTGGTCCCAGGTCCCCGGCAGGTTCTGGGGGCGGCGGTCGCCGACGCCGTCGGGGAGCCAGACGCCGACCATACGGGCGGGCGTGCGCAGCAGGAAGCGGTGGACGGCCTGGATCTGCGCCTCCTCCGAGGAGGTGTCGCCGCCCCCGCCGGTGCCGTCCAGCAGCCCGAGGGCGGACAGCAGCGAGAGCCACTCCCCCGTGTCGGCGGCGGCCTCGGCGCGCTCCTCCTGCAGCGGACGGGTCAGCAGGCCCAGGCTGTCGCGGAGTTCGACGTGCTCGCCGGTGAGGCGGGCGGCGGTGGAGGGCAGGTCGTGGGTGGTGGCGGTGGCCAGGCAGTCGGCGCGCCAGCTCTCGGGGGGCAGCGGGCGGCCGTCGCCCTCCCAGTCGCGTTCGAACCACAGCACGGACGTGCCGAGCACCCCGCGCTCGCGCAGCGCCTCGCGCACGCCCGGTTCGACGGTGCCGAGGTCCTCGCCGATGACGAGTGCCCCGGCCCGGGAGGCCTCCAGGACGAGCACGGCCAGCATGGCCTCGGCGTCGTAGCGGACGTAGGTGCCCTCCGTGGGCGGATGGCCCTGAGGGACCCACCACAGGCGGAACAGGCCCATGACGTGGTCGATGCGCAGGGCGCCGGCGTAGCGGAACAGCGCCCGCAGCAGCTCGCGGAAGGGGGCGTAGCCGGAGGCGGCGAGGCGGTCGGGGCGCCAGGGCGGCAGACCCCAGTCCTGGCCGCGGGCGTTGAAGGCGTCCGGCGGGGCGCCGACCGACATGCCGGAGGCGAAGTACTCCTGCTGGGCCCAGGCGTCGGCGCCGCCGGGGTGCACGCCGACCGCGAGGTCGTGGACGACGCCGACCGGCATGCCGGCCTCGCGCCCGGCGCGCTGGGCGGCGGTGAGCTGGGTGTCGGTGAGCCAGGCGAGCCGGGACCAGAAGTCGATCCGGTCCATCAGGCCGTTGCGGGCCCGGGCCGTCTCGGCGGAGCGGGGGTCGCGCAGCCCGGTGGGCCAGCGGTGCCAGTCCGAGCCGTGCACCTCGGCGAGGGCGCACCAGGTGGCGTGGTCCTCCAGGGCCTGGCCCTGCGCGGCGAGGAAGTCGCAGTAGGAGGCGCGCCGGCCGGGGCCGAGGGGGACGTCGCCGAGCAGCTCCAGCGCCTCGCGCTTGAGCTCCCACACGGCGTCGCGGTCGATCAGCGCGCCCTTGGCCAGCACGGCGTCGCGCAGCTGCCCGGCCCTCCGCGCCAGCGCGCGCAGGCGCTCGGGGTCCTCGACCTGGGCGGCTTCGGGGACGTCCTCGATCCGCAGGTGCACGGGGTCGGGGAAGCGGCGTGAGGAGGGGCGGTACGGGGAGGGGTCGGTGGGGGCGCCGGGCACGGCCGCGTGGAGCGGGTTGACCTGGATGAACCCGGCGCCGAGCGACCGCCCGGCCCAGCCGGCCAGCTCGGCGAGGTCGCCCAGGTCGCCCATGCCCCAGGAGCGGCCGGACAGCAGGGAGTACAGCTGGACGAGGAGTCCGAAGGAGCGGCCCGCAGGGGTGGGCAGGCGGTCCGGGGCGATGACCAGGTGGACGTGTGCGGTGCGGCCGTCCGGGGCGGTGGCGGTCAGCCGGTGGACGCCGGGCGGCAGCTGCCCGGCCGAGGCGCGGGTCTCGCCCTGCTCGGTGTCGATGAGCAGCCGGGTGCCCTCGGGGAGGGCGGCCAGGGCCGCCGGGGGGTTCGCGCCCCAGCCGACGACGGTGGGCGGCAGCAGCCGCTCGCCCAGGTCGTGCTCACGGGCGGCGAGCGCGGCGCGGACGGCGCCGGGCGTGCTCGCGTCCACACCGAGAGCGGCCAGGGCGAGGGTGACCGCGGTGGCCGAGGCCGCGACGGTGCGGTCCGGGGACGGGCTGTAGGAGGTGGACACGCCGTGCAGGGCGGCGAGGCGGGACAGGTCCTCGGAGGGCGGAACGGCCGGCCGCGGTGCGGTCATCTAGGGGCCCTTCTGGTGGGTCTGCGGGAGCGGAAGGACGGGAGTGACGGGAGTGCGGTACGGGTGAGCGTTCCGGACGTCGCGGCACCGCGCAGGTCCACCGGAACGGCTGCTACGACCTGAAGTCCGGGATGAAGGCGGAGGGCTCGCTGGTCAGGGGAGCGGAGTCGGCGAGCGGCGGCTCGCTGGTGAGGGGCTCGGCGTCGGGCAGCGGGGGCTCGCTGGTGAGCGGGGGCTCGGCGCAGGTGCTCTCGGCGCTGAAGACGCAGTAGTGGGGGTCGTCGTAGCGGGGATCGTCGTAGTGGGGGGCGAGGTCGGCGGACGTGTCCGCCACGGGTTTGGACGGGGCCGGGAGCGGGAGGAACGTCATCGCAGCCACGGGGGCCTCCTCGTCGGGTACGGCTTCAGGGGCTACGGCAGGCCTACCCAGTCGGCGCGAAGGCAGGCGCCCTGGACCGGACATCGTGGTCCTGCTCACATCCCCCTCCCCTCCGCCCCTTCCATATTCCGGCAAAAGGGGTCACGGCGGCCACTGTCATTGACACGTTCACCGGGCGGGTGGTGGGCTCGTCCCGCCGGTCGAACGCATTCGGAGGGGCCTGTGGGACTGCGGCACGGGAAGCGGGCGGCGGTTCTCGCGGTCGCCGTCGTCGCCGGAAGCCTCGCCGCGCCGCCCGCCGCGACGGCGGCGCCGGCCCCGCCCGGCACGACCGCGGCACCGGTTCCCGACCGGGCAGGCCCGGGTCTCTCCGTCTGGCCGCGCCCGCAGTCGCTGCGTCCGGGCGGCCCCCCGGTCACCGTCCCGGACGAGGTCGCCCTCGTCACCGACGCGCAGGCGGACGCCCACGCCGTGGAGACCCTGCGCGCGCTGCTGCGGCAGGCCGGTGCGCGGCGCCTCACGGACTCACCGCGGCCGGGCGCCCTGACCGTGCGCGCGCGGACCGAACCCGTGCGCCCCGGCGACCGGCACGCCCTGCCCTCCGGGGGCTACGAGCTGTCCGTCGGCCCGGGCGGCGTCTCCCTCGCGGGCACCGGTCCGGACGGCCTGTTCCACGCCGTGCAGACGCTCCGGCAGCTGACGCGCCCCGACGGCACGATCACGGCGGCCGTCGTGCGCGACTGGCCGGGCACCGCCGTACGCGGGATCACCGAGGGTTTCTACGGCACGCCGTGGACGCACCGCCAGCGGCTGGCGCAGCTCGACTTCATGGGGCGCACCAAGCAGAACCGCTACCAGTACGCGCCCGGCGACGACCTCTACCGGCAGGCCCGCTGGCGCGAGCCCTATCCGGCGGCGCAGCGGGCCCAGTTCCGGGAGCTGGCCGAGCGGGCGCGCCGCAACCACGTCACACCCGGCTGGTCGGTGGCGCCGGGCCAGGCCATGTGCTTCTCCTCCGACGCCGACGTGCGCGCGCTGAACCGGAAACTGGACGCGATGTGGGCGCTGGGTTTCCGCGCCTTCCAGCTGCAGTTCCAGGACGTCAGCTACAGCGAGTGGCACTGCGAGGAGGACGCCGGGCGTTTCGGCTCCGGTCCCGAGGCGGCCGCGCGGGCGCAGGCGCGGGTGGCCGACGCGGTGGCCCGGCACCTGGCGGACCGGCATCCCGGCGCGGCCCGGCTGTCGCTGATGCCGACGGAGTACTACGAGGACGGCACGACCGACTACCGGCGGGCCCTGGCGCGCACCCTGGCCGCGGACGTCGAGGTGGCGTGGACCGGCGTCGGGGTGGTGCCGCGCACCATCACGGGCCGTGAACTGGCCGAGGCGCGCGAGGCGTTCGCGCATCCGCTGGTCACGATGGACAACTACCCGGTCAACGACTACGACCCCGGCCGCCTCTTCCTCGGCCCCTACCGGGGCCGGGAGCCGGCCGTCGCGACCGGCTCGGCCGCCCTGCTCGCCAACGCGATGCAGCAGCCGGAGGCCTCCCGCGTCCCGCTGTTCACCGCCGCCGACTACGCCTGGAACCCGCGCGCCTACCGGCCCGGGGAGTCCTGGCGCGCCGCGATCGCCGACCTCGCGGGCGGGGACCGGCGCCGCGAGGAGGCAGTCGCCGCGCTCGCCGGGAACGGCGCCTCATCCGTCCTGGACGACGAGGAGTCGGCGTACCTGCGCCCGCTGACCGAGGCGTACTGGCGATCGCGTGGGGCCGACGGCGCCGAGGCCGGCGAGGACGCCGCGCGGCGGCTGCGGCGGGCCTTCACCGTGCTGCGCGAGCTGCCCCGGCGGCTGTCGGGCACCGGCCTCGGCACCGAGGTCGCGCCCTGGTCCGAGCAGCTGGCGCGCTACGGCGAGGCGGGCACGGCCGCGCTCGACATGCTGGACGCGCAGAGCGGCGGGGACGCGGCGGCGGCCTGGGCGGCGTACCGCGCGCTGGGCTCGCTGCGGTCCCGTCTCGCGTCCTCCCCGGCCGAGGTCGGCACCGATGTCCTGGACCCGTTCCTGCAGCGTGCGCAGAAGGCGTACGCGTCCTGGTCGGGCATCGCCCACGAGCCTCCGCGCAACCCCGGGGACGGCCGCAGCCTGCGCTTCGGGCGCCCCCGCTCCGTCACGGCCGTGACGGTCCTGACGGACCCGGGCACGCAGGGCGCCGTGGAGGTGCACGTGCCGGGACGGGGCTGGCGGGAGGCGGGCCGCCTGGACGCGTCGGGGGCGACCGAGGCCGGCCTGCGGGCAGAGGACCGGCGGGAGACCGGGGCGGGCGCGCGCGGGCGGCCGGACCGGCGGGACGGCCCGGCGGGGGCGCCGGCCGGGCAGCTCGTGGACGCGGTGCGCGTCACCGGTCCCTCGTCCGCCCGCGTGCGTCATCTCGTCCCCTGGTTCACCGACGCCCCGGCCACCTCCCTGGAGCTGGACCGGGACCGCGCGGACATGGAGACCGGGCGTACCGAGCGGCTGACGGCCCGGCTGGGCTCGCTGCGGCCCGCCGACGCCCGGGGCGGACTGACCGCCGAGGCGCCGGAGGGCGTGCGCGTCCGGGTGCCGAAGGGCGCGCTGACCGTGCCGCGCGGTACGACCGTCGAGGTGCCGGTCGAGGTGACCGTGGAGGACGGCGCGCCGATGCGCTCCTACGACGTCCGGCTGCGGTTCGGGGGCGCGGCCCGCACCCTCACGGTCCGGGCTTTCCCGCCCGCCGGCGGCCCGGATCTGGCCCGCACCGGCACGGCCCGCTCCTCGGGCGACGAGACGCCGGACTTCCCGGCGTCGGCGGCGAACGACGGCGACCCGGCCACCCGCTGGTCCTCGCCCGTCGAGGACGGCGCCTGGTGGCAGGTCGAACTGCCCCGCCCGGCCCGGCTCGGCCGGGTCGTGCTCCACTGGCAGGACGCCCATCCCTCGGTGTACCGCGTCCAGGTCTCGCCGGACGGCCGCCGCTGGCGCACGGCCGCCGCGGTCCGGGACGGCCGGGGCGGCCGGGAGAGCGTCCGCATGGACGAGCGGGGCGTGCGCTTCGTCCGGGTCCAGGGCGAGAAGCGGGCGACGCGGTTCGGGTACTCGCTGTGGTCGGCGGAGGCGTACGCGGTCACGGACTGAAGCGGAGGGCCCCGCCCGATCGGCGGGCCGGCGCAACTCCGCCAGGAGCCACTATTCACTCAGTACATGTACTCAGTGCATAATGATCGTCATGAGCACCCGCCACATCCTGCTGGGCCTGCTCGCCACGGGTCCGAGCCACGGCTACGACCTCAAGCGGCGCCACGACGAACGCTTCCCGCGGGCCCGTCCGCTGGCCTACGGGCAGGTCTACACGACCCTGCAACGCCTGGTCCGGGACGGCCTCGCCGAGATCGAGGGAACGGACTCGGACGGCGGGCCGGAACGGACGACGTACCGCACGACGGACGAGGGGACGCGGGAGCTGTCCCGCTGGGCGGGGCAGATCGCGCCGCCCGCGCCCTTCGTGGCGAACGAGATCTTCGCCAAGGTCGTGGTCGCCATCCTCTCCGGCGGCGACCCGGCCGCGTACCTGAGCGCGCAGCGCGCCGCCCACATGGAGCGGATGCGCGAACTCACGGCCCTGAAGGCCGACCCGGGCGCCGACCTGGCCACCGTGCTCTCGGCGGACTACGCCCTCAACCACCTCGACGCCGACCTCCGCTGGATGAACACCACGGCGGCCCGGCTCACCCCCCTGACCGCGGAGGTCGACCGAGCATGAGTGAACCCGTGCCGCTGCTCACGGCGAGCGGCCTGACCAAGACGCACGGCAGGACGCCCGCCCTGCGCGGCGCCTCCCTCCAGCTGGCCGCGGGCGAGATCCTCGCCGTGACCGGCCCCAGTGGCAGCGGCAAGTCCACGCTGCTGCACTGCCTGGCCGGGATCGTCCACCCCGACCAGGGCGCGGTGACGTACGACGGCCGGCGCCTGGAGGAGCTGCCCGAGAAGCGGCTGAGCGAGCTGCGTCGCACGGAGTTCGGCGTGGTGTTCCAGTTCGGGCAGCTCGTCCCCGAGCTGACGGCCCTGGACAACGTCGCCCTGCCCCTGCTGCTGGCCGGCACCGACCGCGCCCGGGCACGCGCCCGGGCGGGCGCGTGGCTGGAGCGGTTCGGGGTGCGGGGGCAGGGGGAGCTGCGGCCGGGCGGGATGAGCGGGGGCCAGGCCCAGCGCGTCGCCCTGGCCCGGGCGCTGGTGACGGGCCCGCGGGTCGTCTTCGCCGACGAACCGACGGGGGCCCTGGACTCGCTGTCCGGCGAGCAGGTCATGACGGCCCTGGTCCGCACGGCGCGCGCGACGGGGGCGTCGGTTCTGCTGGTCACGCACGACGCACAGGTGGCCGCCTACGCGGACCGGGAAGTGCAGCTGCGGGACGGCGCGCAGCTGCCGCTGGGGGTGACGGCATGAGATCCCTGCTGTCCGATCTGCGGCTGGCCTGGGAGCTGACCTGGGGTTCCGACCGCGGCGAGTGGTGGCGGGTGGCGCTCACGGCGGCGGGAGCCGCGCTCGCGACCGGGTTCGCCCTGGCCGCCGCCGTGCTCGCCTCGCTGCACGGCAGCGTCGCGGTGTCCGTCGGAGCGGGGCTGCTGGACCAGCCCGGCACCCGTTCCGGCGTGATCGCCGGCCTGCTGCTCCTGCTGGTTCCGGTCCTCGGGTTCCTCGGGCAGTGCGCCCGGATCGGCGCCGTGCACCGCGACCGGCGGCTGGCCGCGCTGCGGCTGGCCGGGGCGAAGCCCTGGCAGGTGCGGCGGATCGCCGCGCTGGAGACGGGCCTGGCCTGCCTGCTGGGCTCGGCGGCGGCCACCGTCCTCGCGGTGCTGCTCCTGGTGCGTCTGTGGTCGCACCCCACCGCGCCCGCCTGGACGGCGCTCGCCCTCGTCGCAGTGGCCGTGCCGCTGCTGGGCTCGGCGGCGGGCGCGCTGGCGCTGCGCCGGGTGGTGGCCTCGCCGCTCGGCCTGGTGCGCCGGACCGGGCCGCGCTCCGGGCGGGGCCCGGGACTGCTGTTCCTCGCCGGGTTGCTCCTCGGGGGGCTGCCGGCGCTGCTGGCCGCGTTCGCCCCGTCCGCCGACGGGCCGGGCCGGCCGGGCGGGGGCCTGCCGCTGACGTTGCCGGGCGTGGTCCTCGCGGTCGGTGCGGGCACGGTGTGGCTCTCCGGGGCCGCGGCGAAGGCGGCCGGGCTGATCCTCGCGGGCCGGGCCCGCTCGGCGGCGACCCTGATCGCGGCGGAGCGGCTGCGCGACGACCCCTGGGCCGCCGCCCGCACGCATGCGGCGGTCCTGCTGGTGACGCTCGCCGGGACCGGCTTCCTGGGGATCAGGCAGGTGCTCCTCGGCCTGGTGCGCGAGGAGGGGCGCTCCACCGGGCGCGTGGCCTACTACGCCATCGGGCTCGACCTCACCGGCGCCGCCGTGGCGGTCGCCCTCGCGATCACCCTGTGCGGCCTGGCCGTCGGTACCGGCGAGTCCCTGGCCACCCGCCGCCGGGGCCTGGCCGCGCACGCCGCCGCCGGGGTGCCGCGCCCGGTGCTCGGGCGCGCCCTGCTGCTGGAGACAGCGCTGCCGCTGGCCCCCGCCGTGCTGCTCGCGGGCCTGGGCGGGCAGGCCGTCGGCATCTGGTACGCCGTGCTCTGCGGCCGGCCGCTGCCCTGGGTGCCGCTCCTGGTGCCCGTCGCGGTGTACGCCGCCTGCCTGCTGGCCGCCGCCACCTCACTGCCCCTGCTGCGCCGCTCGGTGCGCCCCGGGGAGCTGCGGTACGCCTGAGGGAACGCGCCGGCCCGGCCCCGGGGGAACGGGGGTCCCCCGGGGCCGGGCCGGTGCCGCGCGCGTGCCGGCAGACACGAAGGCCCGGATCGTCGTCAGGCGGAAATGCCGTCGATCCGGGCCAGGGCGTCGTCCGCGCCGTACGGCTGCAAGTACGGCAGCCAGCGCGGGTCCCTATGGCCGGTCCCGATGATGCGCCAGGCGAGGCCGGTGGGCGGGGCGGGCTTGTGGCGCAGCCGCCAGCCCAGCTCGATCAGGTGACGGTCGGCCTTGACGTGGTTGCAGCGGCGGCAGGACGCCACCACGTTGTCCCAGACGTGCTGCCCCCCGCGGCTGCGCGGGATGACGTGGTCGACGCTGGTTGCGACGCCACCGCAGTACATGCACCGGCCCCCGTCACGGGCGAACAGCGCCCGGCGGGTGAGAGGAACGGGCCCCCGGTAGGGAACCCGCACGAATCGCTTGAGCCGGACCACGCTGGGTGCGGGGACGGTGACGGTCGCGCTGTGCAGATAGGCGCCGGACTCCTCGAGGCAGACGGCCTTGTTCTCGAGGACGAGGACGAGCGCGCGGCGGAGCGGTACGACACCTAGCGGCTCGTACGACGCGTTGAGGACCAGGACATGCGGCACGGATGCCTCCTTGTACGCCGGCGGCGCGTGGCTCGCGCCGGGACGATCCGTAGTCAGTCTCTCCTCAGGCCTGGTGGAAGCGCCACCATGTCCCCGTAACGGGCTGGGAGTGTTTTCGACCACATGTGCATCATCCCCAGGGTCATGGCCTGTTCACGCCCAGGTGAGGCCCGTCTCTCCTTCGCACATTCTGCGCGAGCACCCACAATGCCCCGTTAGTGTGGTGGTTCTGCCCCCTCGGTGACCCAACCGTGACCTTGATCCGCGGACCACCGCACCGGGGCAGACCGCTGCACCTGGAGGTTCCCGCCGTGTCCCTGTCCGCCGTCCTGCTCGCCGCGGGCCCGTCACCGTCGCCGATCCCCACGCAGACGCAGACACCGAGAGTGCCCTCGCTCCAGGACGCCCAGGAGAGCGCGACGAACGCCGCCGGCTGGGTCGAGCAGAACTGGTCGACGTGGCTCGCGATCGGCCTCCGGGTCCTGCTCATCGTGGTGATCGCCGTGGTGCTGCGGGGCGTGGTGCGCCGGGCGATCACCAAGCTGATCGACCGCATGAACCGCGGCGGCCAGAGCGTGGACGGCTCCGGCATCGGCGGGCTGCTGGTCAACGTCGAGCGCCGCCGCCAGCGCTCGCAGGCGATCGGCTCGGTGCTGCGCTCGGTGGCGTCCTTCCTCATCATCGGCACGGCCGCGCTGATGGTCCTGGGCACCTTCCAGATCAACCTCGCGCCGCTGCTGGCCTCGGCCGGTGTCGCCGGTGTCGCGATCGGTTTCGGCGCGCGCAACCTCGTGACGGACTTCCTGTCCGGCGTCTTCATGATCCTGGAGGACCAGTACGGAGTCGGCGACACCATCGACGCGGGCGTCGCCTCCGGCGAGGTCATCGAGGTGGGCCTGCGCGTGACGAAGCTGCGCGGCGACGGCGGCGAGATCTGGTACGTCCGCAACGGCGAGGTCAAGCGCATCGGCAACCTCTCCCAGGGCTGGGCCACCGCCAACGTGGAGGTCACGGTCCACGCCTCCGAGGACCTGGACAAGGTCAAGGCCACCCTGGACGAGGTCGCGCGGAAGATGACCGCCGAGGAGCCCTGGAACGAGCTGCTGTGGGGCCCGGTCGAGGTCCTGGGGCTCGACAGCGTGCTGCTGGACTCCATGGTCGTGCGCGTCACGGCGAAGACCATGCCCGGCAAGTCGCTGACGGTGGAGCGCGAACTGCGCTGGCGCATCAAGCGGGCCTTCGACGCGGCGGACATCCGGATCGTCGGCGGTGCGACGGCACCGGCGGAGGAGACACCGGCCGACCCGACCGCGGGGATGGCGGCCCCGTCGGCGTACGCGAGCACGTCGTCGCCCCAGTCGTTGCAGGCCTCCCCGCTCGCCCCGACGAGCACCACGAAGTAGCGCCTCCCGGAGGGCGGCACCCGGCGGATCCGGGCGCCGCCCTCTCCGCATGTGCCATCCCGGCGCGGCCCCACCTGCGCCTTCCCCGCCGCCTGCTCGACACGCTGGGCGTGGTCCCGTCGTACCACCTGCGCTGCCACCACACGCACGACGACGTGGTCCGGGAACTCGAGGACGGACACCCCCCGGCGCGGCCCCGCCCCCACTCAGAGCCGGCAGGCGCGACGCGCACCCCCACCGAACCGGCCACAGGCCCCCGCAGGCACCCACTCCACAACGACCCACCCGACAGCCCCCGCGCACCCGCACCGAAACCGCCGCAGGCGTCACCACCCGCACCCCCACCCCCCACGGGAACCGATCCGTTCCCCCGAACGTGTACCTGGACAGGGGTGGTGCTCCACGCTGCGATCCGATCAAGATCGTGGCAAGGCCGGTGCGGATGCCGGTCCCGGCAGCGATACTTGCGGCGACGGATGGCCATGGGGGAGGTCACGGTGACGAAGACGCCGAAGAGCAGCACACCACCGGCGCACTCCGCCCTACCCGTCCTGCCGCCCGTACCGGCCCAGGCGGCACCCCCGCCGAAGCACCCCGCGAGCACGCCGACACCCGTGGCCCCCAGGGCACTCCAGGCCCCTCAGTCCCCCCGCCGCACCGCCTTCGCCGAGGGCCTCGACCAGCTCCGCACCGCCGCCACCACCGAGCCGGGCCGCCTCCGGATCATCGGTGCGCTCCTCGCCGCCCTCGTCCTCGCCTTCGGCGCCGTCGCCGCCTGGCAGATGACCGGCCGCGCGGCCGCCGCGGACGACGTCCTCACCAGCAGCCAGCCCCTCAGCTCCGACGCGGCGGACATCTACCGCTCCCTCGCGGACGCCAACACCGCGGCCTCCAGCGGCTTCCTCGCCGGCGCACAGGAGCCGGCGGCGACCCGCGACCGCTACGAGAAGGACATCCGCACGGCGGCCGACAAGCTGGTCAACGCCGCCGCCAACGCCGACCCGGACTCCCCGTCGACGGCCACGATCGCCGAACTCAACCGGCTCCTCCCCGAGTACAAGGGCCTGATCGAGCGCGCCCGCACCTACAACCGCCAGGGCTTCCCCGTCGGCGGCGCCTACCTCCGCTACGCCAACGAGAAGATGCAGACGCGGATGCTCCCGGCCGCGGAGGACCTCTACACGAAGGAGAACCAGCGCCTCCGTGCGGACTACGCGGACGCCCGCCCCTACCCCTGGGCCGCCATCGCGCTCGGCGTCCTCACCCTGGCCGCCCTCGCCTGGGCCCAGCACCGCACCTACCGGCGCACGCACCGGGTCCTGAACCACGGCCTGGTCGCCGCCACGGCCGCGGCGGCCGTGGTCCTGCTCTGGCTCGTGGTGGGCCACAGCGCCGCCCGCGCGGGCCTGAACGACTCCTACGACCACGGCGTCCGCTCCCTGAACGTGCTGCACGACGCCCGCATCGCCTCCCTCAAGGCAAGAGGAAACGAGAACCTCACCCTGGTGGCCCGGGGCGCCGAGACGAAGAACGTCGGCGACACGACGTACGACGCCTACGACTACGACTTCGGCAGGGACATCGAGGCCCTGGGCCGGCACCTGGCGGTGGCCGGGGCGCTCGCCGACGACGCGGCGGGCGAGAAGCCGGTCACGACCGCCGTGGGCAACATGAAGGAGTGGCGGAAGCGCCACGCCGCAGCCCGCGAGAAGGACGAGAACGGCGACTACCAGCGGGCGCTGGACCTGGTGATCGGCAGCCGGAACGCCACGGGCGAGTGCTTCGACAGCGTCGACGCGAACCTGCGCACGGCACTCGCCCACGAGGAGACCGAGTTCCAGCGCGCGGCGGGAGACGGCCGGGACGCCCTGACGGGCCTCCCGGCGGGCGCGACGGGCCTGGCGGTCCTGGGCGCCGCGGGCGCGCTCCTCGGTATCGGCCGCAGGCTCTCGGAGTACCGGTGAACGGGGCACGGGCGGAAGGAGGCAGGACGATGCGCGGCAGTGCGCTCAGGGGCTGGGGCGGCGTGACCGCGATGGCGGTCGTCTGCGCCCTGGTGGCGGTCGTCGCGCTCTGTCTCCCGCGCACCGCGGTGACCGGCGCCGACCGGTCCGGCGCGCGGGCGGGCCAGACCACCCGGACGGTGACCGCGGCGGCGGAGGACTGCGAGGACCCCGAGAAGCAGACCCTCGCCCCCTCGTCCGCCGACGGGGCCACCATCGGGGCGATCAAGAACCGCGAGGGCGAGAAGCGCAGACTCGTCGTCGGCGTCGACCAGAACAGCTACCGCTGGGGCTACCGCGATCCCAACAGCGGCAGGACCGCGGAGCTGGAAGGTTTCGACATCGACCTGGTCCACCGCATCGCGAAGGACATCCTGGGCGACCCGGACGCGGTGCAGTTCAAGGCGATCCCCACCGACCAGCGCATCACGGCGATCCAGGACGGCCGCGTGGACATGGTCGTCCGCACGATGACGATCAACTGCGGGCGGATCGCGGACGTCGCCTTCTCCGCGCCGTACTTCAGGACGGGCCAGCAGGTCCTCGCCCCGCGCGGCAGCCCCGTCCGGGGCTACGACGAGTCGCTCGCGCACCGCAGGATCTGCACGGCCGCGGGCTCCACGGCGTACTCCGCGCTGGAGGCGGACAAGAAGGCCGGCGCGCTCCCGGAGTCCACCGACATCTCCACGACCGTCCCGAACCAACTCGACTGCCTGGTCAGGCTCCAGCTCGGCGAGGTCGACGCGGTCGTCACGGACGGCGCGCTCGCGGCGAGCCAGGCGGCCCAGGATCCGACGGTCGAGCTCAAGGGCGACCCCTTCACTGCCGAGTACTACGGCGTGGCGATGAGGAAGGACGCCGACGATCTGGTACGCCGGGTCAACCGGATCCTGGTGGACTACCGCAGGGACACCACGAACGGCTGGCAGGCGTCGTACGAGAAATGGTTGTCGGCGACACTGGGCAAGGATGCGAAGAAGTCGGAACCTCCGGCACCGGAGTACCTCCGCACCAGCTGAGGGCACGCAACCCGACGTGGACCAGGCCCCCGACCGTCACAACCGCAGCGAGAGGTGATCGATGGGCGACACGGGACCCACCGGGCCGGTGATGGACCGGGACGAGGTGGACCGTGCGCTCGCGCGGCTCGGCGCGGAGCACGAGGCGATCGAGACCTCGCTCCTCGCCCTGCAGGACCACGCGGGCCGCAGACTCCTGGAGGGAGCCGAGCTCACCGGCGTCACCCGGGAGCGCTGGACGTCCACGGAGGCGTCGATCACGCTGCTGTGGACGTGCTTCGACGCGTACACGGACGCGTTGCGCGCCGCCCGTGAGATCCGCTCCCGCCGCCGCTGGTCCAGCCGCGAGGACCTGACGGAGCTGACGGAGCTGCTGAACGGCGAGTCGGTCACGCTCGCGGGCAGCGCCGCGGCGACGGCCAACGCGCCCACCCTGCACGGCGGTCCGACCAAGCTGAGCGAGCGCTACTCGCTCGTCGCCCTCGTCGACCGGATGAACGAGTTGTACGCGACGAGCCTGGACATGGTGGTCGCCGCCGACGCGGTCTGGTCGGCGCTGCCGGCCCGCATCGACCTGCTGGCGGCCGAGCTGCAGCGCACCCGCCGCCTCGCGCACTCGGTCGGCGTGCGGCCCGGCGAGCACCCGGCGGGTGACGACCTGGAGCGCATCACGCGCACGCTGACGAAGCTGCGCGAGCAGGTCGTCTCGGACCCGCTGGCGTTCTGGTCGGCCGCGGAGGGCAGTTCGGCCCCGGGCGGCGGCAGACCGGACACGACGGTGTACGACCGTGAGGCCCGCGCCCTGGAGGACGTGCGCCGCGAGATCGACGCGGTGCTGACGGTGCGTCAGGACGCCGAGAAGCGGATCGTGCACCTGCGGGACGTCCTCAGCCGCGCCGACCGCACGCTCGCCGAGGCCCGCACCGCCCGGGGCGAGGTCCTGGCGAAGATCGCGGCGACGGAGGTGCCGGTCGTCAGCGGTCCGCCGACGGCGTTGCAGGAGCAGCTGGCGGCGGCCGCGGAGTACCGCAGGCAGGCGCAGTGGCACCGGCTGTCGCCGCTGCTGGAGTCGCTGGAGGAGAAGGCGGAGGACGAACTGCTGCGGGCGCGCGAGTCGTTGACCGCCGTCACCGCGCCCCTGGCGGTCCGGGCCGAGCTGCGCGGGCGGCTCGACGCGTACAAGGCGAAGGTGGCCCGGCACGGCTTCGCCGAGGACGCGCTGCTGGTGGAGCGCTACGAGAGGGCGCGCCGCATGCTGTGGAGCGCCCCCTGCGACCTGCGCGCCGCCGAACAGGCGGTGCTGCGCTACCAGCAGGCGGCGGCGGAAGTGCTCGGCGCCCCCCGGGTACCGGACCAGGGCGGGCCCGCGGACGACCGGAGGGGGCAGGGCGCATGAGACAGGAGGAGTCCATGAGCCGGGGGCCGCAGGAAGCCCGGCACGGCACCCGCGCCTGCCAGCGGCCCACCTGCGAGGGCAGCTACGAGGACGTGGGCGGCGGCGAGCTGTACTGCGACACCTGCGGCCTCGCTCCGGTCGTCGCGCCCGGCGGCATGGTCGGCTCCCCGCCGACCGGTGTCACCGCGGGGAGCCGGGGCGGCTCGCACGGGTCGGCCGGCAGCGACGGTCCCGGTTCCGGCAGCCGCAGCGCAAGTACGCCGTCGCACTCGTCGCAGTCGTCGAAGTCGCGCCGCTCGGTGTCGGGGCGGCTGTCGCGGTCCCCGTCGGCCCGGTCGACGGGCCACTCGGTGTCGGTGCGCAGCTCCGGTTCCGCGGCGGGTTCGTCCTCCCGGGGACGGCTGGGCGCCGGGCTGGTCCAGGTGCCGCCGATCCCGCGCCCCGACCCGCGCGCGATGGTGCTGGACCGCCCGGAGGTGCCCGAGCGCAAGCGGTTCTGCTCGCGCTCGGACTGCGGGGCGCCGGTGGGCCGGGCGCGCGGCGACCGGCCGGGGCGCACGGAGGGCTTCTGCACCAAGTGCGGCCACCCGTACTCGTTCGTGCCGAAGCTGAGGGCCGGCGACGTGGTGCACGGCCAGTACGAGGTGGCCGGCTGCCTCGCGCACGGCGGGCTGGGGTGGATCTACCTGGCCGTCGACCGGGCCGTCTCGGACCGCTGGGTGGTGCTCAAGGGCCTGCTGGACACGGGCGACCAGGACGCGATGGCCGCGGCGATCTCCGAGCGGCGTTTCCTCGCGGAGATCGAGCACGCCAACATCGTGCGGATCTACAACTTCGTGGAGCACCTGGACCAGCGCACCGGCTCCCTCGACGGCTACATCGTCATGGAGTACGTCGGCGGCAAGTCCCTGAAGGAGATCGCCAACGCCCGCCGCACCCCGCAGGGCCGGCGCGACCCGCTGCCGGTGGAGCAGGCCTGCGCGTACGGCATCGAGGCGCTGGAGGCCCTCGGGCATCTGCACAGCCGGAACCTGCTCTACTGCGACTTCAAGGTCGACAACGCGATCCAGACCGAGGACCAGCTGAAGCTGATCGACATGGGCGCGGTGCGCCGGATGGACGACGAGGAGTCGGCCATCTACGGCACGGTCGGCTACCAGGCGCCCGAGGTGGCCGACACCGGCCCGTCGGTGGCGAGCGACCTGTACACCGTCGCCCGCACCCTGGCGGTGCTGAGCTTCGACTTCCAGGGCTACACGAACGTCTACGCCGACTCCCTGCCCGACCCGGACCACATCGAGGTCTTCCGGCAGTACGAGTCGTTCTACCGCCTCCTGGTGCGTGCGACGGATCCCGACCCGGCCCGCCGGTTCGCCTCCGCACAGGAGATGACCGAGCAGCTGACGGGCGTCCTGCGCGAGGTCGTCTCGCTGCAGACGGGCCGTGCCAGGCCGGCCCTGTCCACGCTGTTCGGACCCGAACTGCGCCTCACGGAGACGGAGTTGTTCCCGAAGCTGGACGGGGAGGTGTCCCGGCTGGGGGCGCGGGTGGTGCGCGGCCGGCGCCGCCCCGGCAGCGCCGCCGTCCCGGCCCCAGCGGGCCCCGCGGGGACCGGCCAGCCGGGCAGCACGGCCGCGCCGGGACCCGGCGGCGCGCAGCGCCCCGGGGCCACCGGCGGCCTGGTCAGGCCCGTCGACACCGCGGCCGCCGCGCTCGCCCTGCCGGTCCCCCGGGTCGACCCGACCGACCGCAACGCCGGTTTCCTGGCCGGTCTGATGACCTCGGCGCCCGCCGAGCTGCTCGGCGCGCTCGCCGCCGCCCCGGCCCCCTCGACCGAGACGCGGCTGCGGCAGGTCCGGGCGCGGCTGCAGACGGGTGAGCCGGGCGCCGCGCTGGAGGCCCTGGCCGCGCTAAAGGGCGAACGGCCCGACGACTGGCGCGTGGTCTGGTACCGGGGGCTGGCCTCGCTGGTGACGGGCGACGACGAGGGCGCGGCCCTGGCCTTCGACGCGGTCTACGACGCCTTCCCGGGCGAGATCGCGCCCAAGCTGGCGCTGGGCCTGTGCGCGGAGGTGCTGGGCCAGCTGGACAACGCCGCCGAGTACTACCGGCTGGTGTGGTCGACCGACCCGAGCCATGTGAGCGCCGCCTTCGGGCTGGCCCGTGTGCAGCTGGCGACCGGGGACCGGCACGGCGCCGTACGGACGCTGGAGTCCGTGCCGGAGTCCTCCATCCACTACACGGCGGCGCGGGTGGCGGCCGTACGGGCGCGGCTGCGCCGGCGCACGCCGACGGCGTCCGACGTACCGTTCCTGCAGGACCTGTCGGCCGCCGCGGCGCAGGTGGAGGCGCTGGAGGCGTACGGCCTGGATCCGGCGCGGCGCGAGCAGTTGTCCGCCGAAGTCCTCGGCTGCGCCCTGGACTGGGTACTCTCCGGGGGCCAGGGTTCCGCTCCTCCCGCCGCAGGAGGACGGACGCTGCTCGGCAGCGGCCTGGACGAGCGGGGTCTGCGTTTCGGACTGGAACGCTCGTACCGCACGCTGGCCCGGCTGGCGCGCGGCGGCGAGGAGAGGATCGACCTGGTGGAACGTGCCAATCGTTACCGCCCCCGGACGTGGGTGTAGTTGATGTCGCAGATGCCCCAGTTGTCCGCCTGCCCGAGCTGCGAGGAACCCCTCGAGTCGGGTGACCGTTTCTGCGGCGCGTGCGGATACGACCTGTCCGCCGTGCCGGCACGGCCTCAGGACAACCCGACCATCGCCATGAACGGTGCGGTGCCCGCCCAGTGCGCGCCCGCCGGCGCGTACCCCGAGCCCCCGCCGGCGCCCCCCGCCGGCGCGGCCTGGCTCTCCCCCGGGCCGGACGCCCCGGCCCCGGCGCACCTGCCGGGCACGGACTCCGACGGCTCGGCCCCGCCGCCGCACGCGCCCCCGCCCCCGAGCAGCCCCCCGGCCCCGGCCGCGGGAGTGCGGTTCGACCGGCCCCCGCAGCCCGGCGACCACGCCGCGCCGGAGGCTCATCCGACACAGCCCGACGAGTATGTCCTCCAGGCACCGGACCCACGGGTGTCCGCCGACCCCGCGGCACGGGCCGCGGGCGCCGGCGGCAAGGTCTGCGTCGCCTGCCGGGCCGGCCGCGTGGACGACGACGGCTACTGCGAGAACTGCGGCCACGCCCAGCCGCGCGAACGGGACCACATGGAGCAGGAGTCCGGCCCGGTGGCCGCGGTCAGCGACCGCGGTCTGCGCCACCACCGCAACGAGGACGCGTTCGCCGTCGGCACCACCGCGCTGCCCGACGGATCCCCCGCCTCCGTGGCGATCGTCTGCGACGGCGTCTCCTCGGCGACCCGCCCCGACGACGCCTCGCTGGCCGCGTCGCGGGCGGCGAGCGAGTCGCTGCTGGCCGCCCTGCCGCGCGGCACCCACCCGCAGCAGGCGATGCACGACGCGATCGTCGCCGCCTCGCACGCGGTCAACGCGCTCGCCGAGGAGCCCGCGACGGCCCGTGAGCAGGCCCCGCACCAGAACGCCCCGGCCTGCACGATCGTCGGCGCGGTGGTGACGTCGGGGCTGCTGATCGTGGGCTGGGTCGGCGACAGCCGCGCCTACTGGGTCCCGGTCGACCGCGGCGCTCCCCCCGCCCGGCTGACCGAGGACGACTCGTGGGCCGCGCAGATGGTCGCCGCGGGCCTGATGAACGAGGCCGAGGCCTACGCCGACGAGCGCGCCCACGCGATCACCGGCTGGCTCGGCGCGGACGCCTACGAACTGGAGCCGCACACCGCCGCGTTCAAGCCGGACCGGCCGGGCGTGGTGGTCGTCTGCACGGACGGCCTGTGGAACTACGCGGAGGCGGCCGAGGAGATGGCACGGGTCGTCCCGCTCGACGCGGCCACGCATCCCCTGCACAGCGCCCGGGTTCTCGTGGGCCACGCCCTGGACGGCGGGGGCCACGACAACGTAACAGTGGCCCTCGTGCCGTTCCCCGCCGTCCCCCAGGGGGCAGGATCGGCCTGAGGCCACGTACGGGGACGCCTCGGCGGACCGGAGGGGACCGGTCCGCCCATCGTCATCACCCCGCCGCGGCGGGGGCTTTGAAGGGGGATCGAAGCAGGCATGGCCAATTTCTCGAAGTCGAACGTGCCCCGGTTCTCGGTGGACGTCTACCAGAACGAGTACCTGCCGGAGGGCGCAGGCGAGGTCAGCGCGATCGTCACGGTGACGGCGACCGGCGGCGGCACGATCGGCGGCGCGGTCGCGGCGCCCCACCTCTACACGCCCGGCCCCGGCCCGTCGGCGGCCGTGGCGATCATGGTCGACTGCTCCGGGTCGATGGACTACCCGCCGACCAAGATGCGCAACGCCCGCGACGCCACGGCCGCTGCGATCGACACCCTGCGCGACGGCGTGCACTTCGCGGTGATCGGCGGCACGCACGTCGCGAAGGAGGTCTACCCGGGCGGCGGCCGGCTCGCGGTCGCCGACGCCGGCACCCGCGAGCAGGCCAAGCAGGCGCTGCGCTCGCTCGGTGCGGGCGGGGGCACGGCCATCGGCACCTGGCTGGGGCTGGCCGACCGCCTGCTGTCCTCCGCGGACGTCGCGATCCGGCACGGCATCCTGCTCACCGACGGCCGCAACGAGCACGAGTCGCCCCAGGACCTGAAGGCCGCCCTCGACGCGTACGCCGGGCGTTTCACCTGTGACGCGCGCGGCGTGGGCACCGACTGGGAAGTGAAAGAAGTCACAGGCATCGCCTCCGCCCTGCTCGGCACCGCCGACATCGTGGCCGATCCGGCCGGCCTCGCCGCGGACTTCACGCACATGATGGCGACGGCCATGGGCAAGGAGGTCGCGGACGTCTCCCTACGGCTGTGGACCCCGGTCGGCACGACGGTGAGGTTCGTCAAGCAGGTCGCCCCGACCGTCGAGGAACTGACCGGCCGGCGCACCGAGGCGGGCCCCCGGGCGGGCGACTACCCCCTGGGTTCCTGGGGGGACGAGTCGCGTGACTACCACCTTTGCGTGGAGGTCCCGGCCGCGCACATCGGCCAGGAGATGCTGGCCGCCCGCGTCTCGCTGGTCGTCCCGCAGCCCGACGGCAGCGTGCGGGGCCTGGGCGCGCAGGGCCTGGTACGGGCCGTGTGGACGGACGACGTGGTCGCCTCCACGTCGATCAACCCCCAGGTCGCCCACTACACCGGGCAGGCGGAACTGGCACAGGTCATCCAGCAAGGGCTGGACCTCCGCAAAGCGGGCGATACGGATGGAGCGACGGCCAAACTGGGCCGGGCCGTTCAGCTCGCGAGTGCATCCGGCAACGCCGGTACTGCGAAACTGCTTGCGAAGGTGGTGGACGTGGTCGACGCCGCGACCGGTACTGTGCGACTGAAGGCGAAGGTCGCGGAGGCCGACGAGATGACGCTCGAGACCCGGTCCACCAAGACCGTCCGCGTGCAGAAGTGACCCAGAAGGAATCGAAGGAGGGACGCGCCGACATGCCGACCTGCCCGAACGGACACCAGTCGGGTTCCGACGACTGGTGCGAGGTCTGCGGTCACCGCATGGCGGGTGCCGTGCCTCCGCCTCCTCCCCCGCCGCCCCCGCCCGGCGGCTACGGCTTCCCGCCCCCCGCCGGTTCCGGCGGCCAGGGCGGACCCGGTGCGCGTCCGCCCCACCTGTCCGCCGTGCCGAACGCCGAGCCGGAGCTCTGCCCGCAGTGCCGTACGCCCCGCGAGGGCGGCGCGCCGTTCTGCGAGGAGTGCCGGTGGAACTTCCTGACCAACACGGCGACCTCGTACACCCCCGCCGCCCCGCCGCAGGGACCCGGCCCGGGTGTGCGCTTCCAGCCGCGGGGCGGGCCGCCCGGCCCCGGGGGCCCGTCGTACGGCGGCGGTGACGCGTACGACTACCACAGCTCGCGTCCCTCCCAGATGAACCGCCCGGCCGAGACGATCCCGCCCTTCGGCGACCCGTCAGGCCACCCCGGCCCCGGCAACCCAGACCCTGGTGGGCCCGGTGGTTTCGGCGGCCCCGGCGGTTTCGGCGGCCCCGGTGGTCCGTCCGGCCCTCCCGCGTTCGGCGACCCGTCACGTCCGGCCCCGCCGCCGCCCGGCCCCGGTGGTCACGGCGGCCCCGGAGGTCCCGGTGGTCCCCAGGCCTTCCAGCAGTCCGGTCCGCCGGCCCCGCCCGGATACCCGCAGGAGACGCGGCGTCCGCAGCCGCAGGGCGGTCCGCCCTTCGGCGGCGGTGACGACGACTGGGTGATCTCCCCGCCATCCACCGGCCCCGGTGGTCCCGGCCCCGGCCAGGGGGGCGGCTACGGCTATCCGCAGCCCGGCGCGACCCAGGCCCCGCCCGGCCACGGCGGCTTCCCGCAGCAGCCGCAGCAGCCACAGGGACCGGCGACGTGGACGGTGACGATCGGCCCGGACCGCGAGTACTTCATGGCGATGATGCAGCGCTCCGGCCCAGAGGCCGCGGGCCTGAACCTGCCCGCGTACTCGCCCGAGCAGCAGCGCACGCTCACCGGCAACCAGCTCACCATCGGCCGCCGCCGGCACTCCACCGGCGACACCCCCGACATCGACCTGTCGGTGCCGCCGGAGGACCCGGGCGTCTCGCACCAGCACGCGGTGCTGGTCCAGCAGCCCGACGGCAGCTGGGCGGTCGTCGACCAGAACTCGACGAACGGCACGACGGTCAACGGCTCGGAGGAGCCCATCCAGCCGTTCGTCCCCGTGCCGCTGCAGGACGGCGACCGGGTGCACGTGGGCGCCTGGACGACGATCACGGTCCGCCGGAGCTGACCTCCGTCGGGTGCGGCCCGCTCAGCCGGGGAGGGGCCAGGCGTACGGCCCCTCCGGGTCGTCCAGCCAGGCCCACTCCCGCTCGCCGCTGACCGTGATGCCGTAGCGCTCGCGGCGCGGTCTGCCCTCGTGCTCCCACAGCGCGTGTGCCTCCTGCGGATCGAGCGTGCCGCGGGTCAGGGCCAGCAGGAAGCGGAACAGGTCGTCCTCCCTGGCCCGCACCGGCACCCCGCCCAGCCTCAGCGGCTCACGGCCGGGCCCGCCTCCGCCGCGCAGCGGCACGAAGCAGGCCGGCGTGGGCAGGAAACGCCCCTCGGCGTGCCCGGGGCCGCTCACCGTGAGCAGGATCAGGCCGGTGGCGATCGGCACGAGGATCCGGCCGCCGGGGCGGCTCTGCGCGAGCCAGGCCTGCGGCACGGTACTCAGGGCGCACGTGGCGATGATCCGGTCGAACGGCGCGCGGTCGGGCACTCCCCGGGCGCCGTCGCCGGTGACGACGGCCGGGTGGTACCCGGCCGCGGCCAGGTGCCGGCGGGCCGACTCGGTGATCTCCGGGTCGAGGTCGACGGTGGTGACCCGGTCGTCGCCCAGCCGGTGGGCGAGCAGCGCGGCGTTGTAGCCGGTGCCGGCGCCGATCTCCAGGACCGTGTGCCCATCCGCCACCTCCAGCACGGCCAGCATGTCCGCCATCAGGGACGGCTGATCGCTGGAGGACAGCGGTTCCCCGTCCCGCAGCCGGGTCGCCAGCGGGATGTCCTCGTAGGCGCCCCGCATCCACCGCTCCCGCGCCAGCGGGTCGGGGCTCCCGCCCCAGCGGCGTTCGTAGCCGCCGGCGACACCGACGTAGTAGTACGGCACGAAGAGGTGGCGCGGGACCGCCGCGAAGGCCTCCCGCCACCGCGGGTCCGCGGTCCGGGCCCCGCCGGCGTCGATACGCCGCACCAGCGCCGCCCGCGCGGAGGCGGCGAGGCCGTCGAGGTCCCTGCCGGGTGCGTGACCGCCCATGCCTCCACAGTAGGGGGAGGCATGGGCGGGTCCTAGGTCTTGAGGCCTATGCCGGTGCGTCTGAGACGATGGAGCGCGTGAAAGAGATTCGGCGCGGCACGCTTCAGCAGCAGACCTTCTACGAGCAGGTCGGCGGGGAGGAGACCTTCCGCCGGCTCGTGCACCGTTTCTACGAGGGGGTCGCCGAGGACCCGCTGCTGCGGCCCATGTACCCCGAGGAGGACCTGGGCCCGGCCGAGGAGCGCCTCACGCTGTTCCTCGTCCAGTACTGGGGCGGCCCCACGACGTACAGCGAGACCCGCGGCCATCCGCGGCTGCGCATGCGGCACGTGCCCTTCAAGGTCGACCGGGCCGCGCACGACGCGTGGCTGAAGCACATGCGGGTCGCCGTCGAGGAGCTCGGGCTGTCCGAGGAGCACGAGCACACGCTGTGGAACTACCTGACGTACGCGGCGGCGTCGATGGTGAACACCCCGGGCTGACACCGGCCCGGGGCGGGCTCAGCGGACGCTGACGCCCAGCGTCCCCAGCCCGGCGTGCCGTACGGCGATCGAGCCGTACGGGGTACGCAGCCGCAGCCAGGCGCCCGACGAGAACAGGGCCAGGGGCGCTCCGGGCCGCAGGAAGCCCAGCGACTGCGCGGCGTGCACGGCCCGGACGGGCAGGCGGGTGTCCCCGACCGTGCGGGACCAGATGTCCCGGCCGATCCGGTCCAGCTCGGCCCGGGTGCGCCGCTCCTCCGACAACTCCCGGGTGCGCGTGCGGAACTCGGCGACGGCGGCGGCCACGAGCGAGCGCAGCGCGTCGGGCGCGGGCAGCCCCGGCTCGGGCGCCCAGCCGCCACGCGGCGGCAGCACACCGGCCCACGGCGGCCCCGTCACGGTCTCCGGCACGACGACCGTGGCCGCCCTCTCGTCCACCGACTCCAGGAACTCACCGGCGGAGACGGTCACGTCCAGCGTGACCTCGAGCCCCTTCTCGTACGGCTTCGCCAGCCGTACCGCGCGGATCGCCAGGACCTCGAAGGACGGCGGCCGCCCGAAGACGGCGAGCGCGGTACCCGCGGCCTGCAGGCGCACCGCCGCCCCGCGGTCGTAGTGGAGCAGCCGGGAGAGGAAGGCGGCGAGATCCGCCGCCTCCCCCTCGTCGGCGAGGTGGAGCACCGTCATGCGGCGACGGCCTCCTCCTCGGCGTCGTCCGTGTACTCCCCGAGGAACTCCCGCTCCTGCGCGGTGATCCGGCGCGGGCGCTGGGCCTCGAAGTCGAACGGCACGATCACCGTGGAGGCGCGGACGTAGACGACGTCGCCGTCCTTGACCTCGTAGGTGAGGGTGAAGGACGCCGCCCTGATCTCCGTGACCCACAGCTCGATGTCCACCGGGTGGTGCCGGTGGACGAGCTGCCGCTTGTAGTCGATCTCATGGCGTGCCACCACGGACCCCTGCTGGAAGTCCTTCTCCGGGCGGAACAGGAAGTCGATACGGGCCTCCTCCAGGTAGCGGAGGAACACCACGTTGTTGACGTGGCCGTACGCGTCCATGTCCGCCCAGCGCAGCGGGCAGCGGTAGATGTGCCGCAAGATCAGCCCCGGGTCAGCTTCTTGTAGGTGGCGCGGTGCGGACGGGCGGCGTCCGCGCCGAGCCGCTCGACCTTGTTCTTCTCGTACGACTCGAAGTTGCCCTCGAACCAGAACCACTTGGACTCGCCCTCGTAGGCGAGGATGTGCGTGGCGATGCGGTCCAGGAACCACCGGTCGTGGGAGACGACGACGGCGCAGCCGGGGAACTCCAGCAGCGCGTTCTCCAGGCTGGAGAGGGTCTCGACGTCGAGGTCGTTGGTCGGCTCGTCGAGCAGCAGCAGGTTGCCGCCCTGCTTCAGGGTGAGCGCGAGGTTCAGGCGGTTGCGCTCACCGCCGGAGAGCACGCCGGCCGGCTTCTGCTGGTCCGGGCCCTTGAACCCGAAGGCGGAGACGTAGGCGCGCGAGGGCATCTCGACCTGGCCCACGTTGATGTAGTCCAGCTCGTCGGAGACGACGGCCCACAGGGTCTTCTTGGGGTCGATGTTCTCGCGGCTCTGGTCGACGTAGGAGATCTTGACGGTGTCGCCGACCTTGATGGCGCCGGAGTCCGGCTCCTCGATGCCCTGGATCATCTTGAACAGGGTGGTCTTGCCGGCGCCGTTGGGGCCGATGACGCCCACGATGCCGTTGCGCGGCAGCGTGAAGGAGAGGTCGTCGATCAGGACCTTCTCACCGAAGGCCTTGCTGATGTTGCTGACCTCGACGACGACGTTGCCCAGCCGCGGACCCGGCGGGATCTGGATCTCCTCGAAGTCCAGCTTCCGCATCTTGTCGGCCTCGGCGGCCATCTCCTCGTAGCGGGCCAGACGCGCCTTGGACTTGGCCTGCCGTCCCTTGGCGTTGGAGCGAACCCATTCGAGCTCCTCCTTCAGCCGCTTCTGCCGCTTGGCGTCCTTCTGGCCCTCGACCTTGAGGCGGGCGGCCTTGGTCTCCAGGTACTTCGAGTAGTTGCCCTCGTAGGGGTAGAGGCGGCCGCGGTCGACCTCGCAGATCCACTGGGCGACGTTGTCGAGGAAGTACCGGTCGTGGGTGACCGCGACGACGGTGCCCGGGTACTTGGCCAGGTGCTGCTCCAGCCAGTTCACCGACTCGGCGTCGAGGTGGTTGGTGGGCTCGTCGAGCAGCAGCAGGTCGGGCTGCTCCAGCAGCAGCTTGCACAGCGCGACGCGGCGGCGCTCACCACCGGACAGGTTGGTGACGGGCCAGTCGCCGGGCGGGCAGCCCAGGGCGTCCATGGCCTGCTCCAGCTGCGCGTCGAGGTCCCAGGCGTTGGCGTGGTCGAGCTGCTCCTGCAGCTTGCCCATCTCGTCCATGAGCTCGTCGGTGTAGTCGGTCGCCATCTGCTCGGCGATCTCGTTGAACCGGTCGAGCTTGCCCTTGATCTCGGCGACCCCCTCCTGGACGTTCTCCAGGACGGTCTTGTCCTCGGTCAGCGGGGGCTCCTGAAGCAGGATGCCGACCGTGTAGCCGGGGGTGAGGAAGGCGTCACCGTTGGACGGCTGCTCGATCCCGGCCATGATCTTCAGGATCGTCGACTTTCCGGCGCCGTTCGGGCCGACGACGCCGATCTTCGCCCCCGGAAGGAAGCTCGTCGTCACGTCGTCGAGGATCACCTTGTCGCCGTGCGCTTTGCGCGCCTTGCGCATGGTGTAAATGAACTCAGCCAAGAGAAACCGTCCGGCAGCTTGAAACTGGCAGTGGGCAGATACACCCCATCTTGCCGTACGGCCACCCCTGGGTGGAAACGCGTGGAAGCGGGCGGCTGTGACCTGGGCGTTTGTGGTTCCCGACGCTGCCTCGCCCGCCAGTGCCGGACGCCGTCGGCCGGCCTCGGTCCCCCGCGATCCGGGTACGGCCCCGGGGTGGCCCCCCGCCGGCGCGTCCGGCCGTGTCACGTGGTGGTGGCCGAGAACTTCTCGAGCGCCGCTTCGCCCAGGTCGAAGGTTTCCACCTCATCCGTGCTGGGCCCACCTGTGCTCAGGAAGATGACATCGGACCCCTGACGGATCTCGACCTGGTGGAAGTCCCAGGTCAAGGACGAGTCGTCGACTGCCGTACCGTCCAGTTTGTAGCCACTGCTCTCGTCGCCCAGCGTCGAGGGCAGATCGATCGGCTCGTAGGTGAAGTTGTAGCGAGTGCCACTCGCGTCCTCCCCCACGAACCGTTGGCAGTCCTTCGACTGCTCGCTGTTCTCCCTCATGACGTTCCGGGCGAGGGTCTCGTCCCCGAACGCGTCGATCTCCTCGCCCACCAGAGCGGACTTCTGACGAGTCATGACGACCCACGCCCATGCCTCGGTGGGCTAAGGATGCACGCTCACCACCTTCTCGCACACCGGGTCCCCCTCGACGAAGCTCAGGAAGGGCCAGCCGCCGGGAGAGTTCGGATCGTCCGCGCTTTCCTTGCTGTCGACCTTCAGGCCGTCGAGGCCGTCGACCGCTTTCGACACCTCTTGGGGAGTGAGCAAGGCGGCCGCCAGGTCGGCGGCCGACACGGCGACTCCTCGCCGTTCCGCCGCGGGAGTGGCCCGCTCGGGTGAAGCGGTATCGGTGCTGTTTCCCCCGCAGCCGGCCAGTAAGGTGAGCGATGCGCCGACACACAAGGCCGCCGTGCGGTACGAGTTCATCATGGGGCCTCCTTTCCAGGCCAAGGCTAGGCACACCGCGCAGAGGCCCTCGCGTACTGCTGCGCCACACGGGTACGGGGAACCTGGTCGATCATCCGGGCCGAGAACTCGCCGGATGCCGGGATGCCCGGCTCGCCGTGTGAACTCGGGAATCGCACGCACCGGCGTCATCTCGCCGGTCCAGCGGATGTGTCACGAACCGACGGGTCACGAACCGGGGGCAGAGCCGCACCGACCCCCGGATGTCCCAGGAAGGCTGGATCCTCGTACCATGCCCGACCACAACACGTACGGCTCCCGCAGCCACTCCGCCGATGACCTCGTACGGCTCCTCGGCGCTCGTCTGGGAGTGGACTTCGTGGAGCGGGAGAGCGGCTTCCTGGGCGCCTACCACCTCGCCGACACCGGCGACCTGCGGGTGCAGGTCCAGCCCCACGCGATCCCCGGGGAGGACGGGGACGATCTCTACGAGGACTCACACCCGGAGTACCTCGTGCTCGTCCTGACCGCCACTCCGTCCCGGGACCCCGCCCTGCGGGCGCGGCTGGAGGCCGCCGGCGGGCTCGTGCATCTGCGGCACGAGCCCGAGATCGTGTGAGTTAGGCCGGGAAGGCGGTCCGCCCCGGGTCAGCCCTGTGTCGGCGTCTCCCGGCGCCGCAGCACGATCAGGGTCGCTCCGCCGATGACGACCAGGCCGATGGCGATGCCCGCTATCAGCGGCGTCGTGCCGGAGTCGCCCGTTTCGGCGAGGTTGGTGTCGACGACCGTGGTGCCGCCCGCGAGGGGCGTCGGCTCGCTGAGGGTCTGGGTCGTGGTGTCCGGGGCGCCCGCCTGGGTCCGGCAGTCGAGCATGCCGGTGAAGCGCCTGCTGAAGCCGTCGGGGCCGTGGATCGTGAGGTCGTAGGCCTGGTCCTCCTGCAGGGGGATAGTGATCGTCCGGGTCTCGCCCGCGGCGATGGTGTGCTCCAGGCCGGTCACGTCGAAGGTGAAGGGCGCGTCGCCCTTGTGGGACGCGATGATGTCGACGCCCCCCTCGGCGCAGTTCTTCGCCGCAGACAGGGCCGGGACAGGGCCCTCCTCCGCCCAGGTCGCCTCGGCCGTCGCCGACACCGTCGACTCGCTGGACCCCGCCAGGATCTGCGTCTGGCTGCGGCTCTCGGAGGCGAAGGCGCGTCCCACCGGCACGGTCGTCGAGGCCTGCACGGTCACGTCGGCCGAGCCGGCCGCCGCGTCCTCCGGGACCTCGAAGAACACCTGCCCGCCGTCGGACGTGGAGGTGACGGCCTTGCCCTGCTTGTCGACGATCCGCACTCCGCTGGTGGCGGCGTCCGCGGGCGGCGTGATCGTCGCGCTGCCGGCGTTGGTGCGCACCGTCACGGGGCCGAGCCGCTCGCCCGGCCTGCCGGAGACGGCGGGTGGGTCGAGGGTGAGCGAGGCCCGGGGCTCGGGCAGGTCGCGGGCGTTCTTCTGCAGGTAGTCCGCGAGCTGCTCGGCCTGCGGGTCGAGGGCGTCGACCGCCATGTCGTCCGCGTAGCGCCAGATCGCCACCTGTGTGCCCGCCGCCGCGTCCTGCTCGGTCAGCGCACCGCGGACGCCCGCCTCCCGGGCGAGTGCCACGAGGTTGTTGACCTGGGGGTACGAGTTCTGCAGGATCCAGCGGATCTTGCCGGCGTCCCGGTTGGCGCCGAGGGACGTGCCGCTCCAGGGCGTCTCCTGGTACTTGGCGTCCCGTTGCGTGGGGTTGTGCGGGTCGACGCAGTACGTCTGCAGCATGCCGCCGCCCTCGACGGACATCTCGAACAGGCCCGCCGACACCTGCTGCTCGCCGGTGTCGCCGTGTATGACGGCACTGCCGTACGTCTTGAGCCCGGCTATCGTCGCGGTCGCACCGCCCTGGCTCCGCGTCGCCCCGTCCTCGTCGGCGGACGCCGGGCCGGCACCGGCCAGCAGGCCCGCGGCGACGAGCCCGGCCACCAGCGTCGTGGCGACGGAGCGGGCCGCCCCTCGCCTGCGGACGTACACCGCCGAGAGCGAAGCAAACACCACATTCCCTTCCGAGCAGGACCGGCATGATGTGGGGGGACGGTCCCACCAGCAGAATCAGACGCTTCTCAGGCCCCAGGAGCCTCGAGAGCCATGTCCGGCATCCTAGGTAGGCGACAGAGCCCGCCCGCCGGTCAGGCGGTCCGACGGGTGATCCGAATCGGAATCGTTATCGCCAAGGACCTTTGTGAGCAGGGCTTATCGGCGCTTTACCGCCGGTCGTTCGGTGCGCAGCCGCCGATAAGCCGCAGTTCGTCGAAGCCCGTCGGGTGATCGCCGTTACGTCAACGCTGCTTCTTGAGGCTCTACTTGAGCAGCGGGACTCTGCAGATGGGGTGAACCCTCGGACGGTGTATCCCAGTTGGGCTCAGGTCCGGCAGGGGCCGCCGCCACCGTCTCCGGCCTGCCTCCGCGCCGGAAGGCCGACGTGCCCCACGCCAGATCGTGTCCGATCGCCACCGCGTCGATGTCGGCCGAGGTCCAGCTCTGCCCCTCGCGCACGTCCGTACGCACCTTCAGCCGGCCCTGGACGATCACCGGCTCACCCACGGTCAGGGACGCCGCCGTGTTCGTCGCGAGCTGGCGGTTGGCCCACACCGTGAAGAAGTTGGTGTGCCCGTCCGTCCACGTGTTCTTCTCCCGGTCCCAGTAGCGCGCGGTGACCGCCATCCGGAACCGCGCCGACGGGCCGGACGCCATCTCCCGGTACACCGGCCGCGTCGCCACCCTGCCGATCGCGCACACCATCGTCTCGTTCATCGTCTACCCCTCCCTCGCCCGGACTGCGACACCGGGCCGACACGCGTACGGGCCCGTCCCGTACGGCTGCGTCCCATCAGACTGCCGCCGCCGGGCCGGGCCCGCCGATCGCTGTGGATCGCCCCCAGCCTGTGGACAACTCCGTCACTCACAGGAGTGGCAGCGCTGGGAGGAAGGCCAGGAAGGGCTCCGGGCGCCTCACCGCCTCGCCCCCACCACCCTCCCGTACTGCTCCCGGACCTCCCGGTACCGCAGCAGCTCCGCCGCCACCGGATCCAGTACCCGTGCCCTCCCGCACCCGGCCGCCGCCTCCCGCAGCCCTCTCTCCGCCTCCAGGCCGTAGCGCCGGGCCGGGCCGCGGGCCGCCATGCGGCAGCTCCACTCGATGAGCGGACCGCCGACGATGCCGATCACCATGAGCAGCACCGGCACGCCCAGGTTCGGTGACAGGAACCCGATGATCTGGCCCAGCAGCCACAGCCCGCCCACGAACTGAAGGATCGTCATGCACGCCTGGGACAGGACGGCCACCGGCCACCAGCCCGGTCGCGGGGGCCGCCCGGCCGGCACTCCCGCGCGCGAGGACAGCTCGTCCAGCGCCTCGGGCAGCCCCTGCGCGCCGCGGGCGGCCGCCTCGCGCACCGCCTGCGCCCAGGGCACGGGCAGCCCGGCCGAGGCCCGGTCCGCCACCGTCCGCACCGCCTGCTCGACCCGCTGACGGGCGGTGGCCTCCTCGTCGGCCTGGGCGCGCGAGAGCCGCCCCGTGGCGGGCTCGCCGCGGTCGTGGTACCAGCGCCACAGCCGCAGCCAGGGCGTGCCGCAGGCCCGGTTGGCGTTGCGCAGCCAGGCGCGTTCGGCCGCCTCGCCCGCCGCCGTGGCACCGACGGCGTCCGCGAGCCGGTCCGAGAACTCCTCCCGCGCCTGTTCGCTGAGCCCGGTACGGCGCTGGGTGGCGTAGACGGGCCGCAGCCGTGCCGCGGCGATGTCGACGTCGGCCGCCACCCGCCGGGCCGGTGCCCCGCGCTCGGCCACGAACTGTCCGAGCGCCTCGCGCAGTTCCCCGACGCCGTCCCCCGTCAGGGCGGACAGGGCGAGCACGGTCGTGCCCGGTTCGCCGTACTCACCGAGGGCGATGCCGTCCTCGTCGAGGAGCCGTCGCAGGTCGTCGAGGACCTGTTCGGCGGCCTCTCCGGGGAGCCGGTCGATCTGGTTGAGGACGACGAACATGACCTCGGCGTGCGCGGCCATCGGCCGCAGGTAGCGCTCGTGCAGGACGGCGTCGGCGTACTTCTCCGGGTCGACCACCCAGATGACCGCGTCGACGAGCCCGAGGATGCGGTCGACGTGCTCGCGGTGCTGCACGGCGGCGGAGTCGTGGTCGGGCAGGTCGACCAGCACGAGTCCGCGCAGCTGGGACTCGCCGTCCCCGGTGGGCAGCGGACGGCGGCGCAGCCGGGGCGGGATGCCGAGCCGCTCGATGAGGCTCGCGGCCCCGTCACTCCAACTGCACGCGATGGGCGCGGCGGTGGTGGGGCGTCGTACGCCGGTCTCGGAGATGGCGACCCCGGCGAGCGCGTTGAACAGCTGCGACTTTCCGCTGCCGGTGGCGCCCGCGATGGCCACGACCGTGTGCTGCCCGGAGAGCCTGCGCCGCGCAGACGCCTCCTCGAGCACCCGGCCGGCCTCCGAGAGGGTGCGGTTGTCGAGCCGGGTGCGGGAGAGCCCGACGAGCTCGCGCAGGGCCTCCAGCCGGGAGCCCAGCGGTCCGTCGTAGACGAGGGGTGTCACGGCCGCCGGGGCGGTGGAGCGGAGGTCCTGCGTGGAGTACCGGGTGGCCTCGGTGGTCTCGTCGACCCGCCGGGCGATCAGCCCGTCGTCCCAGCTTCCGGGACGGTCCGTGGAACCGGCGGAAGACGCGGAGCTGGTCGAGCCGGTGGAACCGCCGGAATCGGTGGAGCCGGGCGGGCGCGTGGAGTCGCCGGGGCGGTCCCCGGCGCCCGGGCCGTTCCCCTGCTGGGATCCGGTCTCGTGCTGCGGACCGGTCTCCCTCTGCCGACCGGTCTCCCTCTGCGGGCCGGCCTCGGCTCCCGCTCCTGCCCCGTCCGCGTCGTCCGGCTGGTCGGCGTGCTCGGTGTGGTCCTGGTCAGTGATGGCGGTCACCGGGTCACCTCTCCTTCTGCAGTACGGACAGCGCGGCGATGAGTTCGGCCTGCGGCTCGGGGTGGACGTCGAGGGCGTCCAGGGGGGCGAGCCGGCGCTCGCGTTCGGCGTGCAGGACGCCGTCCACGTGCTCGGTGAGGAGCCGGCCGGCCCGGTCGCGCAGCCGCAGTGCGCCGTGGGCGCCGATCCGCTCGGCGAGGCCCTCCCCGGCCATCCGTCCGCGACGGCCGCCGAGCAGGGAGGTGGCGACCAGGGCGGCGACCACTTCGGGGTCGGGCGCGAGGTTGCGGTCGAGTTCGCGCACCTCGTCCTCGGCGTGCTCCTCGAGCTCGCGCCGCCAGCGCCGTACGGCGAGACCGATCCGGTGTTCGGCGCTGTCCGCCGCGGGCTCGCGCGCCGTGAGCTCGGGTGCGGTGGCCGCCGGTTCGCGCCGCCAGGCGTCGTCGACGCGTTCGTCGGCGGCGGTGACGGCACACAGCAGCACGGTGCTCAGGCTCTCCACGAGCGCGTCGAGGAGTTCACCTGCGGTGCAGTCCAGGGGGAAGGCGCGCCAGCGCTTGAGGGCGTCCCCGGCGAGCACGCCTCCGGCCTGCAACCGGCCCCGCACGCGCGCGTGCTCGCTGTCGTAGGCGCTGTCGACTGCGGTGGTGAGCCGCAGGGCGGCGGCGTACTGGGCCGCTGCGGCACCGGCCAGCTCGGGCATCCGGGACTTGAGGGAGTCGAGGACGCCGAACGCCGTGCGCGCGAGGACCTGCTGACGGGCGGCCGGGTCCTGCGCCTGGTGGATGAGCCAGGTGCGCAGCTGGGCGACGGCGCTGGCGGGCAGGAGGCCTCCGCCCCAGGCGGACTCGGGCAGTTCGGGCACGGTGAAGCGGGGCACGTGGCCGAGGCCGGCCTTGGTGAGCAGAGCTCCGTACTGCCGTGACACCTCGTTGACGACCTGGTGGGGCACACGGTCCAGGACGGTCACGAGAGTGACGTCGTACTCCTTGGCGGTGCGCAGCATGTGCCAGGGCACGGCGTCGGCGTAGCGGGCGGCGGTGGTGACCATCACCCAGATGTCGGCGGCGCAGATGAGTTCGGCGGCCAGGACGCGGTTGTCGGAGACCAGGGAGTCGATGTCGGGCGCGTCGAGGAGGGCGAGGCCGGGGGGCAGCGTCTCGGCGGTCTCGACGCGGAGCACGCGCGCGGGGTCCTCGCCGGGGAGCAGCAGGTCCTCGGCGGACTCCTGGTGGGGGACCCACACGCGGGTGAGGTCGGGCAGCACCCGCATGCCGCTGAACCAGTGATGGTCCTCCGGATGGCAGACCAGCACGGGCGTCCGTGTCGTCGGCCGCAGCACGCCCGCCTCGCTGACCCGCCGGCCCACGAGGGAGTTCACCAGCGTGGACTTCCCGGCGCCGGTGGAACCGCCCACGACGGCCAGAAGCGGCGCTTCGGGATCCCGCAGACGGGGCACCAAGTAGTCGTCGAGCTGCGCGAGCAGTTCGTCGCGGTTGGCACGCGCACGTGGGGCCCCCGCCAGGGGCAGCGGGAAGCGTGCGGCGGCGACACGGTCGCGCAGGGCGGAGAGTGCGTCGAGTAGCTGAGGCCGTACGTCCAAGGTCACCACGTGTGAAGAATGCCCAATTTTAGGGGAATTCTGAAGCATATGAGCATGTCTGCGCGCCGATTGAACACAAGGGACGGAAGGGGCGACTGGGACACGGGCACAGTCCAGGCATAACGAGTGCACAACACCCGATGCGACAGACGCCAAAAGCGATGCACGATTCGCACCTGCCTGCGATTATCAGGACCGCTTCACCGAACCTCCACATCGAACCACGGAGGGGAGGCAACAGGGGCAAGGACGCGGGAGCCCTATCCTTGTCCCCGTCGACGTCACGGAACGGCCCGCACCAGGGCACCACGACCGAGGCCACCACACCGGCCCCCGTAGCTCAGTGGATAGAGCAGGCGCCTTCTAAGCGCTTGGCCGCAGGTTCGAGTCCTGCCGGGGGCGCCACCTCCTACCAGCAAAAACGCCCCAGAGGGGATCTTCCTCCAGGGCGTTTCGTGTGTCTGACGGCAACGCCCCGTCACTCGCCGGACAGCAGATCTCCCGGCTTGTCCAGAGCGACTTCATGGTCACGTCAAGGATGCTGTCCGCGTCGGGTGAACGGCAATCCGCTGTACCACTGGATCGGGCCGGCCGTGGATGCAGAAGCGGCGGGCCGGGATACGGTTTCGCGCCGGCGCCCATCCAAGGTGACACCCGGGGCGCTCATCCAGCCCGGGCTCCGCCAGCCGCGCCCACTGTCAACGCGCCTCGTTCGTCGACAAACTGATGGGCCCTCATTGATGGCCGACGCTAAGCTCCGGTGCCGCACGATGGCGGGCGCACCCGAACCCTCGGGGTGCATCGCCGCGCGACTCCGATGTCCGGGAGGACACTCATGGCAGAGCAGGGTCCGAGAGACCAAGTAGAACAGCCCGCGACGCGGCACGCGCCGCAGCGGGCCGGGAGCGACCCGACGACCTGGCAGCCGGCGATCGAGACCGACCGCGTTCGCTCGGCGGCTGCCGACCTCGGGGTGTTGCGGCTGGCCCGGCGGGAGCCCGGCGGACCGGGCGAGAGCCTGCGTGGCATCGCTCTCGCGGTCGGTTCGGCGGTCGCCCTGGTCGTGATCAACATGGCCCTGTCACCGTTCCGGGATTCGGGCTGGTTGCAGATAGTGCGTGGCCTGCTCATCGTCCTCGTCGCCGGCGTGCTGATAGGCCTGATCCGTGCGGTGCGTGGGCTGGTACGGGCCCGGATGGCGGTGTACGTCTACGAGTACGGCTTGGTCGGCACGGCCCGGCGCGGCATCAGGGCGATCCGCTGGGACCAGGTAGTCCAGATCATCGTCTTCTCGACCGAGGGCGTGCACATAGCCCCGGAGGGCCACCCGATGATCATTCCGGCCGCTGTGGTCGGCGGAGGAGCGGCGGACAGGGCCGAGTTCCTGAACGCCGTCCTGCCGCCGCTGGAACAGCGGGGCGTCGAGATCCTTCGCTTTTGATCGCCGTTGTGGACGCCGTGTTCCCACGGCGTCCACAACCACGCATGTCGAGCGAGTGGGTCACTGGTGAGGGGCCGGGCGGCCGGGCGACGCGTCTTCGCGGGCGGCAGCCCGGTCCCGCTTGCTTGTACGCAACTGCCGCTGGGCCGGGCATCGCCGGGGGCGACCTGTGCGTCAGGACGTGGTGCGAGTTCCTGGCTGACGGCAGCCGGTCCAGTCGTCGACGAGTCGGGAGCCCTACGCCCCTGCCACCGGCTCCCTGCGGCCTTTCCTCACGACCCACCCACAGGCGATCATGATCCCGACCAGGACGACCCCGTGCCGTGAGTGAGGTGTGACGTGCGGCTGCGCTGCGCTGTGCTGGACGATTTCCAGAGGGTGGCGGCCGAGGCCGCCGACTGGTCGGTGGTCGCGGACGACGTCGACGTCGTGTTCTTCGACACGCACATCGACGGTGAGGACGCCCTCGTCGCCGCCCTGGCCGGCTTCGACATCGCGGTGACGCTGCGCGAGCGCGTGCCGTTCCCCGGGTCGCTGATCGCCCGGCTGCCCCGTCTGAAGCTGCTCGTCGCCTCCGGTACGCGCAACTCCGCCATCGACTACACCGCCGCCGAGGCCCACGGCGTCACCGTGTGCGGTACCGCCAGTTCCCCCACCCCGCCCGTCGAACTGACCTGGGCACTGCTGCTCGGCCTCGCCCGCGGGGTCGTCGAGGAGAGCACGGCCCTGCGCTCCGGCGGCCCCTGGCAGAGCACCGTCGGTGCCGATCTGCACGGGCGGCGCCTCGGGCTCCTGGGGCTCGGGAAGATCGGCAGCCGGGTCGCCCGGGTCGGTCTCGCCTTCGGCATGCGGGTCGCCGCCTGGAGCCAGAACCTCACGCGGGAGCGCACCGACGAGGTCGGCGTCGAACTCGCCGCGTCCAAGGAGGAACTGCTCGCGGACGGCGACTTCGTCTCCATCCATCTCGCGCTCGGCGACCGCACCCGGGGGCTGCTCGGGCCCGCCGAACTCGCTCTGCTCAAGCCGACGGCCTACCTCGTCAACACCTCCCGCGCGGCGATCGTCGACCAGGACGCCCTCCTCGACGCCCTGCGTGCCGGACGTATCGCCGGAGCCGGCATCGACGTCTTCGACGTCGAGCCCCTGCCCGCCGGCCATCCGATGCGCACGGCACCGCGTCTTCTCGCCACTCCCCACCTCGGCTACGTCTCGCGCGCCAACTACGCGACCTACTACGGGCACGCCGTGGAGGCCATCCGTGCCTTCCTCGACGGCGCGCCGGTACGTCGCCTTCCCTGACGCCTTCCCTGACGGCTTCGCTGGCGCCTCCCCTGCTGGAAGCCCGCTCGGCTTCCCTGCCGACTGCCAGCGCGGCTCCCCCGACGGCTGCCGTCGCGGCCGGCGTGGCGGCTCACGCGACCGGCCACCCGGCTGACGCGCGCTCCGGACCGGTCACAGCCGAGTGATAACCGGGTGATAAGCGGGTGATCCGGCCGTTATCCCCGTGACCCGGACCGGCACGGCGCGTTGAACGGGAAGTGCGGCGGCGCCTCCTGTCGTCGTGCTCATCGAGTCAGAAGGAGAACGTGATGTCTCGCATCGCGAAGGCGGCCGGTGTCGCGCTCGGCACGGGTGCCGTGGTGCTCAGCGGGGCCGGTCTGGCCATGGCCGACGCGGGTGCCCACGGCGCGGCCGTCGGGTCGCCGGGCGTCCTGTCGGGCAACGTCGTCCAGGTGCCGGTCCACATCCCGGTCAACGTGTGCGGCAACACCGTCGGCGCGGCCGGTCTGCTCAACCCTGCCTTCGGCAACCACTGCGAAAACAAGGGCGGCCACCACGAGGAACACCGGGGTGGTCACGGCTACGGCCGCTGATCGTCCGCACATCCGTGCAGTCGCGGAGAGCCCCGGCACCTCGAGCGCCGGGGCTCTCCTCATGGCACGCCCGGAGTCTCACGCGTACCGGTAGATCCGGCTGTGGTCCTCCAACTGCTGGGGTGTCACGTCCCACGGCGGCAGCTTCTCGTGGCGTGCCACGACCCGCCCGTGCCGCGCGCTGCCGCGCCCGGGCGGCTTCGCCGGGAGGTAGCGGTGCTCGCGGTGGCGGCGCTGCCAGCGGGACCACACGAGGTCGATGAAGGCGTGGTGCATCCAGAAGACCGGGTCGTTGACGGAGGCGCCGCCGACCATGGCCCCGCCGACCCAGCGGTGCACCCGGTTGTGGTTGAGCCAGGAGGCGCTGCCCCGCCCGCTCCCCCACCCCTCCAGCTTGTTGCGGAAGCCCTTGCGGACCGTCGAGTCCCAGGGGGAGGCGTCGTAGAGCGGGTCCTTCAGGGCCCGCTCCAGCTCGCTCTTGGTGGGCAGCCGGATCGGGTCGCGGGCGCGGCCGAGGTCGCGGGTGAGGAACTCCTCGTCGGTCACGCCCTCCTTGATGGTCCAGTCGCCTTCCGCGTAGGCGAACGGACCGGTCATCACCTGGCGGTCCGAGCGCCGCCCGTTGCCGCCGAGCAGGTCGGCGGTCCAGGGCGTCGAGGTGGCCGAACGGCTGCGGGTCCAGTCCCAGTACGGCACGGACACCGAGGAGTCGACCCGGCGCAGCGCCTTCTCCAGGTCCAGCAGGAACTGCCGGTGCCAGGGCAGGAAGGAGGGCGCCATGTGGGCGGTGCGCAGGCCGTCCTCGCCGTCGGAGGTGTAGTACTCGATGTGCGTGCGCACGAACTCGTCGTACTCGCCGCGCCGTTTGACCTCCAGCAGCGCCTTCACGAACCGGCGCTTCTCGCTGCGCGTCAGGGTGCTGACGTCCTTACGCATGTACGCCATGCGGACCCTCCTGCGGGTACCGGACCGGGTCCCGGTGGGGCAGGTCGCGCAGGTGCCGCCCGGGGCCCAGTTCGTCGACGGCCGCGCGGGTCGCCGCCAGGGGCGTGGGGTAGGAGCGGTAGTGGTCGACCATGCTCAGCCAGCTGCCGTCGGCGCGGCGCATCAGGTGCAGCGGCCGGCCGTCGACGGTGACGTGCCACTCCGCGCCCGCGGCGGCCCGGTCCGGGGCGGGGACCGGGACGCCGCGGATGCGCCGGCCCCGATAGGTCTCCTCGAACATGCCGTCCCCGGCCCGCACGTCCGTGTTCTTGGCGCCGGACTGCCCGGACTCCTGCGACCGGGTGGCCACGACGACGGGGGTGATCGCGGCGCCGAGCGCCGCGACCGCGAGTCCGCGCATCACGCCCCGCCGCGTGCGCCGCACGTCCCCGTCCCCGGCCGGACCCCGCTCGGCCCCCACCGGTACTCCGCCTGCCCCTACGACCATCCTGTGCTCCTCGTTCCGCTCGGTCTGTCACAGCGGTAACAGCGCGAAGGCCCTCGCGGTCACCACCACGAGGGCCACACGAGAACTCCCGGCACGATCAGGTGCCCGCCGGCCGCCTGCAGACCGGGGCCGACGCCCAGGTCCGCCGCCGGCACGGTCCGCACCGCGGGGGTCGGCACGCCCGCCTGCGGGAGCTTCGCCCGGGGCATGCCGAAGCCGTCCGCGTCGGGTGCGGTGAGCGGGGCGTCGACGGAGACGCCCGGTGCCAGCGTGCGCAGGCCGGAGGCGGGGGCGTCGACGCCGACGTGGTCGAAGCCGCTGCCCAGGGGGTGCGGCAGGGGCGCCCGCTCGTCCACGCCGGGTAGTCCGCCGTGCACCGGCCGCTGCGGGACGGCCCCCTCGGGGATCATCCGGCCCTCGACGTAGCGGGGCTCCTCGGGGGAACCCGGCAGCGGCACGGGGAGTTCCCCGGCCGCCTGGGGCAGTTCCACGTCGAGGGCCTCGTCGGCGCCGCCCGGCGGAACGGGGTCGGGGACCGTGCCGACCGCGGCGGCCTGGGTCGCGGCCGCCACGCACGTCATCACTGCGGCGAGGGTTCCTCGAGTGGTCGACTTCATCGGGGGTATGCCGACCTGCCGGGTTCCGCGCCCACGCGGATCCGGTCCCCCCCTGGTGACCGGGTCCCCCTCGCGTGTCGGGCTCGGCGTGCGTACCGGGTAACGAGCCGGGGAACCGCGCCAGCGCACAACTCCCCCGGCTGCCGCGGTGATACGACCGACCGCCCCGGCCGCCGGCCGGGTCCGTCACCTCGCCCGGAAGGCCCTCCAGCGCGTCGGCACGAGCCGCTGACCTCGTCGAGGGTGATGACGCGGGACGCCGGCAGCCCGGCCGTTCCCGTGACGACGGGCGGCAGGGCGAACGCCCGTCCGGCACCCGCCGCACTCGGTGCGGTGTGTCCTTGCCGGGTGGGTCACTTCGCCAGCGGAAGACCGCCGAGCAGCCCGCCGTTGCGGTTCAGGTCGGTGGTGGCGCGCTTGACGGTGCTGAGGGCGGAGTCCTCGTTCTCGGTGTCGAGGGCGTTCGACTGGTGCTTGAGCGGCATGGGGTTGACGGGCTCGCGGGTGAGCGAGTTGACGGCGCCGTTGAGGCTGGTGGGCGTGACGTGCGCCGGGTCGTAGCCGGCGTACGCGGGGCCTGCGGCGCCGGCGACGACGAGGGAACCGGCAAAGACGGCGACGGCCTTGAGGGACTTCATCGTGGTCATCGTGGTCCTTTCCTGGGAGAGCGCTGTCACCCTGTGGGGGGAATGTCCGACGCCGTGCCTAACGATGCCCCCGCGGAGCGGAAACCCCGTCGGCAGAACCTCATATGAGTCGCTGAACAGACGTCGTGCCGGTCCGTGCGGACCGGCAGGGCAGGGGTGGCGGGTCGCCGGGGTCTCAGGGCGCCTTCGGCAGGGAGGACAGCCCGGCCAGGTCGGGGGCGGGCAGCTTGCTGCCGACCAGCGTCGCGGCGACGGTGTTGACGACACCGGACATGACCGCGTCGACGGCCGGGGTGACCCGGGCCGCCTCGCCGGAGGTGACGGCCGTGAACAGATCGCCGGCGGACTCCTCCAGGGCGGCGAGCGCCTCGGCCGTGAGTCCCTCCGACACCTCGGTCTGCCGGGCCTGGCCCTCCAGGGGCGCGGGCAGGGTGCCGGCTTGCGGCAGGGGGTCGTTGGGGACTGATGTACCCGTCGCCGGAACCGTCGCCGGGGCCGTCTTCGCCGCCTGGTCGACGGCGTCCTGCACCTGCGCGTGGAGCTTGGCCGCCTGAGAGGGGGGCAGTTGGCCGTCGTCCGCCTTGAGCACGACGGTCAGCAGGTCGGCGACCGGCGTGAGCGCGCCTCCGAGGCCGCCCAGGCTCTCGACCTGAGCGAGGGTCGCGTCCGCGTCGGGGAGGGGAGCCCGGGACGCCGCGTGGGCGCGCTCCGGGGCCGAGTCGCCGGCGACGGCCAGGGCCACGGGCCCGGCGGCCCCGGCGGCCCCGAGCAGCAGCGTGGCGCAGAGCGCGGAGGTCGCGATTCGCCGTGCGGGCAGGGGGTTCCTTTCGGTGGTGGGCCTGATCCTGAGCCCACCGTGCGAGTGACCGGAACGCCCCGCAACCGGAGCAACGCACCAGGTCAGGCCCGGATCCGTGCGCCGTCGGTGTCCCCCTGGTGAGGCGGCGTGCACGGGTCGGCCCGCCGGGCCGCAGCCCCGCCCCCGTCCGGGGCAACGCGAACCGGCCGCCCTCCCGCGGGAAGTCCCACGGGACGGCGGCCGGTCGGGGATCCGGAACGACGTCAGTCGTTCTCGCACTCGTTGCCGAACGCCGGGTTCAGCAGGCC
>NZ_JBHYQH010000032.1:5696-12957 GCF_042746715.1 Streptomyces sp. NPDC058741 | reverse complement strand
CCCGCGGGAAGTCCCACGGGACGGCGGCCGGTCGGGGATCCGGAACGACGTCAGTCGTTCTCGCACTCGTTGCCGAACGCCGGGTTCAGCAGGCCGGTGCTGTCGACCGTGTTGCCGCAGACGTTGACCGGGACGTGCAGCGGGACCTGGATGACGTTCCCGGACAGCACGCCCGGGGAGTGGGCGGCGGCGGCCTGCGCGCCGCTGTCGGCGGCGGCGATCCCGGTGCTGCCCGCGACGGCGGCAGCTGCAGCGGAGGTCAGGACCAGGCCCTTCGCGATACGCGACATGGAGAGGTGCTCCTTGGGGTTGACACAGACATCCGGGCGGATGCCCGGCGCTGTGTCAACGCGTGCGGTGCGCGCGAGTTGTGCCGCCAAAGGAGTGATCTCACCGGAAGGTCCGCCTTCACCGTTCCGACATACACGCCCGCTCTATCAAGAAAAGTTGGGATGAAGACTACTGTTGCGCACCTCCCGACGCACTCCGCCAGCAAGCACACCGCCCTCGTGACGGGCCTCTGACACGTCTCCCGAAAGGCCGTGCCGGTCAGGCGCGACCCGCATACGCCTCGTTCGCCCTTTCGACGGACCACCCGGGAGGAGCACGGTCCGCGACGTCCAGCGGTGTGGTGGTGACCAGGTGGCCGCCCGGCTCGTTGCCCGGCGGGACGCGGCGTGCGCCGGAGCGCTTCCCGGCACCGCCGGCACCCGGAGGTCAGGCGCGTTCCCGCCGTCCCGAGCACCGTTCGTGAGCGAGGAAGAACCGCGCATGCACCTGTCTTCGACCGCCCTTCCCCCACGGGTCCTGCACGTCACCCAGCCCGTGGACGGCGGTGTCGCCCGCGTCGTGACGGACCTGGCCCGGGCGCAGCTCGCCGCCGGCCTGCGCGTCACCGTCGCCTGCGCCGGCAGCCCCCTCACGGCCCGGCTCACCTCCCTCGGCGCCGACGTACGGCCCTGGGCGGCGACGCGTGCGCCGGGGCCGTCCCTCGCGGGCGAGGCACGGCGTCTGGCCCGGGTCGTCGCGGACGTACGGCCCGACCTGCTGCACGCGCACAGCGCGAAGGCCGGGCTGGCCGCGCGCCTCGCGGTGCGGGGGCGGATCCCCACCGTGTTCCAGCCGCACGCCTGGTCGTTCGAGGCGGTCGGCGGGACGACCGCGGCACTCGCCCGCGGCTGGGAGCGGTGGGGCGCGCGCTGGGCCGCACGGGTGGTGTGCGTGAGCGAGGCGGAACCGGCTCGGCGAGCGGACGGGGGTCCGCGGGCGGTGGAGCGTCGTTCCCAACGGCATCGACGCCGACCGCTTTCGTCCGGCCGCCGCGGACACCGTACGGGCGGCGCTGCTGCCGGACGGCGGGCCCCGGGGTCCGCTGGTGTTGTGTGTGGGGCGGCTGTGCCGGCAGAAGGGTCAGGACGCCCTGCTGACGGCGTGGGAGTCCGTGCCGCGCCGGGTGCCCGGGGCGCGGCTCGTGCTGGTCGGCGACGGCCCGGACCACGGCCGGCTGCGGGCCCTGGCGCCGCCGTCCGTGCTGTTCGCGGGGGACGTCGCCGATGTCGTGCCCTGGTACCAGGCGGCCGATCTCGTCGTGCTGCCCTCGCGCTGGGAGGGCATGGCCCTGGCCCCGCTGGAGGCCATGGCGTGCGGGCGGCCGGTGGTGGTGACGGACGTGGGCGGGGCCCGGGAGAGCCTGCCGGCCGCCCTCGTACCGCACTGCCTGGTCCCCGCGCTCGCCCCGGCGGCCCTGGCCGAGGCCGTCACCGCGCTGCTGGCGGACCCGCCGCTGCGCGCGTCGCTCGGCGACCGGGGGCGCCGGCACGTCCTGTCCACGCACGACGTCCGCCGCACGGCTCAGGCGGTCGCGGACGTGTACCGCGAACTCCTGGACGCGCACGCCGTGTCCACCGAGCACAGGGAGACAGTCCACTCGTGACCGCGGAAAGCACCGTCCCCCCTCCCACCGGGCAGACCCGGGACCTCGGTTCCTCGCCCCTGGCGCTCCTGCCGCCGCGCGGGCCCGCGGCGGGCTTCCGCCTCCCCGCCCGGCGGCCCCCCGCCCGGCCCGCCTCATCCCTGCCGCTGCTCACCGCGGACGGCACCGCCGCCGTGCTGGGCGCGCTGGCGCTGACCGGCGCGCAGCGCCACCCGCTGCTGCTGGCGGTGCTGGTGGCCGCCTCGCTGCTGCTGTGCGCGGGGGTGCTGCGCGTCAGCGGCGGTCCGGGGGTGGTGTTCCGGCAGGAGCGGATCGGCCAGGACGGCCGGACCTTCACGCTGCTGAAGTTCGGCACCCACCGCCCCGTCGACGAGCACGAGTCGGCGACCCGCTGGAGCGTGGCGGACGAACGCCGCATGCCGTGGTTCTGCCGCCTCCTGCGCCGCACCTCGCTGGACGAGCTGCTCCAGCTGTGGAACGTCCTGCGAGGCGACACGAGCCTGGTCGGACCGCGGCCCGAACGCCCCTACTTCGTCGCCGAGTTCCGCCAGACCTACCCGGGTTACGCCGCCCGCCACCGGGTGCGCGTCGGCATCACGGGCCTGTCCCAGGTGAACGGGCTGCGCGGGGCCTCGATCGAGGACCGGGCCCGGTTCGACAACGCCTACATCGACGACTGGTCGCTGTGGCAGCACGTCTGCCTGCTGCTGCGCACGGCGGCCGCGCTCGTGCGTCCGACGGGGAGTTGAGGCGCGGATGAACCGGCTCGGGGCGCACGCGCCCGTCCTGCCGCTGCTGGCCGTCGTCGTCCTGCTCGCCCTGCCCGTGGGGCCGGGGGGCGAGGGCGGCGCGGGTCCCGCCGACGCGGTGTCCGCGCTGGTGGTGCTGTTCTGTGCGGTCCGCCTGCTACGGGACCGGCGGCGGCCGCTGTCCCGAACGGCGGCCGTGGTGCTGGGGCTTCCGGTGCTCGGTGTCGCCGTCGCCGCCATGGGGGCCGTGCCGCCGGGCGAGGGGCTCACCGGCCTCGGCCGCTACCTCCAGGTGTTCGTGCTGGTCCCGGCCGCCGTGCTGCTGCTGGTCCGCGACCGGGGCGACTTCCGGCTGCTGGCCTGGTCGTTCGTGGGACTGGCGGTGTGGCAGGGGGCCGTCGGCGTGCACCAGTACGTGACCGGGACCGGGGCCTCCTACCAGGGGCGGCCGGTGCGGGCCGTGGGCACGTTCGGGGCGCAGGACGTGATGGGCATGGCGACGGTCGTCTCGCTCGGGCTGGTGTGCGCGGTGGGCCTCGCGCTCGGCACCGGGCCCCTACGGCACCGGATCATCGCCCTGGCCGGCGCGCTGGCGCTGCTCGTGCCGCTCGCGCTGTCCTTCAGCCGCGGGGCGTGGATCGCCACGGCGGTGGCGTGCGGGGCGCAGCTCCTGCTGTCCGGGCGGCGGCGGGCGCTGACGGCCGGGGCGGTGATGGCCGCGGCGAGCGTGATCCTGGTGGGCGGCTTCGGGGTCGGTTCGACGATGCTGCAGGAGCGGATCAGCAGCATCACGCGAGTCGCGGACGCGCCCGACCAGTCGGTGACCGACCGGTACACCCTGTGGGCAGCGGCCACCGGCATGTGGCGCGAGCACCCGGTGGCCGGGGTGGGCCTGAAGGGCTTCCCCGAGCACCGGGACTCGCACGCCTCACTGGCCCTGTCGGCGGGCAGCGACACGGAGGGCGCGGGCGCGGCGTTCCGCAGGCAGCCGCTGCTGTCCCCGCACAACATGTACCTGCTGATCCTGGCCGAGCAGGGGCTGATCGGTCTGCTGGCCCTGGCGGGCAGCTGGCTGGCCCTGCTGCTGTGCGCGGTCCGCGCCCTGTGGCGGGCCGGCCGGCCGGGGCTCGACTGCGGGCTGGCCGCGTGCGGGCTCCTGGTCTGGCAGCTGACGGACTTCGCCTACGCCGACATCGGCGGCCCCTCGACGGTCCTGACGGCGGTGTGCTTCGGCCTGGTGGCCTGGTGGGCCCTGACCGCCGACAGGGGCCGCGGGCCGTCCCCGCTTCCCCCGGCCGGTCGGGCCGGGCGGAACGCGGCGCAGGAGGCTCCGGCGCGATGACGGTGCCCCCCGAGCCGAGCAGCAACTGCGGCTGCTGCTGCGGCACCTGCCCGTCGACTGCGACGTGGTGACGCTGACGTTCCCGGGCCGGGTGGCGGACGGGCTGCGCACCGACGGGGTGCGCGTCCACCACCTCGGCATGGCCGGCAACCGCGACCTGGGGGCACTGCCGCGTCTGGTGCGGGTCATCCGCGCGGGCGGCTACCAGCTCGTCCACACCCACCTGTACCGCGCCTGCCTCTACGGCCGGATCGCCGCGCGCCTCGCGGGGGTCCGGGCGGTGGTCGCCACCGAGCACTCCCTGGGCGACTCGCAGATGGAGGGCCGCCCCCTGAACGCGGGGGTCCGCGCGCTGTACCTGGCGGGCGAGCGCCTGGGCCGTACGACCGTCGCCGTGTCCCCCACGGTCGCCGAGCGGCTCAGGCGCTGGGGCGTGCCCGGGCCGCGCATCGAGGTCGTGCCCAACGGCTTCGACCTGCCCCGTTTCCGCTTCGACGCGGCCCGCCGCCACCAGACGCGGCGCCGTCTGGGCCTGCCGGACGACGTCTTCGTGATCGGAGCCGTCGGGCGTCTCGCACCGGGCAAGCGCTTCGGCGTGCTGATCCGGGCGCTGGCACAGCTGCCCGGCGACCACCGGCTGCTGCTGGTCGGCGGCGGCCCGGAGGAGGACGTGCTGCGGCGCACCGCCCGGGCCGCCGGGGTCGCCGACCGGGTGCTGTTCACGGGTGAGCGCCCCTGCGTCCCGGACGGCTCGCCCGGCCCCGACCTGCCGTCGCTGGCCGCCGCGATGGACGTGCTCGCCTCACCGTCCCCGGAGGAGGCCTTCGGCCTGGCGATCGTGGAGGCCCTCGCGTCCGGCCTGCCGGTCCTCTACGCGTCCTGCCCCCCTGGAGGACCTGTCCCCGTCGGCGGCACCCACCGCCCGGCGCGTGACCGGCGGCCCCCACGCCTTCGCCCGTGCCCTGACGGACGTACGGCGGCGGACGCCGCAGCAGCGCACGGCACCCGAAGCCGCCCGCCACTACTGCATCACCCGCAGCTCCGCCCGGCTCATGGACGTGTACGCCGCCGCGGTCGCCCCGTCCCCCGTCCCCCACGCCCCAGGAGCCCCCCGCCTCATGACCGACACCCCCGCACGGCACCACCGTCAGGTCACCTCCCGCACCAGGTCCCTGCCCCCTTGGTCCCTGCTCGCCGCCGGGGCCGTGGCCGGTGGGCTGCTCGGCGGTGCGTACGGCCTGGTCAGGACACCGGCGTACACGGCGACCAGTTATGTGGTGGCCGTGCCGACGGAGAAGTCCGACACCGCCACCGCCCTCGGTTTCGCCCAGGCCTACGGGGGGGGTCGCGCCGCAGCTCGCGGTGCTGGGGGACGCCCAGGTGCGGGCCGGTGTGCCCGTGAAGACGCTGCAGGAGAGCGTGCGGACGGCGACCTCGCCGGACGCGCCGATGGTCGCGGTCACCGCCACCTCCTCCCGTCCGGACCTCGCCGCCGACATGGCCAACTCCGTGGCCCGGGCGCTGACCCGGCACGCGGGCGACACCGAGCAGTCCACGCACGTCGAGCTCCAGCGGTTCGCCCGCGCGGTCCCGCCGACCGAGCCGTCGTCCGCGTCCGCCGGGGTGACGTGGCTGGTCGGGGCGAGCGCGGGCGGGCTGCTGGGCGGGCTGCTGGTGCTGGTCCGGCCACGGCGGGACGCCGGGCCCACCGGCCGTCCCGCGGCCGTGCCCGGTCCGGCCGTCGCCGCCGACGCACACCGGCAGCTGTGACGTACACCGCGGAACTGGTCACTGAGGAGGGGGTCTTCGCCTCGCTCGCCGCGGACTGGGACCGGCTGCACCGGCGGTGCGCGTCCGCCACGCCGTTCCAGAGCCACGCCTGGCTGCACTCGTGGTGGCAGTCCTACGGCCGGCGCGGCCGGCTCCGGCTGGTGCTGGTGCGCCACCGCGGTGACCTCGTCGCGGCGGCCCCGCTCACCTCGAACGCCGGCTTCTGCCGGTGCTGGTTCCGCCCGGCGGGGCGATCTCCGACTACGGGGACGTGCTGGTGGACGACGAGCACGGCGAGGCGGCACTGGCCGCGCTGACCGGCGCCCTGTCGGCCGCCGCCCGCACCGCGTTGATCGACCTGCGCGAGGTACGGCCCGGCGGCGCCGCCGAACGGGTCCACGACCGGTGGCCCGGGCCCCGCGCCCGCGTGGACGACTCGGCGTGCCTGGAGCTGCCCGCCGCCCCCATGGACGAGCTGATCGCCCGGCTGCCGACGACGAGCCGGCAGCGGCTGCGCGCGAAGCTGCGCAAACTGGACGCGCTCGGCGTGCAGCGCCGGCTGATCGACCCGGACGGGGTGGAACCGGCGCTGCTGCGGCTGCTTGAGCTGCACCGGATGCAGTGGCAGGGGCGGAAGGTGACGTCGGAGCATTTGCGGACCCGGTTCCGGGAGCATCTGGTGCGCTCGGTCGGGCCGATGGTGCGCTCCGGGGACGCGGTGGTGACCGAGTTCCGGATCGACGGCGAGGTGGTGGCCGTGGACGTGACACTGCTGTCGCCGCTGCTCGCGGGCGGCTACCTGTACGGCGCGCACCCGTGCCTGCGGGAGCGGAAGGCGGACGTGGCGGCCATGCCGCTCGACGCGACCGCCACCCACACCAAGGACGGCACGCCCGGCACGCTGAGCCTGCTGCGCGGTGACGAGCCCTACAAGCACCACTGGCGTCCGCGGAGCCTGGTGAACCAGCGGCTGCTGCCGGCCCGGCGGCGTACGGCGCCCCTGCTGTCGGCGGCGCTGTGGGACGTGTGCGCGCGCCGGCGGGGCAAGGACCTGCTGTGGCGGCTGAGGGAGCGCCGCATCACTTCAGGGGTGCCGGACGCGGGCGTCCGGCACCCGCTGCCTCAGCGGTGGGTCCGGGCCGCCCGGCCCCGTCGGTAGAGGATGATGCCGCCCGCGATCAACGCGGTGCTGGCGGCCGCGGTACCGACCATTTCCCCGGCACCGGTCTCGGGGAGACTGGGCGGCTGCTCAGCCCGGCCAGGAGGCGTGGGGTGCTCTCCTGAGGGTGAGTCCGGGGGCGTGGAGCTGTGGCCGCCCGACGGTGGTGTGTGCGGGTGCTCGGCCGGTGGGGTGTGCGGCGGCTCGGTCGAGGGCGTGTCGCCGTAGCCGCCGTCATCGCCGTAGGACCCGTCCTCGTTGACACAGGAGTTGCCGAAGGCCGGGTTGAGCACGGCTACCGCGTCGAT
>NZ_JBHYQH010000032.1:0-5597 GCF_042746715.1 Streptomyces sp. NPDC058741 | reverse complement strand
GGGCGTGTCGCCGTAGCCGCCGTCATCGCCGTAGGACCCGTCCTCGTTGACACAGGAGTTGCCGAAGGCCGGGTTGAGCACGGCTACCGCGTCGATGGTGTTGCCGCAGGCATTGACGGGCACGTGGACCGGGGCCTGGATCTCGTTGCCGGACGCGACGCCCGGCGAGCCCTTGGCGGCGCCGTCGGCCGACGAGTCGGCGGCGGCCTGGCCGCCGCACAGGGACAGGATGCTCGTCGCGGCCGCCGCCGCGACCATTCCCCTGCTCAGGGTCTGTCGCAATCTCGTTGTCTTCCTGCTGGTAGAAGTGGGAACAGCCGGCCTCGGAACGAACGCGATTTTCCCGGGGCCGGCCATGTCGCATCCGGTGCGCTTCGACGTCAGTCGTTCTCGCACTCGTTGCCGAAAGCCGGGCTCAGGACGGCGATGGTGTCGACGGTGTTGCCGCACACGTTGTGCTGGATGTGCACGGGAATCTGGATCACGTTGCCGGACAGGACGCCCGGGGAACCCACCGCGGCAGCCTGGGCACCGGAGTCGGCCATGGCCGGACCCGCCATGCCCAGGGCCATGACCGCTCCCGCGAGGACAGCAGCGCTCTTCTTCATGTTCTTCCCTTCTCTGCGGTCATGCCCTTTTCGGCCGAGACCGAGCGAGCACAGCTTGTAGGGCTCGCATCATGACCTGCAGCCTGAAAACGACGAACCGGCGTCCCAAGAAACCAAGAAGCGCACGGCAAAACGGAATTCACCCGAATGCCCCACGAGGGATTCCGGGTACGCCACGGCGGCCCGCCGGGGACCCGGCGGACCGTCATGGCGTCGTACGGAGCGAATCAGTCGATGTCCGCTGACAGGACCGACAGATCCTCCAGGATGTGGTTCAGCGCACCGTCCCGCTTGGCGTTCGTGGAGTTGTCCGCGCACTGCTGCTGGACCTGGTCCGACAGGACCGGGATGTCCTGGATCAAGGTGCCGGCACCGGTACCGAAGTTGAGGTCCTGAACACCGACACAGGGCTTGTTCAGCGAGCCGTTCACCAGCGAGAGCTGAGGGCTCATGTCGCCCTTGGTCGCGGAGTTGCCGAACGACGACGAGGCGCCGTTGCCGTTGGCCACGGACGGTCCGGAGTCGTCCCCGACGGCAAGAGCCTGGGGAGCAGCCGCCACCGACATACCGATGACAGAGGCGGCGGCCGCCGCGGCAACCATTGCCTTCTTGAGCACTTCGCGTTCCTTTCCTCGTAACGACGCATGCCCTACGGCCTCATCAACCCGGCTCCGGATGAATGGTTGCGGGTGTTCACCCGGTTGGCCGCTGCGCTCAGAACCCCTGGCAGGAACAGGGAAGAAGAACACACAAACTGTTCTGGCGTGGGCTGACGGAGTGACGAGGTGAAACCATGCGCCGGCCGCGCAGTTGACCAGAACGCTCCGGAGGACGGGGTTTCCTCAGAAAGGACTGGTCAGTGATCAAGAAGGTTCTTGCCACCGCGGCGATCGCCGCTTCCGTCATGGGAGCCTCCGCTGCCGCGGCCCCGCAGGCGCTTGCGGCCGGCGACGACAGCGGTCCGACCACCGCGAACGGCAACGGGGCGATGCAGAGCTTCGGCAACTCGTCCACGTACGGTCACATGAGCCCGCAGATGGCGCTGATCCAAGGCTCGTTCAACAAGCCGTGCATCGCGGTGAGCGACCTGCCCATCGGTATCGGCGGGCTCGTCCAGGACGTCCCGATCCTGTCGGACCACCAGCAGCAGCAGTGTGTGGAGAACTCCACCAACGTCAAGCGCGACGGTGCGCTGTCGCACCTGCTGGAGGACGTTTCGGTCCTTTCGGCGATCGGTGACTGACGCAACGGCACCGGGGCGGGTGGTCGAGCACTTGCTCGGCGGCCCGCCCCTTTCGTTCGTCCGGTGTCAGCGCCCGCCCGCGTACGGGGCTTCGATCTGCTCGGCGTAAGCCGCCGTCGCTGCCCGCCGCTTGACGTTCAAGGTGTGGCGGCGGCGGTGGTCTCGGTGAGGCCGTAGCCCTCGTGGATCAGGATGCCGGCAGCGTAGAAGAAGAGGTTGAGCTCGCGGTCGAGGGGGCTGCCGTCGCTGATGGCGTAGCGCATGCGGCCGCCGAGCTCCTTGCGGACGCGGCGGTAGACGCCGGCGTCGAGCCGCCAGACGCGCGGGGGTGCGGGGTGGGCGGCCGTGCCGGCCGAGACGGTCTCGGTGTTCGCGGCGGTCTCGGTGACGACGTACCGGGCGCCGGAGTCGCGGACGGTCCACTCCACCTGGCCTGCGGAGGAGGTGGCGTGGACGCGGACGGTCTGGCCGCCCGCCGACCAGACGGCGAAGTCCAGCACCGTCCATTCGTAGCGGGTGCGGGACATCACCGCGACGCGGCCGCCCGGTTCGAGGCCGGCGGCGATCAGGCCCTCGGCCACGGCGGTGACCTCGTCGGCGAAGGCCGCCGCCGTGACGGGTTGCCAGGTGCCGTGCGCCTCCCGGCGCAGGACCACGGCGTCGGCGGCCTCCGCCGCGTTGGTGAACGGGAGGTCGGTGATGCCGCCGGTCGCCGGACGGGGGGCGAGGGGTGCCACGCGGGCCTCGCGGACGACGCCCCGTTCGGCCCTGACGGTCTCGGCCTTCGTACGGATCACCAGGTCGGTGCGCTGCATTGCCCGTTTGAGATCCCTGCGTACACCCATGACGGGTCCCGGTCACGGATGAGACTGACGTGCCGCCGTGCCTACTTACTCTGGAGTCAACTTACTCGCGCATAGCAACTGGTCAATGGGGCGGGGGCACAGAAGCCGGTTCACGCTGCCGAGCGGAGTCCACATGAGGGTCGCGCACCGGCCTTGTCACGGAGCGGGCATCCGCATCATCCGCCTCTCGAGAAAACTCTCGACTTTTTCGGTCACTCCCGTAATCATTCCGATTCGCGAAAACGCGAGAAGGACCGGAGTGGATTCCCTACGATGATTTTCATGAGTGTGCTGGTCTTCCTTCTCTCGCTCGGCACCGTCTGCCGCGTCACGCGATTCCTCACGAAGGATGCCCTCGCCGCGGGACTCCGCTCTCGGATCGCCGATCGTTTCGGTGACGACTCCCGGCTGGCTTATCTGATCACTTGCGGATGGTGCGTCAGCATATGGGTCGCGGGCGCCGTCACCGCGCTCGCCTACTGGGCCGGCGAGGAGACGTGGTTCCAGGCGGGCGCCACTCTGCTCACCCTGTCCTATCTCACCGGTCTGGCAGCCACCTGGGTCGACTGACAGGCACGTTGGAGAAAGTGGCCACTCTCACCCTGGATAATGTGATTAATTGACGGCTCGTGTCGGCAGGGCGGCAGCCGGGGATTAACCGGTAGGGCCAAGGGCGCGCTGCCGGCCCGGAATTCTCCCGGCCCTCCCTTGACCGGTCGTCCGGGCGGCCGGACGGAAGGAGGCAGACCATGCCATGCAACTGCGGGCGCACCAAAGGCGCCAGCCGGTCGACGACCGTATACCGGCTGGTTCTCCCCAACGGCGTCACACGCCAGTACCCCACACGGCAGGAAGCCGATGCCGCCAACCGAAGGGCGGGCGGAGGGGGTTCCGTCACCGCGGTCAGCCAGTAGGCCCGCAGGCGGCACCCGCGATCGGCCGACCCTACGAGGCCGTCGACAGAGACCACACGGCAGCCCCTCGGCGTACCGGAAAGCCGGTGCGCCGAGGGGCTGCCGCTTGCCGTGACCAACGGCGGAATCCAGAACGACGACACCTTGCAGCGCCCGGTCGCATCGAGGACCGGACAGGCCTGGGATTTCCCGCGGCACCATCGCGAGCGTGCCGCGGATGCTCCTGGTGACGCACGCGCGCGAGGACGGGAAAACCGAGAAATCCTTTCCCTTCCGCAGACGGCGCGGAAAGAGGCGACACCCATGCGCCGCGCGATCCGTGTTTTCCGCTTCTTGTACCACTGAGTGCGCTGCGCCGAACGAGTGGTATTCCGTTCGTCCATCTGGACCACGATCTCGGACGGGGCGCCTACTGGTGCTGAAAGTAGGCGATCCGCCGCGAATCCGAGCGGACCAGGGAATCCTCGCAGAGCGCCGCACCGACGAGGCCGGAAATCCCTCATCCCGGATGTACGCCACTTGGGCGATGACCCTCACTCCTTTTCGCGGATCATCCGAAAGGAGCCACATCGTGGCCAGTTCGACCACCACCGTCACCTCGACACCGGATCCATCCGTCGCCGGTCAGGAAGTCACCTTCACCGCCACCGTCCAACCGGAAGTCGCCGACGGCCCCAGCCCGACCGGCACCGTCGACTTCGTTCTCGACGGTGCGCCCGTCGCGACAGTTCCGCTGGACGCAAGCGGACAAGCGCAGTACGCGACCGCTGCCCTGGACGTGGATCTTCACGGAATGGAGGCCACGTACTCGGGCGACGCGGAGTACGAGTCGTCCACGGGCGCGGACACGCAGGAGGTCACCCTCGCGAACACCACCACCACGCTGGTCGTCGACCCCGAGCCATCGCTCTGCGGCGAGACGGTCACCCTCACCGCGCAGGTGACCCCCGTGCCGCCCGGCGCGGGCACCCCCACCGGCTCCGTCTCCTTCATCGTCAGCGACGACGGTCCGGTCATGTCCGCGCCCGTGGATGCGACGGGGCAGGCGCAGGTCACGATCAGCGACCTGCCGGTAGGCCTGCACCGGGCAGCCGCCTTCTACACCGGCGACGCCGAGTTCAACGCCTCGAACTCGCCCCTCATGGTCCTCGTCGTCGAACAGGCACCCGTCACGCTCACCGCGTCGGCCGGTCCCGATCCGTCGGTGTGCGGGCAGGAGGTGGAGCTCTGCGCCACCGTGACGCAGACACTCCCGGGCAGCGGCACCCCCACCGGGACGGTCACCTTCACCGGCCCCGGCGGACTGACCGCGTCTGCGCCCCTGGACGCCGACGGCACGGCCTGTGTGACCACGACGGTGCTGGAGACCGGCACCGTCACCGCCACCTACGACGGTGACGAGTGTTACGGGCCCGCGACGGTCTCCTTCGACGTGACGGTCGGCCCTGCTACGAGCGCGGTGTCCCTGACGGTGGATCCGACCCCCTCTTTGTGCGGCCAGAGTGTCACCGTGTGCGCCACCGTCACAGCCGTCGCCCCCGGCAACGGCACCCCCACCGGAACGGTCATCTTCACCGGTCCCGGCGGGCTGAACGAGACCGTGGAACTGGCCGCCGACGGCACGGCCTGCACGACCACCGACGTGCTGCAGACCGGCACCGTCACGGCCATCTTCGGCGGTGACCCGTGCTTCACCCCGTCGACGGGCACAGCGGACGTGACGGTCGCTCCGGCTGGCAGCATCGTCTCCCTCACCGCCGACCCGACCCCCTCGGTCTGCGGCCAGCCAGTGACCGTGTGCGCCACGGTCACGCCCGTCGCCCCCGGCAGTGGCACCCCCTCCGGAACCCTCACCCTCACCGGCCCCGGACTCGACCAGACCATCGGCCTCGCACCCGACGGCACCACCTGCATCACCGCCGACAACCTCACCACCGGCACCATCACCGCCACCTACAACGGCGACACCTGCTTCACCCCCTCGACC